>CALWMO010000027.1 GCA_944381965.1 uncultured Butyricicoccus sp.
TATGATTGCACATCCAGGAAAGAAAATGCTCTTTATGGGAGGTGAGTTCGGTCAGTTCTCTGAATGGTCAGAGGCAAGACAATTGGATTGGATGCTTCTAGGCTATGACTCTCATAGACAAATGCGTTCTTATGTAAAAGCTCTTAATATGTTCTATCTTGACAACAAAGAACTTTGGGAAAATGATACCGATTGGCATGGATTTTCATGGATTTCTCATGACGATAATGTCAACAATATAATAGCATTTCGTAGAATTGCAAAAGATGGAAGCGAAATTATCTGTGTGGCTAACTTTGCCCCTGTTTATCACGAAAGCTACAAAATAGGTGTTCCTTTTGCTGGAACTTATGAGGAAATATTCTCATCAGATGGAGTGGAATTCGGTGGCAGTGGCGTTTCTAACGGTAAAAAACGCACTAAGGCCTCTGAACTTCATGGAATGGAAAATATTATCGACCTTAAAATAGCACCTCTTTCTGTTATGTTCCTTCGTGGTAAGCCTCGTGCAAAACGTGTAACTCAAACTAAGGTAACAGCAAGCAAGAAGTCTACTACTTCTAAAACTGCTACAAAACGCACAAATGTTAGAAAAACCACAAAGAAAACATCAGATAAATAATTGTTATAACAGCGGAATTGAGCATATAGCTCACCGCTTTCATAAAATCTTAAAGTATTGTGAAAGAAACGGAGAATCACATCATGTATCGCAAAAAAGAATGTGTTGCAATGCTCCTTGCAGGTGGACAGGGAAGCAGATTATATGTACTGACAACAAAAGTCGCAAAACCAGCAGTTCCTTTCGGTGGTAAGTATAAAATTATCGACTTTCCACTATCTAACTGCATTAACTCTGGTATTGATACTGTTGGTGTGCTTACACAGTATGAGCCTCATGCTCTTAACGCTTATGTAGGTGCAGGTCAAACTTGGGATTTAGACCGCTTAAATGGTGGCGTTTATATCTTGCCTCCTTACCAGAAAGGCAAAACGTCAGAATGGTATAAGGGTACTGCCAACGCTATTTATCAGAATATCGGTTTTGTCGATGAATATGACCCAGAATATGTTCTTATTCTATCTGGTGACCATATCTACAAGATGAATTATAACAAAATGCTTCAGCAACACAAAAAAACAGGTGCAGATGCTACAATAGCTGTTATTGATGTTCCACTTGATGAGGCTTCTCGTTTCGGTATCATGAACTGTCATGAAGATGGCACTATCTATGAATTCGAGGAGAAACCAAAAAAACCTAAGTCAACACTCGCTTCTATGGGTATATATATCTTTACTTGGAAAAAACTCCGTCAGTACCTAACTGATGATGAGAAAAAACCAGAGTCATCTTATGACTTTGGTAAGGATATTATCCCTGATATGTTAGCTGCAGGTGAAAAGCTTGTTACTTTCCGCTTTGAAGGCTACTGGAAAGACGTTGGTACTATTGAGTCACTCTGGGAAGCAAATATGGATCTTTTAAGTCCTAAATCTGGTCTTAATCTTACTGATGATAGCTGGAAAATCTATGGCAGAAATAACGGTGCACCTCCACATTATACAAGCAAAGATGCTAAGGTTACTCATTCACTGGTATCTGAGGGCTGTGAAATTATGGGTGACGTTTCTGAGTCCGTTCTGTTCTCAGATGTTACTATTGGTAAAGGTGCAAAAGTTGAATATTCTATACTAATGCCAGGTGCTGTTGTTGAACCAGGTGCGGTTGTGCGTTATGCAATCGTTGCTGAAAACGCTCGCATATGTGAAAAAGCTCAGGTAGGAGGTACTCCAACAGAAGTTGGCCCTGATGATTGGGGCGTTGCAGTAGTTGCTGCCGAAGTTAAAATCGGTAAGGGTGCCGTACTAAAGGCTAAGGAAATGGCAGATAAAGATCTTCCAGATGAGATTTAAGGAAAAGGGGAACCATACAAATGAAAAACGTGTTAGGCATTATCATTGCTGTTGATAACGACAATGACCTGCGTGAAATTACAGAACATCGTACAGTTGCCGCTGTTCCATTCGGTGGCAGATATCGTATTGTAGACTTTATGCTATCTAATATGGTTAACTCAGGTATTTTCCGTATCGGTCTGCTTATGAAAGACAAATACCAATCTTTGATTGACCATATTGGAAATGGCAAGGATTGGGATTTATCCCGTAAAAATGGCGGAGTTACCATGTTGCCTCCTTATAGCTATTCTAAAAAATCCTCTCCACTTGTAGTTGGTGAGTATCGTGGTAAAATTGATGCACTTTCTGGTGCTATTGACTTCCTTCAAAAAAATAGAGCTGAATATGTAGTTCTAGCTGATGGAGATGTTATAGCAAATATTCCTATTGATGAAGTTATTCAGCAGCATATTGACGCTGAAAACGACATCACAATGGTTGTTACCAAGAAGGGTAAGGAAAACCGTCTTTCTACTTACTGTGAAATGAACCGCAGAAAGGAAATTGTTGATATTCGTGTTGGTGATAGCAACGACAGCAAGTGTAAACATGAAGCTCTAGGTGTTTATGTTATGAGCCGTCAGTATCTAATTCATCTTATTGCTGACTGTGTAACCCATAACTGTATACATTTTGAACGTGAACTTCTAACTCGTGCTTTAACAGACAGCAAAATCGGTGGCTATCTGTTTAGTGCTTATGCTTGTAAAATAGAAGATACTTATCAGTATTTTAAGGCTAATATGGATATGCTTGACAAGGAAACTCGTGATGAGGTTTTCCTTCGTACAAGACCTATTTATACACGTATTTGCGATGAATCTCCTGCTTATTATGGTGATAAGGCAAAGGTTGAGGATAGCTTAATCGCTGATGGTTGTCATATTGAAGGTAAGGTTGTAAATTCTGTTCTCTTTAGAGATGTTTTAGTGGAAAAAGATGCTGTAGTAAGTAATTCTATTATTATGGAAAACGGTAGAATACTAAATGGTGCATCTCTTGCACATATCATAACAGACAGAGGCGTTACAATTCGTGATGGTAGAACTATGATGGGACATGAAAATTATCCTGTCGTTATTGCTAAAAGCTCTGTAATATAAAAATAACAGCTGACGGGATGCGTTGTGCATCCCTTAACTGTTTGGAGGTGCATTTTATGAAAATTATGTATGTTGCCAGTGAGGTAGCTCCTTTTATAAAAACTGGTGGTCTTGGTGATGTTGCAGGTTCTTTGCCTAAGGCTTTTGCAGCTTTAGGTCATGAAGTAGCTGTTTTTTGTCCATATTATAGCCTTATTGAGCAAAAATGGCGTGATAAAGTGACTTATGTAAAAAACGCTTATGTTCAGCTTGGTTGGAGAAACCAATACTGCGGTGTTTTTGTTTATGAAGAGTCTGGTGTTAAGTATTATTTTATTGATAATGAATACTACTTTTCACGCACTCAGATATATGGTGAATATGATGATGCTGAACGTTTCGCTTTCTTTAGCAAGGCTGTACTGGAAATTTTACCAGATATCGAATTTAAACCAGATGTTATAAATTGTAATGATTGGCAAACAGCTCTTGTGCCAGTTTATTATAATTTAATGTTCTCTGGTCGTGAGTATTATCAAGGCATTAAAACAGTATTTACTATTCACAATATCGCTTATCAGGGTCGCTATGGCAGAGAAATACTTGAGTATGTTTTAGGTATTGATGACGCTCATTATCGTTCAGGCTTTATGGCTATGGACGGTGATGTCAATCTTATGAAGGCTGCTATTGTGGCAAGTAGTGCAGTTACTACTGTATCGCCAACTTATGCTGAGGAAATTCAGACTCCGTACTATGGTCATGGCTTAGACCCTATCCTTCGTGATTTCAGTTATAAGCTGCATGGTATATTAAATGGATTAGACTTAGATGTTTATAACCCTTCAACAGACCCATATCTGTTTAAAAACTATACAATAAGAACTGTTAAAAACAAGCTCGAAAATAAAAAAGAATTACTTGAAATGTGTGGTCTTGAAGGAACAGAAGACACACCTGTTATTGCTATAATTTCTCGATTTGCAGGGCATAAAGGTCTTGACCTTGTAGAAGCTGTATTAGATGAAATTTTACAAGATGATATCAGGCTTATTGTACTTGGTAAGGGTGAATGGCGTTATGAGCAAATGTTTATTGAAGCTAAAAGACGCTATCCTGATAAAATCTCTGCTAATATTATGTTCTCTGCTGAACTTGCAAGTAAAATATACGCTGGTAGCGATATGTTTTTAATGCCTTCAAAATCAGAGCCTTGTGGTTTAGCTCAAATGATAGCACTGCATTATGGTACTATTCCTATCGTTCGTGAAACAGGTGGTCTTAAAGATACTGTTCATGCATTTGTAGATTACCTTGGAACTGGTAATGGCTTTACATTCCATAGCTATAATGCACATGATATGCTTCATGTAATAAGAGAAGCTTGTGGAGTGTTCACTTATAATAAACCCGCTTGGAAAAAACTTGTTACAAGCGGTATGAAGGAAGATTTTAGTTGGTCTGCTTCTGCTAAAATATACGAAGAACTTTACAAATCTATTTAAAATATTCAAAACAAGAAAAATGAGCGGTATTTCATTTTTAGAGATACCGCTCAAGTAAATAATAAGGCTGGGGGCGTAGAGTAAAAAGCATGGCAAAACAATATCGTAAAAGGGAAATTATAAACCATATTTTACAAAATTTAAAACAAGATTTTAATTTAGATGATATATCTAAAGCAAGCTATACACAAATATATAAAGCTTGTGCAAAGTATATTCAGTCTGAGCTTTATGAAGCATCTATCAAAACCGAAAAAATGCAAAGATTAGAACGTAAAGTGCATTTTATATGTATGGAATTTTTGCTTGGTCGTTCACTGAAAAATAATGCATATAATCTTGGTATTTTGGAGGCTTTACAAGATGCTTGCGATGACTTGCAAATTGATATAAATAAGGTTTTCGCTGCAGAAAGAGATGCAGGTCTTGGTGGTGGTTCTATCGGTAGACTTGCAGCATGCTATGGTGATGCTACGGCTACTATTGATGTTGCAGGTATAGGATATACCATTAGATATGAAGAAGGTAATTTCATTCAAAAAATACAAAATGGTGAGCAAATAGAACTTCCAGATTTATGGCTTGAAACTGGGGCAGTTTGGCAGACTAAAGAAGAAAATGATATTAAAACAGTTAAATTCGGTGGCGAAATCCATGAAATATGGCAAAATGATGCATTAGAAATACATTATAAAGACTCTTTAGAAGTGTTTGCTGTGCCTTATGATATGGTTATATCTGGTTATAATACTGAACATACTGTAAAGCTTAGATTATGGCAGGCAAAAAGTCCTTCACTTGATGATGATAAAAAAATTAAAGCTGCCGAAAATATATCTAAAATGCTTATAAACGATGATATAACTAGAGAAGGTAGAAGAGAAAAGTTAAAACAACAGTATTTCTTGGTATCTGCAACAGTTCAAGATATTTGCAAAAAACATAAGGAAATATATGGTACACTTGAAAACTTCGCCGAAAAAAATGTAATTCATTTAAATGATACCCATTCAGCTTTAGTAATACCTGAACTAATGCGTATTTTATTAGATGAAGAAAAAATGAGTTGGGAATTTGCTTGGAATATAACAACTCAATCTATAGTTTATACAAACCATACAATGCGTCAAGATGGTTTGGAATTTTGGTCTGTTAATATGATGAGTGAGCTTTTGCCTAGAGTTATGTCAATTATAAATGAGATAAACCGCAGATATGAAGGCATGCTTAATGCTTATTATAAAGACGATATGCATAAAATAAATAGAATGCTTGTAATAAGTGATAATAATATAAATATGGCAAATCTTGCTGTAATTGGTTCATTTTCAGTAAATGGTGTTTCTACGCTACACGGCGAAATGCTTAAAAACCATGTGTTCCCAGACTTGTATTCAATTTATCCTGCAAAATTTAGACAAATAACAAATGGTATTTCCATAAGACGTTGGCTTTGTCAGGCAAATCCTGAGCTTACTAATCTGATATCTTCTAAAATAGGTGATGGATTTATTACACACCCATCAGAGTTACACGTTTTAGCTGGTCTTGGTAATGACCAAAACCTTTTAGATGCTATAGGTAAGGTTAAGCTAAAAAACAAAAAACGTTTAGCTGAATATATACTTGAGAAAACAGGTATAAAAGTTGATGTAAATACTATGTTTGATGTACATTGCAAAAATATTTATATGCATAAACGTCATCTAATGTATTTAATGCATGTTCTAACTGTTTATAATAAAATTAAGAAAAAAGAAGAACCATTATTAGTGCCAAGAACCTTTATTATGTGTGCTAGGGCTATTCCGTCACACAAAACAGAAAAGAAACTTATCAGACTTATTCATGCAATAGCTGATATGGTTAACAATGACGAAGAAGTAAATAACCTTATTAAATTTGTTTTCTTAGAGGATTATAATGTTTCATTAGCCCAAATAATTGTACCTGCAGCCGACCTTTCCGAGCAAATATCGCTTACAGGAAGTGAAGCATCGGGTACTGGCAATATGAAGTTTATGATGAATGGTGCAATTACTATTGGCACATGGGACGGTGCTAATATAGAAATTGAAAAAACTGTAGGTCGTGAAAATATCCTATTATTTGGCACTCAGCCAAGTGAGGCTTTTACAGGTAGAGTAAGACCAGAAGATTATAATCATATGTGCCCAGAACTTGAATATGCAATAGAACTAATTGAACAAGGCTTTGGCGATGGTGAAAATTATAAAGATGTATTAGATGCTGCATTTAAAGCAAATAATGAAATTGATTATTATCGCATAGGTCATGATTTTGCATCTTATTGCAGAACTCAAGAACGTGCCTCTCAAATGTATTTACGCCCTCAAAATTGGAACTATATGGCTCTTATTAACATTGCTAATAGTGGTAGATTTGCCGCTGACCGTTCGGTTGCTGAATATGCACAAAATATTTGGCGTGTGCCTTCTAAATTTTCATTCTAACTATTAAGCTGTCTATTTAGTTATAGACAGCTTTTTTACTTTTTTTTGTTAATAAAACAGTCACTGACACTTAAAAAATATATTATAATGTGTTATACTTACTATGTATCGCTATGCACTGTTTAAGCTTATTACTAGCTTAAATAAAAAAGGAGATATTTTTAATGAGTGAAATTTCAAGTATTTATTGTTCAAGATTAGAAGCATATAAAAAACCATTTGGTGCAGTTAAAGCTGGAGATGATGTTGAAATTTGCATATATCCAAGAAGAAATACTGGTGTTTTATATGCTGAATTTATTATAAAAGCGGATAATGAAAATGAGCCTAGATATATTCCTATGAATTGGAATGGATATGAAGGTTATCGTGATTGCTATAAAGTGAATTTTAAAGCAGGTGATGCAGGGCTTTATTGGTATGCATTTAAAATAATCACTGCATATGAAGAATATTATATTGTAAAAACTGTTGGTGGTCTTGGTGATGTAAGAAAAGATTTATCCGACATGTTCCAGCTCACTGTTTTTAATGGAGATTATAAAGTCGCTGATTGGTTTGGGCAAGGTATAACTTATAATATTTTTCCTGACCGTTTTTGTAGAACCGAAGTTCCTAAAAAAACAGGTTGGCGTACAACTCGTAATATCCATGAAAACTGGTCAGATATACCTGTTTATTTGCCTGATGAAAAGGGTGAAATTTGGAATAATGACTTCTTTGGTGGAAGTATTAAAGGTGTAATTTCAAAGCTCGATTATCTTAAAAGTTTAAATGTTAAAACAATTTATTTTAACCCGATTTTTGAGGCGTTTTCAAATCATAGATATGACACAGGTAACTATAAAAATATTGACCCTATGATGGGTACTGAAGAAGATTTTAAAGAGCTTTGCTCAAAAGCTAAAGAATACGGTATGCGTGTCATTTTAGATGGTGTTTTCAGTCATACAGGCTATGACAGTGAATATTTTAATGCGAGAAACAACTATGACAGCGTAGGTGCATATCAGTCCAAAGACTCAAAATATTATTCTTGGTATGATTTTTCCGAGTGGCCTAATAAATATTCTTCTTGGTGGGGAATATACACCTTGCCACAGGTAAATGAAATGAATGAAGCTTACCTTGATTATATAATCGAAAGTGACGACAGCGTAATTAAACATTGGCTTAATGCTGGTGCATCTGGTTGGCGTTTAGATGTTGCTGATGAGCTGCCAGATGAGTTTATAGCAAAACTAAACTCTGCTGCAAGAAGTGTCAAGGAAGATGCACTTGTTATAGGTGAAGTTTGGGAAGATGCGTCAAATAAAATAAGCTATGATGTTAGACGTAAATACTTCCAAGGTGGCGAACTTGACAGCGTTATGAATTACCCACTTCGTGACGGTATACTTGCTTATTTATGTGGTGCATCGGCTGAGGATTTTGTGGAAAGAATGGAAACTCTGCGTGAGAATTATCCAACAGCAGTTTTCTATAACCTTATGAACATTATAAGCACTCATGATACACCTAGAGCTTTAACTTTATTTGGTGCAAACCCTAGCGATTGGAGCCAAAGTAGAGATTTTCGTGCTTATCGCTGGCTTGAAGGTGAAGAACGTGAAATGGCAAAACGCAAGCTATTTATGGCTGCTATAATACAATTTACTATGCCAGGTTCACCAACTATTTATTATGGTGATGAGGCAGGTCAACAAGGTTATGAAGACCCATTTAACAGAAGAACTTATCCTTGGGGGAATGAGGATACAGAAATTTTAGAGTTTTATAAAAAGCTCGGCAAAGTTAGAAGTAATAGCAAAGCTCTCAACAAAGGTCAGTTAAGATTTTTAGAAGCTGATAATGATGTTTTAATATATGAGCGTCAAATACAAGACGAGCAAATGCTTATACTTGTAAATCGTGGCTATGAAACCATTTGTTATGCAGTGGAAAATGCAAACGAGATAATACCTGTTATTGGTCAGCCAGAAATATTTATAGATGAAAATGAACTTGAGTCAATAGCTTTAGAGCCTCAAAATGCTTATATAGTTAAAATTATAAAGGAGGATAACTAAAATGGACTTTATAGAGAAAACTTTAGACCAAAAATATCACTTTCGTGGAAAAATTATGTCTGCACGAGTTGATAATATAGAACTGCCAAACGGTAAACCAGCAATTCGTGAGGTTTGTGAACATGTTGGCGGTGTTGGTATACTGCCAATAGATGATGAAGGAAATGTTATTCTAGTTCGTCAGTTTAGATATCCTTATAAAGAGGTTATTTATGAAATTCCAGCTGGTAAACTCGACCACGGTGCAGAGGAGGATATTGAAAGCTGTGGCAGACGTGAACTCAAAGAGGAAACAGGTTTTACAGCTCAAAATATGATAAAACTGGGTCAGGTTTACCCATCTCCAGGTTTCCTTGATGAAATTGTATATCTTTTTGCGGCAACTGGTCTGACTGCTGGTGAAATCTCACCTGATGAAGATGAATTTGTAGAATATGTTCGTATGCCATTTTCAGAGCTTGAAAAGAAAATTGCATCTGATGAAATTCGTGATGCTAAAACTGTTATGGCAGCTTATAGAGCAAGATTAAACGGTCTGATTGGGTAAAACCTAATCACCATAGGAAAGGAGAAAATTTATGTCAAAAACCATTCTTGTGGTGGAAGATGAAAAAGCTATCGCTGATATATTAGTGTTTAACTTACAGCGTGAGGGTTATCAAACTTTAGAGGCTAATAATGGTGCTGATGGCTTAAAATTAGCACTTGAAAAATCACCTGACCTAATATTATTAGATGTTATGTTACCTCAAATGGACGGTTTTGAAGTGTGTAAAAAGGTGCGTATGAGCTCACAGGTGCCTATTCTTATGCTTACAGCCAGAGAAGAAGAAACAGATAAAATCTTAGGGCTTGAACTTGGGGCAGATGATTATATAACAAAACCCTTCTCTATGCGTGAACTGATGGCTAGAGTTAAAGCTAATATGAGAAGAAGTTTGCCAAGTGATGATGAAGTGAAAACGACTTCATCAGATGGTTTACAGATTAAAACATCTAATGGTTCAATTTATAAACATGGCAAACAGCTTGATTTATCTGTTAGAGAATTTGAGCTTTTAACATTTTTAGCAGCTACTCCAGGGCAGGTTTACTCAAGAGAACAGCTTATGGAAAAGGTTTGGGGTTATGAATATTATGGCGATTTAAGAGCTGTTGATGTTGCTATTCGTAGACTTCGTGAAAAAATAGAAGATGAATCAGCTCAGCCTAGATATATTATCACTAAACGTGGACTAGGATATTACTTCTCAGAAACAGAAAAATTAGAAAGTATTTAAGGGGCTATTCATGGAAAATAATAAAAAAATGACTGTTGGTGTGTTTCGCAGTCTGCACATGAAATTAGTTCTTATTTTGATATTGCTTATTATATCTGTTATGGCTGTTACCGGCACATTTCTTATAAATAGTGTCGGTAACTATTATCTTAAAGATTTTCAAGACCAGATGACCAGAGTTTTTACTTTTGATTTAAGAGAAGCTATGGAAGAAGCTGCTCATGAGCAAAATGCAGCCGAGCAGCTAAACGAAATGATTAATGTAAGAGCGGGTTCGCTGGGTATTGATAGTCATAGAAATTATTATATATTAGATAGTGCAGGTAATTATTTAAGCGGTTCAAGAGAAAAAGGCAGTGCAGAAATCACAATAACACCTAATTTATTATCTGCTATGGCAGGTCAAATAGGACTTAAAAATGCAGTTATAGACCATTATATTGATGCTGCATACCCTGTAGAGGGTGAAAATGAAACTTTTATTGTTTATATTAAAGATGATAAACAGGAAATACAAGAGCTTTCATGGCGTTTTTTTAGTATTGTTATGGAGGCAATGCTTTTTGGACTTTTAGTTGTAGTATTACTCAGCTTTTTGCTTAGCAAAACTATAACAACTCCGATTGAAAACATAACTAAACAAGCAAAACTTGTAGCATCGGGCGATTATAGCCATAGACTGGAAATACAATCGGGTGACGAAATAGGCAATCTTTCGGAAACATTTAACTATATGGCTGAAATGCTTCAAAACACCATAGGAGAGGTGCAAGACGAAAGAGATAAGTTAAACACACTATTTTTACATATGTCAGATGGTGTTGCAGCGTTTTCTATGAATGGTAAAGTTATTCATATGAACCCTGCAACCGAGCGTTTATTAGATATAAACTTTAACGAAAATATGAGCTTTAAAGATGTGTTTACTGACATAGAACTTCCAGAGTCACTAGCACAGAAACGCTCTGTAAGCTATGAAATAAAGAGAAAAAATCGTGTTTTACAGGTACTCCTTGCATCATTTGGTGCAAGAGAAAGTGAACGTGGTATTATTGCTGTTATTCACGATATAACAGAGCAGAAAAAACTAGATGATGCAAGACGTGAATTTGTTGCTAATGTGTCACATGAGCTTAGAACTCCGCTTACCAATATTAAAAGCTACACAGAAACGCTTATGGACGCAGCAGGAGAACTTCCACCAGACACTGAAAAACGTTTTCTAAGTGTTATAACTGGTGAGGCTGACAGAATGACACGCATAGTTAAGGATTTACTAACACTTTCTAAGCTTGATTATGGCAGAATGGATTTATCTTTTAGACGTTTTTCGGTTCAGCAAATGCTTGAAAATATTTATACTGCTATGGAGCTTGAAGCTCAAAAAAATGGTCATTCACTTGCAATGTATGTTCCAAAGCCACTTCCTGAAATTGTGGGAGATAAAGAGCGTCTTGAGCAGGTAGTTGTAAATATAATTTCAAACTCTATAAAATATACACCAAATGGTGGCAGAATATTTTTATTCGCAGACCAGATGGATGTTAAAACAGTGCGTATTCGTGTTGTTGATAATGGTATTGGTATTCCAAAAGAGGATATACCTAGACTGTTTGAGCGTTTTTATCGAGTGGATAAAGCAAGGTCAAGAGAAAAAGGCGGAACGGGTTTAGGGCTTGCGATAGCCAAAGAAATGGTTAAAGCTCATAACGGAAAAATATTCCTTGAAAGTGAAACCGATAAAGGCACAGAAGTTACTATACTTCTTCCGATTGAGCAAGAGGGTAATGTAGAATGCAAAAAAGAAACAGACTAAAAAATTTAATTTTACTTTTTTTATTTATTGCAATGTTTCCACTTACTGCATTTGCATGGCTTTCATATCTTGATACTTCAAGTGTGCCTGAAGATTCTATATTTGCTTCGCTTTATCAGCGTGTAACCTATGGTGTAAATGGATTTGAAATAAAAACAGGCAACAATCCAGCCGCTATGCCAACTAGAATAGCTATTAAAGATGAAGGAAAAACAAATGGTGCACAATATCACGAAGCATCTGTGTCTGTACTCTATGATGCAATGTATGAGGTTATTGGTAAAGCACTTGCTGCACAAGGTGAATTTCAGTCGACAGATTTATCAGAATTAAAGCAGAGTTTAAAATCAGATGGCATTTATTTCGGTTATGAGGGCAGTTTACCAATATCTCTTTTAGCAAACTGGATGGGTCAAATATCTAAAGAGCAAACCGCTACTGATATAATTTGGCTTGATGAAACCGGCACGCTTTATATTCATACAATGAATGGATTTAAAAAGAAAAGTACAAATATAAAAAAATGGGATATTGATGTAGTTAAATTACCGACCAATAAATGCATGTTTGCGGCTGATGACGATATGTTCCAAAAAATTAGACCTGATACACTCATTTTTGAAAACGATACAGTTCAGGCAGAAAAATATTCTGTAAGTATACCAGACTTTTTAGATGCTCAAAATGGAACAAGTCTTACTAATTTATTATCCGCTTTTTCATATGACTTATATGTAAATAGATATGAGGAAAATCAAGGTCAAACTATGGTTTTTGTGGAGGATTATAGTACACTTCATGTTTCCAAAGATGGTACGGTGATTTTTAACGCTTCTGCGAATGAAGGCGGTATAAATGTAAGTAGTGACCCTGAGTATGCAAATGAGCTTACAGTCCAAATGGATTTAGCAGTAACTCTTGTTAGAGAAGTGCAAAATAGTATGGGTGATACTTCACAGGCAATGCTTTATGCAATAACTCAAAATGATGATGAAAAAGTATTCACTTTTATTCAGTGTATAGGTGGTATTCCAGTTAAAACAGAAACACCTTTTGCTCAGCTTGTTATACAAAACAATAGGCTTATGGAAGCTAGGTTTGAACTTAGAAATTTCAGCCAAACAGGTGAACAAACGGCTGTAATACCTACTAGACAGGCAGCAGCAGCTTCTAATAATGAGCTTTTTAGACTTATGCTTGTCTATACTCAAGATGAACAAATGAATTTTACTGCACAATGCGTTTACAGATTTTAAATGTAAAGGAGGTAAATGCACTTGCAATGGGGTAAAATTAAAAGTATTTTAATTATTATTTTATTACTTGTCGATACTTTTTTAGCGGGTGTTTTGGTTGTTAAATGGGCAAGTGAGCAAAAACGTGAACAAGAAATGTTTAAAAATTTGCAAATCGTGCTCGCTGACAGTGGTATAACAATGAAAGATATGTCTTTACCTAAAGAGGCAATGATGCCACAGCTCATTATAGACCAAAGCCGAACAGATGAATTAAAGCTTGCTCATAAGCTTTTAGGCGATGATGCAGAGCAAATAAACGGTGATAAATCCCTAAGCCTTAAAAGTGAGCTTGGAGAGGTAAGTTGGAGTGATAGCGGTGAAATAAATGCAGTCATAACCCCTCAAAATTATAAAAAACCAGATGAAAGCTCTGTAAAAAGTGAAACTAATGATTTATTAAAAAATATAGGCATAAATCCATCAAGTTTGCAAATAGATGTAAATGGTTTTTTAGCAGTAGTGAGCTTTAAAACTGCAGGTTATGAGGTATTTAACAGAAATTTAAAAATAGTATTTTCTGATGATA
>CALWMO010000028.1 GCA_944381965.1 uncultured Butyricicoccus sp.
CTGGAAGATGTATCCCGTCGTCTACCAAACTTCCCAATCGTTCTTCATGGTGCATCTTCTGTTCCACAGGAGTTTGTAAAGAAGGTAAACGAGTTTGGCGGCAACCTACCAGATGCTATCGGTATCCCAGAAGAGATGCTGCGTGAAGCTGCAAAGAGTGCTGTATGTAAGATTAACATTGACTCTGACATTCGTCTAGCAATCACAGCTGCTATTCGTGAGCACTTTGCTACAAAGCCAGGTGACTTCGACCCACGTCAGTACCTGAAGCCAGCACGTCAAGCAGTTAAGGATATGGTTACCCATAAGCTAATTAACGTTCTTGGCTGTAACGGCAAGGCATAAGAAATTTTTCAAAATATTTTTAAAAAATTTTTTGATATTTCTTTTAATAGCGGACTTTGGAGTATTCCAAAGTCCGTTTTTTAATGCCAAAAAAGTTGCAAAAAACAGCAATTTAAAGCAGTTTTAGAGGTGTTTTAATATTTTTCAAATTTTTCTTAATTTTTTTCACAAAAAGTGTTGACATATCGCTTTATATGCTATATAATAAACATCGTCGCTGAGAGATACGGCGACAAACAAGAGAACAAGCTGGTGTAGCTCAGTTGGTAGAGCAGCTGATTTGTAATCAGCAGGTCGGGGGTTCGAGTCCGTCCACCAGCTCCACTTTAAAATCTTTCCTCTGGAAAGATTTTTTAATGAAATGAATAATATGGGAGGTTTCCCGAGTGGCCAAAGGGAACAGACTGTAAATCTGTCGTCTTCGACTTCGGTGGTTCGAATCCACCACCTCCCACCACTCTTTTCATTATTTGAAATTGAACATGGGAAGTTTCCCGAGTGGCCAAAGGGAACAGACTGTAAATCTGTCGTCTTCGACTTCGGTGGTTCGAATCCACCACTTCCCACCAGACAAAGTCTAGCTTATAAAAGCTAGACTTTTATTTTGCAAATACAAGTAAGCTCTCTGCCTTAGTACAGAGAGCTTATTGTTTATCTATTTACAAATGCCCAAGGCTCGGTAAAATCCTCCTCATCATCTACATCAAATAATGATTCGCCCTCTGCCTGTTTCTTCTCCTCAGCTGTTTTACGGGCTTGTTCTGTTCCGTCCATAAGATTTTCAACTGTGCTTGCAGCCTCATCTAACTGAGTTTGTAAGCGCTGTTGTTCATCAAGCATCTGTTTTACTTTTGTATCTAATTCAAGTTCAAGTTTTTGCTCAGCTTCCAACTTTTCTTTTAAGTCATAGAGCTTAATTTCACATTCATTACAATTATGTTCTAGCAGCCTAATTTGGTCTTGCATTTTCTCTAATGTTTCCGTATCTTTCTCTATTTGTTTTGAAAGCACAGAAACTCTTGAGCGACACTCATCTAATTCTATTTGGAGTTTATGCTGTTCTTTTTCATGGTCACGAACATAATGTCCAGCGTTCTCCCATTCTGTAACGCTTTTACGGAGTTTTTCCTCCAGTTTAAGCACCTCAGCAATAGGTTCTAATTTTTCATTACATATAAGCCCTGCAATAGAAACATCATCACCACTCCCCTTTTTGCTTAAAGTAGGAAGTGTTTGCTCCATAGTTTTTATAAGACCATTTTTACCTTTTTCAAGGTAAGTAGATGCAAGCTCCTGACAGAAACCATAAGCTCCGTCCATATCGTTGAAAGCAGCTTCAACACCATCTGTGAAAGCGAAAACAGCAGCAGGCATTTGCTCACTAAAAGAGTATCTAAATTCTTTAATAGCATCTTTATCGCATACTGAAGTGGTTAAATTATCCTGACAACGCTCGTCCACTCGTACAGGCTGTTCACAAGAGCCATCAGGTCTTATAGAAACGCATCTGCCATCACCTAATTGAATAACAATCCAATATTTTTCTGTTATTATAGCTGCAATAAGTGTTGTACCATAAGCATTTTCTATAAACTCACCTGCTAGGTATTGCTCTTTTAATTTTGGATTTACATTTTCCATTTGAGTTTCAGAAAAAGGGTCATCGAATATATCAGCCTCTATTTGTTCTTTCCATCTAGCTAATATTTTGTCAAAAAGCTTATACATAAGTTCCCTACGCTCTGAAGCACCACGCAAATGTAAAACAGTTGTTTCGGCAGCAAAATCCATAAGTTCAGCAGCAGTTGCTTGAGTTATAAATTTAGCCCCCCTGTCACTCCTAAAGTAATCATCTCCCCCATGACCATCTGCTACAACAATAACCGAGCAGTTAGGGGCGGCATCGCTTGCAAGGGCATAATCTTGACAAACTGAGCCATTTTTTACATGTCTATATCCCCTAACAATTTGGGAAAATGCTCTATATTTATGCATAATATCCTCCTTTACGAGATTATATTGGTGTATTTGCAGCTGTTATTTTATAGGCTTTAACATTATTTGCTTTAAAGTCACGCAAAATAAGTGTAAGAGCTGCATTAGAAGATTTTTGATGATGTAAAGAGATAACACAAGGATTAGTGGTGTTATCAAGTATGTTTAAGATATTTTGAGCCGTTTTGCTTGCATTATATTTTTCATCTTGAGCTACTAAAGATGTTTTCCAAACTGTATAACCTGCATTTTTAATTTCATCAATATTCTGTAGGTTTTGATTTTCTGAAATTACAATTCTGCTCATAGTCCCAGTTAGTCTAAATAATTTTTGGTTTGCACTATCAAGTTTATTTACAATATCCTGCTCATCATTTACAATAAATCCTATATTATTGCCTAAAACTATAGCTTTACGAATAAAATTATCATCAAGCTTTGAATCAACTGGGATAAAAAAAGTAGCATTTGCATAATAAAGCTGTAAAGTGTCTAACAAATCGCCAGAAAACTCATTTATTTCACCCATAAATGATAGATAAATATAATCTGGTCTAACAGTTGCAGGAGTTATAGGCTGTTCAGGAGGGATAGGTTCTGGTGTATTATCAGGTTCTGGTTTTATAACAGGAATTTCTATTTTGCCATCATTTTTATAATCATCAACTATTTCTTCAGAATTTTGGGTTGTGTTAGCTACAAAGTTGCTATCTGAAAGTTTGGCATTTTGGTCGCATATACGTACAATAAGGTTTTCAGCAGTTATAACTGAAAATGACAAACCAAATTGTGCACACATAAGTTTAACGGGCAAGTATATTGTATCATTTATGTTGTAAGCGGGCTGAGATAGAGTGTTTAAATTTTTATCATAAGTATAACCTTGAGATAATGAAAAAGTTATTGTCTGGTTATCATTTTGCATAACGAGCGAGTCACCATTATCTTGCATGTAAGATATTATATTAAAGTTATTAAATACATTATATGGCACATACCACTCACCACTTTTTTTAGTTGGCATAGTATTATCTTCAAGTGGCAGAAAAGAATCGTTAACTGCTGTAAGTACAATAGAGCTTGCATTTGCATGCATAGATATAAACAAAGCTATTAAAATAACAAATGATAAAATCTGCTTTGCTCTTTTCATAAAAGTTCTCCTTAAAAGTTAATTTTAGATATAACAAGTATAACATATAAGCAAAAAAAAGGCAAAGCTGTGGACATTTGAGACAAATTTCCTTGAGGGAAAGAAAATCACGGTAAAAAAATTCAAAAAAATAAATAATAATGTATAAAAATACTTGAAAAAGATTTGAGTGAGGTCTAAAATAAAAGTAATTTAAATATTAATCGGGAAAGAGGGACTTATTTATGTTAAACATTAAGTATGAACTCACAAAAGAAAAGAAAGCAAAACCAGATGAAAACAATCTTGGTTTTGGGATATATTATACCGACCATATGTTTATAATTGAACATACTGAAGGCATTGGCTGGCATGATGCACGAATTGTACCATATCAGCCACTTACACTAGACCCTGCTGCAATGGTATTTCATTATGCAATGGAATCATTTGAGGGTTTAAAGGCTTATCGACTACCTGATAACTCTATACAGCTATTTAGACCAGAGAAAAATGCTGAAAGAATGATAAATACAAATAAGCGTATGTGTCTGCCATCACTTTCAGTAGAAGATTTTGTGCAGGCAGTTAAAGCCATTGTAGAAACTGACAAGGATTGGGTGCCACATAACGACGGCACAAGCTTATATATCAGACCATTTGTTATTGCAACCGAACCACATTTAGGCGTACGCACATCAAAGCATCATAAATTTATTATTATTTGTTCTCCAGTAGGTGCATATTATTCGACTGGTATTAACCCTGTAAAAATTTTCGTAGAAGATGAATATACAAGAGCTTGTCCAGGTGGCACAGGTTTTACCAAATGTGGTGGTAACTATGCAGCAAGTCTTGTATCACAAGTTAAAGCACATGATTTAGGTTATGAGCAAACACTATGGCTTGATGGTGTAGAGCATAAATATGTAGAAGAAGTAGGCTCGATGAACTGTTTCTTTAAGATTGATGGAGTTGTGTACACAGCACCATGTGTAGGCACAGTACTTCCTGGTGTAACCAGAATGAGCTGTATTGAACTTATTAAGAAATGGGGTTATGAGGTATCTGAAGAGCGTCTACCTATTACAAAGGTAATGGAAGCTTCTAAGGAAGGTAAACTTGAAGAGGTATTCGGCACAGGTACAGCGGCAGTTATCTCTCCTGTTGGCGAGCTAAGATATGAAGATGAAGTAGCATACATAAATGATGGTAAGATTGGCGAGCTTACACAAAAGCTATATGACACTCTTACAGGCATACAATGGGGTAAAATTCCAGATGACATGGGTTGGACAACCAAAGTATGTGATTAAGCAAAAAAAGCTGTGATGAGTTTAAAACTCATCACAGCTTTTTTATTGGTCTCTAGTTACATAATCTAGTATCACTTGTTCTAATTGATTGCAATCAATAGGTTTATTAACATAAGTGCTTAGACCGCTTGCAGACATATGGGTTATATCATCATCTGATATATGAGCTGTCACCGCAATTATAGGTACATTTTTAGCATTATCAAAAGGTAATTCTCTAATCTCCATACAAGCGGAGAAGCCATCTAAAACAGGCATTTTGAGGTCCATAAGTATAACGCTTACATCTCTATAATTTTTTGTATAGGTATTTACAGCTTCACGACCGTTTTTAACATGTAATACATTTACTCCTAAAGACTCAAGGTATTTAATTATTAATTCTGCATCTAGCTGGTTATCCTCTGCCAATAGAACACATTTATTTTTGAGTTTATCTAATTTTTGTTTATTATCAGCTTGTATTTTTTCTATTTCGAGTTTGTTTGTTATCTTCATAGGTAAAACAACGGTGAATTTACTTCCTTTAGAAATTTCACTTTCCATATATATTTCACCGTTCATCTGATGAACAAGCATTTTAACAATAGGCAAACCCAAACCTTTTTCTACATTGTTTTGTGTATTACATATTTCAAATATATTTTTCTGAGTTTTATCGCTCATACCCACCCCAGTATCTTCAACACAGATAATATATTTAACAAATGCTCCGTCTAAATTGGTTTCCCTTAATGATACTGTTATAATATCGTTAGGGTTGGTGTGTTTAATTGCATTATTAACCAAATTATTTAAAATTTGAGCTATTTTAATTGCATCACCATAAACATAAGGATGAATTACATCTGATACAAATTTTATTATTTTATCATTTACTTTATCTGTTATTATTTTCAATGAATCACTAATACATTTATTTATATCTATAGGTGTATAATTTATGGAATTCTTAGTTGATTCCATTCGTGATAATTCAAGCACATTATTTACAAGTGAGAGCATTTGTTCACCAGCAGATTGTATTTTACAAACATACTCATCTACTTTCTGTCTATCATCTTTTTTGGTGTGAGCTAGTCTTGACAAACCGATTATAGCACTCAAAGGTGTTCTCATATCATGAGAAATGGTGCTAAAGAAATCAGTTTTTTGTTTTATGTTATTTTGTGCTGCATCTAGTGCATTTTTAAGTAGCACATTTTGGTTTAACTGATATTTTTTCTGTTCGTCAATATCTTTAAAACAAACAACGACCTGATTTTTCTGAATATCTTGTTTATATATAATCTGAGCACTTATCCATTTATACTGGTTATTAAATTTACGTTTATATTCTCTTTGGAATTCAAATATACCGTTTGAGATAAGCTCTCGTATATTTTCTATACTAAAATCATTTTGGAATTGAAGTATATAATCATCTTCTATTGAGGATTTAATTATATCTATAAGCTCAGAATAATTTTCATTATCGTTTATTTTTACATCATCGGGAACTTTTATAGGTTTATATATACCTGTTAAATAATCGAGCCTATATATTTCGTAATAAGAATCTCCAAGGAGTTTAAGAGTATCAATAGTATATTTAACATTTTGGTTTACAAGATATCCTTTAAGCATAAATATAACTATACCGCCTATAACCAGAACGCAAAGCATAGCAAGTGCTACTATTACATCATTCCAACCATCTTGTAAGATTTCAGATACATGCATTGTTATAACAGCTAACCAACCGTTGCTCATTTCATAGTAATATACTGTACGGCTAAATCCATCGGGGTCAACAACTGTTTCATCATGTGAGAGCAGTTTACCTAAACGTATTTGTTTTACTATATCATCAGCAAACTGTTTTTGTTCTTGCGTATGTTCATATGAATAGCCTGTTGAATAAATTAACTTATCATCTGCACCATATAACATATAACAGAATTTATTTGATATTTGCACAGAATTTTCGTTAATATTAAAATTCTCTATAATTATATCAAAAGCAAGTACATTATTTTGTCCATTTAGCTTGACCGCAAGTGTCACCATATTTTTACCAGTAATAACATCTCTATAAATATTAGTATATATAACCTTACCATTAGCACTTATAGCCTTTTGATACCACTCCGTAGACTCATAATCATATTCTGAATCACCGTCCCAAGGGTTAGCAGCTACTATTTTGTCATTTATTACGGCATAAGGGTCTATTATAGAATTTTTAAGAGTTACACCTACTTTTTCTGAATAATCTTTAAGCAGAGATGATATTTCATCATCTGAAGTATTTTCATCTATTTTATCATTTGTGTATTCTGCACACACAGTTAACAACATAGAATATATTTCAATTCTATTTTCCTCTTCCCAAGCGTAACTTTGAGCGAGATACATACCCATATCATTTGCATTTTTTAGCAGTTTATTTCTTATCAATATAACTCCCCAGATGAGAAGTGCAGAAAAAAGCAAAACTGCAGAAATTTTAAGCCACACAGGTACTTTTTTAGGTTTTATATTTTTAAAATCCTGTGTTTTATATTTCATAAACTTCCCACTTCCTTATGAGACGAAATTTGAAATTATAACTTTTATTAATTATAGTTATATATAATATTTTGACCATATATAGCACAACCATTTTTAGCGTTATTTTTGACAGCATAAAGAGCTTTATCTGCATTTTTATATAGCTCATCAAAGGTTTTTCCATGTTTAGGGAACAAAGAAATACCTATAGAGGCAGCTATTTCCACTGTATTTACTCCATCGGTAAATTCAAGGTTTAAGCTTTTAAGAAGTCGTTTCATAAAATTAGGAATTATGTCCTCGTTTTTAATATTTTTCATAAATATAACGAATTCATCTCCGCCGAGTCTGCCTACCAAGTCGCTATTTCTAAAATTTTGTTTTAGAATAGTTGCTGCTTTCTTAATAGCTTTATCACCTGTTACATGACCTAATAAATCATTTACATTTTTAAAATTGTCAAGGTCAAGTAAAATAAATGCCGAAATACTATATCCTATCATTGGCAGAGCTGAATTAAATTCTTTTTCCAGACCAAATCTATTATAAACACCTGTTAAATAATCTGTTACAGCATCTTTTCTTATTTTACGTTCTTCTTCTATACTTAGCATATAACTTGCAGTTATATCCGAACGCATAAGAAGAATTATACTATTTTCCTTATCATAGTACTGAAACTGTACAAATTTACGTTTATAATCGCCTTTATCGTCTATAATACCATAAGATAGGTTACAAAATCCCGTATTTTCGAGGTATTCAAGTACATATATAGGGAGCATTTTTTGTCTTACGAGTTCTTGGTCTTCTTCTACAACAAATCTATCCACATATTGTTGCACGTCAGCTATATAATCAATACCTTGTTTTAATGTATTATCTGAATTCATGTTTTTACCTGAAAATTTTATAAATCTGTTTGTATTACAGTTTATATAATAAAGGTCTTCACAGTTTTTAGATACATATTCATTCATAAGTATCTCAAGCATATAATCATCGCTGATATTTTTAATCATGAGAAAAACTCTGTCATCAATTTCTTTACTGCCAATAGCAGAAATTCTTAACCAACCATAGCCAAAGATTTGATTTTGAAGTTGTATATCACAATAAGTTTTAGTATTATTAAGAGCTATTTTTCTTAAATTATCAATAGAAAGAAATTTTTTTATTTTTAATGCTTCTGTTTTTTGGGCATATACATTAATTAGGTTATCAACCATTTTATCTATATTATAAGCACTTGTATAATCACCTGCATTGCATTTTAAATGGTTAATTTTACCTGTATTAAGATTTAAATCAAGTACAGCTGTATGGTCTGCAACTATTGCGGAAACGATAGCTTCCATTTCTTTTTTAATCTCTTCACGTTGTTTTCTTTCATGAATACTGTAACCATAGAGCAAGATATTTTCTCTACCATTTAAGCTAACGAGCATGCAGTTCATTCTAACCCATTCATATCCGCCTGATTTTTTCTTAGTTCTAAACTCTACACGTTTTGCAGTTTTTTCCGAACGCATTTTATCTATATTTTCTTTTTTGAGCATTTCTAATAATACACATTTATCATCTTTATGTACCTGATTTTTTATAAGCTCACAAATATCACCGTTTTCATCAATGGTTTTATTTACTCTTTTTTTAAAGAATATGGTTTGAAGATAATTATTTTCTAGGTTCAATTCATAAATTTCATCATAGAAATCGGAATATAAATTACAATATTTTTTATACTTATAAGGGTCTCTTATATTATAAAGTTTATCATCAATTTCACTTAGTGAATATAGACTTGTTACATCTTGCTGATAGCCTTGTATCTCTATATAAGAATCATGATTTGTAAGTTGACCATTAACTCTTATATAAATCCAGTTATCTTTGTTATCTTTCCAAGGATATTCAATTTCTATAAGTTTATCTGGATGGTTTGCTTGGAATATATCATTAATATACTTAAGATACTCTTCTTTAACAAACATTTTCCAGTGGTTATAAATTTCTTCTGGCGATGTTATATTTTGTGCATGAAATATTGATTTTAGCACATCATCTAGATAAAGTCGCGGTGAAACAGACTGATTTCTATTTATTATAATTTTAAATTTTCCTAGTCTTATATTTTCAAATATATTTGTTGAAATATCGTCCATTTTTTTATTCTCCTAATAATAATAAAAGACAGTGAGAAAATTAAATACAAATTAAGCGGCTATTTTGCCTACATCTTCATTTTCCCCTAATATATTATGACAGTCTGTTATTGCTTGATTTAGTCTATTATTAAGCTCGGTATCATGTAGATTTTGTGATAAGGTTTTATAAACGTCTAAAAGTTCAAATCTGACATCAGCACCTGAGCCACGGTTTAGCATAAGCATAGGTACATAGTTATAACTTTTAACTTGTGCCTTACCTGTTTTACCATCTTTTTCAAGTTCTATATTTAGAACCACAGTTGTATCTGTATATCTATCTTTTTGGGCTGAAATAAAGTTTCCGAGTGAGTAACAAATAAATCCCTGAGTTTGCTCACCATTTTGCTCAGTTTTTGTGTATAGTTTCATAGGTTGCAAAACATGTGGATGTCCACCTAAAATAATATCTGCACCATTATCAAATAAAAACTGAGCTATTTCTCTTTGGTAATTATTTTGCTGTATTTGATATTCAGTTCCCCAGTGAATCATGACAGCAATGAGGTCTGTGTCTAATGTTTTAGCATAATCTAAATCTTTTAATAGTTTTTCTGTATCAAGATTAGACATGTTAGTCATATAATCGGTATTAAAAATATTTATTGAGAACATTTTATCATCAGCTACTGGAATACCATTTGTGCCGTATGTATAACCTAAGAAAGCCACAGAGATTCCGCCCACATCTGCAAGTACAATTCCGTTATTCTTATCTCTTTCTTCTTGCGTTCGATATGTGCCAACATGAGCCAAACCACGCTCATCAAGCACATCGAGAGTACGAACTAAACCATCATATCCTCTATCCATTGAGTGGTTATTTGCAGTAAGCAACATATCAAACCCAGCTTGTTTTAGTGCATCACTTAGTTCATCAGGAGTATTAAAAGCTGGATAACCCGAATAATCTGGGCCACCTGAAAAAGTTGTTTCTAGGTTTGCAACTGCATAATCTGCCTTTGATACCCATTCGGTAGCACCTGAAATCATATTAGAATAATCATATTTATTTTGATTAACACTCCATGCATCATTAGTTTGAGGCATATGGCTCATTATATCGCCACAAACTGCAAGAGTAGCTGTTATATCTTGAGCTATAACCTGTTGATTATCATCAGTACTGGAGTACTGGTTTGATACATTATGGTTTTGATTTGAAGAAGATAAGTCTTTATTACCAATGACAAATGTTATAGTAATACCAATAGCCATAAATATCATAACAGAAATAGCTATTACATTTTTTTTCATAATATCCCCCAAAATAATTTTATATAGAATATTATACCATTATTTTTATATATTTAAAATTATTTTTTATTATTTTATTATGTAATAAAATAATTTTATATGATGATATATGTGTTTTATATGCATTTTATATATCATTTGCACTTAAAAAACCATACATTTTTTGTGCATTTTTAATACCGTTAACAACTGCACGTCCCATAACATAAGCAGTTAGTGTACCGACAGCATTTATATCTGCTGATATATCACCCACAGAAAGAGCGTAAATAGAGTCACCATCAGCGGTTGTATGGACAGGACGTATAGTTCTTGCAAATCCATTGTGAGCCATAGCCGCTATTTTGTTCATCTGAGCCTTATCAAATTTTGCATTTGTAACAATCGCACCTATTGTAGTATTGCTTACAAACATATTTTCTTTTGGTGTTAAATTATCATACATAGCCTGCTCGGTTGAGAGTAAACCGTCTTTATTTTCATTTAACATACCAGCTATTTGTTTACCAGTATCAACATCAAAAATATCACCCAGAGCATTTACTGCGACAATAGCACCCACTTTAAGCTCACCTATTTGAACTGCAAATGTACCTAAACCGCCCTTCATAGCAAATTCTTTACCTGCAAATTTTCCAACTGTACAGCCTGTACCCGCACCTACCGAGCCATTTTTCACCTTACCTGTGCTTGCATTTTGACAAGCCTCATAACCCATATTAGCATCAGGGCGAATATCATATCTACCAACTGGCAAATCAAAAAGGCATGACTGACATACAAGCGGAACCTTTGTTATACCAACATCAAAGCCGATATTATGTTCTTCTAAGTATTTCATAACTCCACCTGCTGCATCAAGACCAAATGCAGAACCACCAGAAAGGACAAGTGCATTTATACCCTCAACCATAGACACAGGGCTTAAAAGTGGAGTTTCTCTGCTTGCAGGGCCACCTCCACGAATTTCAACACCAGCAGGTGCTATTTTATCGCATATTATTACCGTACAACCTGTTGCAGCCTCTGTATTTTGAGCATGACCTACTTTGATATTACCTATCTCACAAAACTCTATTTCACGCATTTTAAAATCCTCCATTTTTTAAGTATAAAAAAGGTCTGCTTATTCAGCAGACCTTTTTGTATTTTAATTGGTAACAAATTGACCTTTAAAAGCAGTAATAACCGCTTTACATACTGCTGCTGTCAATATAGCGGCAATGATTGCTTCTATAATACCATTAGTACCTATAACACCTATTATAACACCTAAAAGAAGCTGAGGGTCTTTACCTCCCGCGATTGCATATTGTTCACCAAAAAGAATATATATCAGTCCCATAACACCGATTGTGTTGGTAAGAGAACCAGCAACACCAGCCGCCATAAGACTTACTGTGTCATTAGAAATAATTTTCTTAATAAATATAAATACATATCCAGAAACTACACCAATAAGTATTCTAGGCAGCATAGCGACAACTATACTCCAAATACTGCCATGGAATTGCTCATTAAAACTATAAAATGGTGTAAAAACAAATGAAGTAATGTTAGGGTTAATTGTAGCCATAACAATGCTTGTAAGACCAAATAAAGCACCGAGTCCAGCACCAACGCTAGGGCCTAATAAACATGCACCAATGATAACTGGAATATGCATAATAGTTGCCTTCATAAATGGCAATGGAATATATCCCAAAGGAGTGGCACTCATTACCATCATAATTGCAGCTAAAAGTGCAATCTGTACCATACGTCTTAAATCTTTCTTTTGCATAATTTTCCTCCTGCTGCCATCTTGCATTTTTGCAAGTATAGTGCATAAAATATTTAGGAAATTAGCCTTTCTGGTTTTTGTGCCAAATAGCGATAAGTCCTTTAAGCGTTACATTTGCATCACAGACAATATCCCTAGTGATAAATGGTGCTAAAAACTCGCCTGTACCGCCACATAATAAAACATACGGTTTTTCACCAAGTTCATGGCTTATACGGTCAATCATACCATCTATCATAGCTGCAGCACCAAAAATAGTGCCTGATTTCATGGCATCAACAGTATTTCGTCCTAATATCCCTTTTCTAGGTGCTTCCATACGAATTGCCGGAAGTTGTGCACCTACATGACGAAGTGTATCTATTGAGCTTTTAACGCCAGAAGCTATTGCTGTGCCTATAAGCGTGCCATTTTTGTCGAGCACAGTAAAAGTGGTAACTGTACCCATGTCTATAACTACACAAGGAAAGTTTTTTATTTTGTGTGCATACACAGCATTTGCCACTATATCACTTCCGAGCGAACGAGGATTGTCCATTTTAATTTCAAGTCCTGTTTTAAGACCAGAAGCTACATTAAGAGGCATTATTCCTGTTAGTAGTTTTATAGCTTGTTGAACCGTTGTTGTCACCGCTGGCACTACTGAGCATAGCACTGCACCTTTGATTTGACTTATCTGCACATTGTAAAGCTGAAGAACATCTCGAATTTGACATGCATACTGCTCTTTTGTCAGTCTTTCGTCGGTTGCTATCGAGGCGACAAACTGAATTTCGTCCCCGTAGGCTATTCCAATTCTCACATGACTGTTTCCAATATCTAAAGCAATAAGCATAAATTCCAAACCCCTTTTTAGGCTTTTTCCCATAAATTTCATTATATCTTATTTTATTATAATATGCAAGTTGTTTTGAAATACAATATGCTGCAGGCATAGCAATAGTACATATTAAAAACCAATAGAAACTATATCTAATGCATATCTGACCTAGTATATTTCCAAATTCTTCCGAATAATCCCAAACGTTAAGTTTTAAAGATATATTAACCCAAATTCCGACAAAAAGCTCTGCAAGCGTGATAAAAACAGTACCAACAATCCATCTTAAAATTAAAATTTTATTTTTAAGATTTTCTTCTATAATTCCAAGTCCAATAAATACAAGTCCGCCTGTTATAAACATACTCCAATGTGTAAATCCACGCCATAAAATCTCTATTAAGGCATAACCAGTTCCACCCAAACAAAAAAGCTCCGCTAAATGTCTACCTTTTTTCATAAACATCACCGAAGCTTATTTTGTCTTAAATTAAATTAT
>CALWMO010000029.1 GCA_944381965.1 uncultured Butyricicoccus sp.
GTTTGCTCGAAGTGTCACCCGTTCTTCACCGGTAAGCAGAAGCTGGTAGACACCGGCGGACGTGTTGATCGCTTCAAAAAGCGTTTTAATCTCGACAAGTAATGTTAAGCCATCGATTGCGTTTGCTTTCGATGGCTTTTCTATTTTGCCATTTCTATTTTAAAATAGAGGAGGTTAAACTATGCAATTACAAGAATTAAACGAAGAGAAAAAAATCGAAAAAGCTGTACTTGTAGGTCTTAGCTGTCACTCATTTAAACCAGAGGAAAACTCTGATGAGCGTACTATGGCAGAGCTTGCTGCACTGCTTGAAACAGCGGGCGGTGAATGTGTTGCGATGACTTTGCAAAACCGCCCAGCACCTGATGCAAGGACATTTATAGGTGAAGGCAAGGCTGAGGAAGTAAAGGCTCTTGTAGATGCTAACGAGGCAAATTTAGTTATTTTTGATAACGAGCTCTCACCATCTCAGATGAGCAATCTTGAAGAACTGACTGGCGTTACTGTACTAGATAGGTCGGCGTTAATACTTGATATTTTCGCTCAAAGAGCAAGAACTGGTGAAGGTAAACTTCAAGTAGAACTTGCTCAATACCAATATATTTTACCTAGACTTTCTGGTCTTGGTAAGTCTATGAGCAGACTTGGCGGCGGTATTGGTACTCGTGGCCCAGGTGAAAGCAAACTGGAAAGTGATAGACGTCATATTAGACGCAGAATCGACAAGTTAAGAGCTGACCTTGAGCAAGTTCGTGCAGTTCGTGCGGTTCAGCGTAGACAACGTCAGAAAACCGAAATGCCACTTGTCGCAATCGTAGGTTATACAAATGCTGGTAAATCTACACTTCTTAATTTTTTAACAGATGCAGGTATTGAGGCTAATAACAGATTATTCGACACTCTTGACCCTACAACAAGAAAAAAACGTATTTCAGATACTCAGGAAATTTTATTAAGTGATACCGTTGGTTTTATTAGAAAATTACCTCATCACTTAGTATCTGCGTTTAAAGCAACACTTGAAGAACTTAAATATGCGGATTTACTTCTTCATGTTATAGATATATCTGACCCAGATTGGGAAATCCATGAGCAAACTGTTAACAAGGTAATAGAGCAGCTTGGTGCAAAGGAAATACCAAAAATTTTGGTTTATAATAAAGCGGATAAGTGTGATATATTGCCTTATTTAGAGCAGGGAAGTGTTGCAATATCTGCAAAAACAGGTATGGGCGAACAGGAACTCCTTTCAGCTATTGAAAAGGCTCTCGGAAAAGGTAAGCACCAAATGAAATTGCTTATTCCATACTCTGACGGCTTTGCACTTGATATAATTCATAGAGAAGCTCAGGTGCTTTCAGTGGAATATGCAGGAGAAGGCACAATAGTCGAAGCTATTATGGACGATAAACTGTGTGGTCAGATGAAGGAATACGAAATAAAAGAGTAAATTAAATCGGGAGGGGAACACATGAAAGATTATTTTATACCGTTTAAGCCATATGGTGAGGACAATTTTGTAGAAAAGCGTTCTAAATTTACGGGTAGATTATGGCATGTGGAAACACCCGAAGAAGCAACCGAAAAAATAAAGCAAATGCGTGAAACCTATTGGGACGCTGCACATAATTGCTGGGCTTATATTCTGCGTGATGGGAATATAATGCGTTACTCTGATGATGGTGAACCACAAGGAACAGCGGGTATGCCAATACTTGAGGTTTTAAGACATGAAAACCTAGTAGATGTGTGCTGTGTTGTCACCAGATATTTTGGCGGTATATTGCTTGGTACAGGCGGACTGGTAAGAGCATATACCAAAGGCACACAAATAGCAGTAGCTGCCGCTGGTGTTCAGCAGATGAGTATGTTTTCAGTTGTGCTTATAGCTTGTCCTTATTCACTTCTGGGCATAATTGAGCAAATACTGCCAGAGCAAAACTGCACAATAGAGGAAAAAGACTACGGTGCAGATGTTACACTAACTTGTACAGTGCCAGAGGGTACAGAAGATGCACTCAATAAAGCTCTTGCAGATGCCACGGCAGGGCAGGTTTCAGCTGAGGTTATTGAAACCAAATTTATGGGCAGACGTATAAAATAAAATTTCTCAAAAATTTTATAAAAAACTGTTGACAAAATATATACAGAATGATATACTATAAAAGCTGTCAGCGAGAGAGCATGACAGCTTGATAACGAGGTGTAGCGCAGCTGGTAGCGCGCCTGTTTTGGGAGCAGGATGCCGCAGGTTCAAGTCCTGTCACCTCGACCACAACGAGTGTTCAAAATGAACACTCGTTTTTTTATTTTAATATATAAAAAGAGCCGATAATTGTTAAAAATTATCGGCTCTATTATTTGATTAACTATTCATATCAGAAAAATCTGGTTTAGGTGTACTTATCTGCCATATAATAGGTATATATGCAACTCTTTTATCGTTTTTATGGATTAAAATATCGCTACTTACAGGTATACGTTCATCATTTGCAGTTATTGTCATAATACCAATACTAAATGTGTTAGCATAGGTGTTTATATTTACAATATCGCCGCCATCTCTTTTGATTTGTGAAAGTTTTTCAGATTGCTGATTTTCCACAGGAATTACCGCCAGTGTATTTCTGTTCTCATCAACGATAATTCGTTTAACTGGTGTATCTGGATTGAAATTATCCTGCTCTTTGAGAGTTCCTATAAATACTTGTTCTCCTTCCTTATAATAAGCCTCTGGGGATAAATCTCTAACTGCATTAAATCTAAAGTCTGGAATTTGTCCAACTCTTATTAAATCCTCAAAAAAGAACAAGCTTGCATATGTAATATTATCTTTTAGTATAGGTACGCAATCGATTGTATATGTTGCATTGTCATATATCACTTGGTCACTACCGATAGCAATTTCGCAACTATTAGAATTTACATATTCTTTAGGTGAATCAGGCATGGAAATATTTATTTTTCCGTTATTCCACTCTATATCAGTTATACCGAAAGCATTTAATGTTTCACGCAGTGGCAAATAGTAGCTATCGTTATAAATAAAAGGTTCATTATTAAATGATATTAACTTATCACCATTATAAACTTCATATTTTATATTGCTATCTTGATTTTGAGAAAGTGTGTTTGCCAAACCGCTTGCAAACACAGTTGTGGAAAACATAGCAAGAGCTAGTATAACTGAAAATACTGATACTAATTTACTTGTTGTTTTTTTGTTTTTAATCATAGTAAATCTCCTTTTAAGTATTGTTTTACTGCTTGCCATTTGCGTGGTAAGCGGTCTTTTTTTAACTATTGAGGTTTGTATAAATTCAAGTATCATAGCCATATAATACTTTTTATCATTGTCTGAAAGATTTTTACAAACCTCATAATCACATGAAATTTCACATTCCTCATCAATCTGTTTTGATACGACATATATCAAAGGATTAAACCAGTGAATACTTGAAACAAGCATTGTAAACCATTTATATAATAAATCATGTCGTTTATAATGGGTTAATTCATGCATTAAGATATAATTTAAATCATTATCACTGATTTCATACTCAGGAAGATATAAAGTAGGGTTTATCAAGCCTACAATTAAAGGTGCATCAAGCAGTGCTGTTTTGCGTATAGTGAGTTTTTTCGGTATATTTTGAATATCACAGCTTATAAAAGAATTTTTGCTGATTTTTCGCACAAATATTATATACTTAACTAACCTATATAAAAAAATGAATAAAGCTGTAAATAACCATATTAAACCCAAAATTCTAATAATATCTATTGGTATTTCTGGAGTTTTTATATTAGATATTTCTGATATCTTATCAAACGCCATGGTTTGCACTGGTTGTTGCTCAATTTGGGCGGGCTTAATTTGATTAGCAGTCTGAAAAATAGCATTAGTTGACACTATATTTGGTGATTTTTCTGGTAAATTAAATTTTATTGGCAAAATCATTACAATTAAAACAGAAAGCCATATATAATATTGCCATTTTGGACTAAAGAGTCTTTTTGTCAAAGGCTTTACAACTAAAAGAAATAGTGTTAAAACACCTCCAACAGCTGACATTAAAATTATGTTTTTTATAAGTTCATGCATAAAAAACACCGCCATTATAAATCAAACATTTTTCTAATTTCATCAATGTCAGATTGTGTCATATCATCACTTTTAAAGAGTGAAACAGCAAGGTCCTTTACAGAACCGTTGTATAACTTTGATACAAACTCTTTTGTCTGTTCTTTTGTATATGTTTCCTTGTTTAAAATTGGTGTGTAGTAGTTTACACGTCCTTTCTTTTTTGAAGTGACTGCACCTTTTTCTTCCATGCGAATAAGTAGGGTAGCTACAGTTTTATATGCCCATTTATTGCTTGGAAGTCGGTCGCAAACAGTTTGAATATTAAGTGGCTCTTTTGCGTTCCAAAGAATTTGCATAACCTCCAATTCCGCACCGCTGATTTGATTGTTTTCTTTCATTTTGTAGCCTCCTTTAAAGTCTTACATATGTAAGTTTAATTATATCTTACAGCTGTAAGATATAATTGTCAATGCCTAATGAGTAAAAATATTAATGTCGAATTTTATAGAAAAATATCTGAAAAAATAAAATTTAGTGTTGACAAAATTTATATTGAGTGATATACTATAAACGCTGTCGGTGAGATAGTATGACGGTTTGATAACGAGGTGTAGCGCAGCTGGTAGCGCGCCTGTTTTGGGAGCAGGATGCCGCAGGTTCAAGTCCTGTCACCTCGACCACTTAAAGCGTGTAGATTTTTTCTACACGCTTTATTTTTTTACTATTGAAACATATATAAAAAAATGATAGCATAATCTTATAATAAAATTATTAGAGGTTTACTATCATGGCTGAAATCTTTTATTTACCAATACCCAACGAAGATGTACTATATCAGATGGATTCAGATGAGCTTATATCTTTGCTAGAAAATTTGAACATGCAAATTGAGAAGCTAAATGAACAAGAACCAGAGGATATGATGAGTGATGAATATGAACTCTGGGGCGATAAACATGAGAAACTTGAAGATTTAATTGAAATTATTTGTGAAATATTAGAGCAATAAAAAACACATCAGCAAAGAGATGTGTTTTTTAATAGCAATATATGTCAAAAAATGTAGTTTTTATAACTCATGACATCTTAAAACTTTTAACGCCGTATTTGTTTCTATGCAATATTTCATAACAAAGCTAGTACCTCTTGATTTTCCGTCCCAAAGTACTAAAACATAGTCAGCAATATCAACTATTTGCTCATTGCGTCTTATTGTTGCAGCACGACCATATTTACTGTACTCAGGTCTAATTTCTATGTAATCAAGCTGGTTTTCTTCAGCGTATATTTTTGCAAGCTCATCAGCTCCTTGTGCACCACCTGATATAACAGTGCTTGTACCTTTTGGAACTTTACTGCAAAGCAACTGATAATATTTTTCATCAACACTGCGAGAACCAACAATAGCTACTTTCATAATAAACAGCCTCTTCAAAATTTATTATGATATATTATATCATTTTTAAAATAATCAAATCAAGCGAAAAATAATCAATAAATCCAAATGTTAATTTATATAACAAACAATCTCAGATTTTTTTCTTGATTTTGTGGCATAGTATATGCAGGAGGTGGATGTTTTGAAAAAATTTCATGTTAAACTAACTGCATGTATAATGGCACTTTTATTTGCCCTTTCGATTTCAGCAGGTGCAGTAAATCATGATATGCTTATTCCTGTTGGTAGAGCCGTAGGAATACAAATGTCGTCACAAGGGTTGCTTGTTGAAGATGTTTCACCTGTTGATACTCCAGATGGTCAGCAAAATCCTGCACAAAAAGCTGGTATTAAAACAGGTGATATAATAATTAGTGTAAATGGTCAAAAAGTGCAAGATGGTGCAAGTTTTCAAAAATTAGTTTCATTATCAGGCGAAAATGTTATAAAAATAAAGCTTATGCGTGGTGATGAACAAAAAGAAATAAGCGTAACACCTGTTAAAGATTCAAATGGTGTCTATAAATTAGGTATTCGTGTGCGTGATACTATAAATGGTATAGGCACAATAACCTATGTAGATGCTGATACAGGTGAATATGGTTCTTTGGGTCATGGTATATGTAGTGGTGAAAATGGACAGTTAATACCATTAAAACAAGGTAGTCTAATGCAGGCTTCTGTTAGTAGGGTTGTAAAGGGTATAGCTGGTACTCCAGGTTGTTTGCAAGGCGAATTTAATACCGAGTCTAATATAGGTACGGTTAAAAAGAATACTTTAACAGGTATTTATGGTGTTTTTACCGATGATTTATATTATAAAAATCTACAACCTGTCGAAGTTGCAAGTTCAGATGAAATTAAAACTGGTGAGGCAATAATTTTATCTAATATAGCGGGTGATGAGGTAAAAGAATACACCTGTCAAATTGAAAAGGTGTATGGTGCTGGTGGTGAATATGATAGAAGTATGACCATTCGTATAACGGATAATACACTTATTGAGCAGACTGGTGGTATAGTTCAAGGTATGAGTGGTAGTCCTATTTTGCAAAATGGCAAAATTATTGGTGCAGTAACCCATGTTTTGGTTAGTGACCCAACAAGAGGTTATGCAATACAAATAGATAAAATGCTAGAAAAAGCATAACAAAGCATAACTATTTTATTTTTTTTAGTATAAAAGTCGAAAAAAGTAGAAAAAGATAAATGGAAAAATATAGAAAATTATCTTGAGATACTTGTTATTTTGTCATTGGTATGGTAAATTATGGATAATGAAATCGAGATTACAAAATAAACACATGTGAAAGGTGAATGACATCATGGATAACAAAATTAAAGTATTACTAGCTGATAGCGACCGAGAATTTTGCAGCTTTGTAGAAGAAAGCTTTGCAAAAAATGATAATATAGAGCTAATTGGCGTGACTTCAAGTGGACGTGAAACCTTAACTATGGCAGAAAATAAAGATTATGATTTGCTTTTAATAGATTTGATGCTGCCAGACATTGACGGATTAAGTGTTATACAGTCATTAAACGAAACTAAAAAAGATAAGGGTATATTCGTTGTTTCAGCTTTTGCAAGTGTAGAGGCTGCGGCTGAATGTTCTAAATTTGGTGTTAGCCATTTTATGTGCAAACCACTGGATATTAAAACCCTTACAAAACGTATTTTAAACTGGAAAAACACAAAAGCACAAATTATTCCAGTTTCTCCTCAAAATCAGGCTGTTGCACTTGAAGTTAAAGTAACAGAAGTTATTCATCAAGTAGGTGTTCCAGCTCATATCAAGGGATATCAGTATTTAAGAGAGGCTATTATGATGGCCGTTGAAGATATGAACTCTGTTGGAGCTATAACCAAAATCCTTTATCCTGCAATCGCTAAACAGTTTAAAACAACTTCTTCAAGAGTTGAACGTGCTATACGTCATGCTATTGAAGTAGCATGGGATAGAGGTGACCTTGAAACTCTCCAAAGCTATTTTGGTTATACCGTTTCCGGTATTAAAGGCAAACCAACAAACAGTGAGTTTATCTCCATGATTGCGGATAGACTTAGATTAGAGCTGAAATTTGGTTAAAATATAAAATTTTTAGGTCTGAAGGTTAAACTTCAGACCTTTTTTGTTAATATCTACAAACAAAACGCATGAATTATATTAGCTTTCGTAGGTGAATTTATTGTGTTAAATTTTAAAATATGTTATCATAATGAATAATACTATTTATTTTTTATAAAGGAGTTTTGACGTGAGGTCACAAGATAAAATTCGTAATTTTTCTATAATTGCACATATTGACCATGGTAAATCTACTTTAGCTGACAGACTTTTAGAGCAATGTCAGGCAGTTTCTCAACGAGAAATGGAAGAACAGCTTTTAGATAATATGGATTTAGAGCGTGAACGTGGTATTACTATTAAAGCTCGTGCAGTTCGTATGGAATATAAAGCCGATGATGGTGAAACTTATCATATAAACCTTATCGATACCCCAGGACATGTTGACTTTAACTATGAGGTTTCTCGTTCGCTTGCTGCATGTGAGGGTGCATTACTTGTTGTTGATGCCGCACAAGGTATAGAAGCTCAAACACTTGGTAACACATATCTTGCAATTGATGCAGGTCTGGAGGTTCTACCAGTTGTCAACAAAATTGACCTTCCAGCGGCTGACCCTCAAAGGGTTAAACAGGAAATTGAGGATATTATCGGTGTACCAGCTATGGACGCACCAGAAATTTCCGCAAAAATGGGCATAAATATCCATGATGTAATGGAGGATATTGTCGCAAATGTGCCAGCTCCTAGCGGCGATGTAAACAAACCTCTTAGAGCATTAATTTTTGACAGCCAATATGACCCATACAAGGGTGTTATTGTTTATATGCGTCTTATGGACGGTCATATTAAAGCGGGTATGAAGGTTAAAATGATGGCTACTGGTGCAGAATTTCAGGTTATTGAGTGTGGTTATCTGCACCCGCTTGGACTTTCTCCACAAGATGCATTATATGCCGGTGAGGTTGGTTATTTTACCGCTTCTATTAAAAAAGTAGCAGATACTCGTGTAGGTGATACCGTAACCGAGGTTGATAATCCAACAAGTGAGCCTTTAGCCGGTTATAGACCTGCACAGCCTATGGTTTATTGTGGTATCTATACCGAGGACGGCTCTAAATATCCAGATTTGCGTGATGCTCTTGAAAAATTACAGCTAAATGATGCTGCATTATCTTTCGAGCCAGAAAGCTCTGTTGCTCTTGGTTTTGGTTTTCGTTGTGGTTTCCTTGGTATGCTCCATATGGAAATTATTCAAGAGCGTTTAGAGCGTGAATTTGACCTTGATTTAGTAACAACACTTCCATCTGTTATTTATGAGATTGTAAAAACCGATGGTACAACTATTTATTGTGACAATCCGCATGATTATCCAGACCCTGCACAAATTGAGGAGGCAAGAGAACCTTTTGTTAAAGCATCTATTATAACTCCTCAGGAGTTTGTGGGAAATATTATGCCAATGTGTCAGGAAAGACGTTCAATTTTTAAAGATATGGTATATCTTGATTCAACACTTGTTGAGCTGCACTATGAAATGCCAACAAATGAAATTATCTATGACTTTTTTGATGCTCTAAAGGCTAGAACTAAGGGTTATGCATCTCTTGACTATGAGTTATCCGACTATCGAAAGAGCGACCTTGTTAAAGTTGATATGCTGCTTAACGGTGACCAAGTTGATGCACTTTCATTTATTGCACATAAAGATATGGCATATGCAAGAGCTAGACGTATTTGTGAAAAACTAAAGGATAATATCCCACGTCAGCTGTTTGAAGTGCCAATTCAAGCAGCAATAGGCGGCAAGGTTATCGCTCGTGAAACGGTTAAGGCTATGCGTAAAGACGTACTGGCTAAATGTTACGGCGGTGACATAACCCGTAAGAAAAAACTTCTCGAAAAGCAAAAGGAAGGCAAAAAGAAAATGCGTTCTCTGGGTACTGTTCAAGTTCCTACCGAAGCTTTCCTTGCTGTGCTTAAGCTCGATGAAGAATAAACTCGGGCTTTATATTCATATTCCGTTTTGTGCGTCCAAATGCAGTTATTGTGATTTTTATTCTTTTGCTGCAAATGACAGTCAAATAGATGAATATATAAAGGCGTTAATCAAAGAAATTAAAAACTGGTCTGAAAAATGCACACAATATGTGGTGGATACCGTTTACTTTGGTGGCGGTACTCCATCGCTTATTGGTGGTGACAGACTTGTTAGTGTTATTAAAGCTATATACAGTGAGTTTAATGTTATAAAAGATGCAGAGATAACGGTTGAGTGTAATCCGGACAGCATAAATGAGGATTTACTTTTAAAATTAAAAAAAGTAAATGTAAATAGACTGTCAATAGGTATTCAGTCAATGCAAGATGATATGCTTAAAGCTCTTTCAAGACGTCATACCGCTATTCAGGCAAAAAATGCGGTAAACCTTGCTAAAAAGCATGGATTTAATAATATTTCACTTGATTTAATGTATGCACTTCCTAATCAATCTATTGATATGGTGCTTGATAGCTTAAATCAAATGTTAGAGCTTGAACCAACCCATTTGTCATGTTATGCACTCAAGGTTGAAGAAGGCACACCGCTTGCAAAACAAAATCCTATTTTACCAGATGAGGATATTTCGGCTGATATGTATAATGCAATCTGTGAAACACTTAAAAATCATGGTTTTGAGCATTATGAAATATCTAACTGGGCAAAAAACGGTTATTACTCAAAACATAATTCACGTTATTGGGATTTATCCGAATATTTGGGTATAGGCTCGTCAGCACACTCATTATTTAATAGTCAAAGATTTGAGTATTCAGCAAATATAAATGATTTTATCTTAGGTGTTAAACCAATAGAGGAAGAAAAGGTAGATGGTTTTAGTCAAATTGAAGAATTTATTATGTTAGCACTTAGAACTTCAAAAGGGATAAATTCGCTTGACTATGAGCAAAGATTTAATAAATCATTTAAGCCCATTGAAAAAGCGTTAAAAAAATATATAGCTCATGGTTTAGCTCAAAATATAGATAATACATGGATTCTTACAGAAACAGGTTTTCTTGTATCAAATGCGATTTTATCCGATGTTTTAACATCGATAGAATAAATAAAATTTTTTTATAATTTTGGAGGGAAACAAAAATGCGTGCAGTGATTACCGTAGTAGGCAAAGACCGTACTGGCATTATCGCAAAAATTTCAGAAACACTTTGCAAATATGATGTAAACATTCAAGATATTGCTCAGAATGTTATGGAAGAGCTATTTGCAATGGTTATGCTGGTTGATATCAGCAAGTGCAACATTGATTTTAGCAATCTGGTAGAATCACTAGATAAGGACGGGGAGCAAATGGGCTTGAAGGTACACTGTATGCATGAGGATATCTTCAACGCAATGCACCGTATTTAATGGAGGATAAAGACCAATGATTAACACTGGAGATATTCTCGAAACAATAAAAATGATAGAAGAAGAGCATTTAGACATCAGAACTATTACAATGGGTATTTCACTTCGTGATTTAGCGTCTGATGATATTAATGTTCTTAGTGATAAAATCTATGATAAAATCACAAAAAGAGCTGAAAAACTGGTTGCTACTGGTGAAAGCATAGAGCATGAACTCGGTATTCCTATTATAAATAAGCGTATTTCTGTAACACCTATTGCAATGATTGGTGCTACTACAAATGCAAACAGTTATGTTAAATTAGCTCAGGCACTTGATAGAGCAGCAGCTACCACTGGTGTAAACTTTATCGGTGGTTTTTCTGCACTTGTGCAAAAGGGTTTTGCTAAGGGTGATGAGATTTTAATTAACTCTATTCCTGAGGCACTGGCTGTTACAAATAATGTTTGTTCTTCTGTAAATGTTGCATCTACTAAAGCGGGTGTAAACCTCGATGCAATCGCTAAAATGGGTCAAATTATAAAGCAAACAGCAGAGAATACAAAAGATAATCAATCTATGGGTTGTGCAAAACTTGTTGTTTTTGCAAATGCTGTTGATGATAACCCATTTATGGCAGGTGCTTTCCATGGTATAGGCGAACCAGAAACCGTACTTAATGTTGGTGTTTCTGGCCCAGGTGTAGTACAAGCTGCTATTCGTCGTGCGGGCGATTGCTCTATCGGTGAAGTTGCTGAAATTATCAAGAAAACTGCATTTAAAATCACTCGTATGGGTCAGCTGGTTGGTTCTCTTGCAAGTGAACGTCTAGGCGTTCCATTTGGTATTGTTGACCTGTCACTTGCTCCAACTCCTGCTGTTGGTGACTCTGTTGCCCGTATACTTGAAGAAGTTGGTCTGGAAACCTGTGGTTGCTGTGGTACTACTGCTATTCTTGCAATGCTCAATGATGCAGTTAAAAAAGGTGGCGTTATGGCATCTTCTAATGTTGGCGGATTATCCGGTGCGTTTATTCCGGTATCCGAAGACGAAGGCATGATTGCAGCCGTTAATGCCGGTGTGCTTTCTATGGAGAAATTAGAGGCTATGACCGCTGTTTGCTCGGTGGGCATTGATATGGTGGCTGTTCCAGGTGATACAACCGCTGAAGTTATTTCTGGTCTTATCGCTGATGAAATCGCTATCGGTGTTGTTAATAATAAGACTACTGCGGTTAGAGTTATTCCGGCAATCGGTAAAACCGTTGGTGATAGCGTAGAGTTTGGCGGTTTATTAGGTTCTGCTCCTATTATGCCAGTATCTACTCATTCTCCTGCAAAGTTTATCAATCGTGGTGGACGTATTCCTGCACCTATTCACAGCTTAAAGAACTAAGGGGACTAGTCCCTATAAATTGACCCTGACCTTAAAGGTCAGGGTTTTATTTTTTATCTTTTAAATTTTCTTAAAGCGGGAATTGCTGACCTAAAACAAGTTATTGCAAGGGTGAGCATTAAAGAAGAACGCACAGCCTCACAAAGCACTATACTACATGCAAAAATAACTTCTCCACGCTGTAAAAAATCACCTACTGAAAACACACCAGCGGCTGAAAAGCATGGATAAGGTAATTTACTGCAAGCAAGACCTAAAACAAGATAGGCTCTAAGTGAAATAAGTGTTAAACCTAAACCGCCTATAATTACGCCAGTTGTGCAATGTTTTGTGGTCGGCAAATTTTCGGTTTGAGTACAAAGCAGTAAAGCGGGGATTAAATATAAAAACCTTGTGCTTATATTAAAATTAAAATACTTTGGTAAATTCATAGCATATTCGGGTGTGGAGTCTGAAATAGTAATAAAAAGTGATAGAATAATAATAAAAACACATAAATAAGCGGTTGGATATGCCCACATTGCAACCGCTGTTCGTCCACGTCTGCCCGCTCGCCATGCAACAAAAAATAGAACAAGCATACTTAAATACTGTGGTATAGCGGGAAATGCGGTAATTTGCCAAAACTTAGACAGTCGTATGCCTGATAAAATAAGCACAAAAACGGCTATTAAACCAACTATAAATAAAAGTGGTTTTCCAATAAAACTCGGGACTTTAAGACATAAAGCCTCAAAATCTCTGATATTAAAATATGCAAGCAGTTTTAAATAAATAAAAGTGATTAAAGCAAAAATTATAGTGGAAATTAAAAAAGAAAATATATCTTCTGGTGAGGTTTCAAGATATAAACCATCAGCAAGCAGAAAAATAGCAAGAAATGCACCTTGCCAACGAGGGAAAAGTGTATCACGCATACTTAACACCCCCGTCATTTGATATTATAATGCTAGATTTTGGTTTAACGTGACCATCATCAGATAGAGTAAGCACAGGAAGTGCTATATCTCGACCATTTAAGCGATAATCTAAAATTCTAAACATAGGAAAATCTAAAAAAGTTTGGTCTTTAGTTCGCTTTTCAAGCAGTGATGAAAGAGCCATTCCAGGGATACC
>CALWMO010000030.1 GCA_944381965.1 uncultured Butyricicoccus sp.
TCTTGCCATTTTCACCTATTGCATGACCTAAACAGTGCTTTTTGCACAGTCCACAATGCAAACAATCTATAATTTTACTGTCTTTGTCAGGTGGTATAATGTGCGTGTTATCAGATAAAATAGCAGGTATTTGTTTGAAAGGCAGAGAGGTTAAAATAGTGCCTATGAATACAAAACTGCCATATATTTTATCAAAGATTAAACCATTTTCGCCTATTTTGCCAACACCAGAAAGTCTGGCTGCTTGCAGTTCGTTTAATGGGGAATTGTCCACTAATACAATAGATTTTTCATTTGTTTTCCTTTCTATTTGGTCGGAAATAGGTGTTAATATATCATAAATGACATTATGATAGTCTTTTCCCATTGAATAGATAGACAAATTACCATTTTGAAATCCGTTAAAATATGGAAATAGTGCAACATATACACTGTGAGCATTTTCACAATAATTATAAGCTTTTGCTATTGCTGACTCGCTCATATAATGTTTTAGTGTGTCAAATTCGCATACACCTACGGACGAAATTCCGCCTATAGCGTACAATATATCAAGTATGTTCATCTTACCCGATATTCTCCTAAATTTTTTTATTCAATTATACCATAATAAATTTGTTATTTAAACCTTGTTAAAGCGTGAAAGTGGATATATAATTTAAAGTATATTTTATTTATTTTTTGTCAAACTTTTAGAGTTTGATAAAAAAATTATTGAAAGGTAGGTTACTTGAAAGATGTCAGAAACCAGAATTTACAATTTCTCCGCAGGCCCATCTATGCTCCCTCTATCCGTACTGGAGAAGGCAGCCTCAGAAATGCTGAATTATCATGGCTCAGGAATGTCAGTAATGGAGATGAGTCACCGCTCAAAGGTATATGACACGATTATCAAGGAAACCGAAGCTGCTCTTCGTCGTGTTATGAATATCCCTGATAACTATAAGGTGCTGTTTTTGCAGGGTGGTGCAACTACTCAGTTTGCTGCAATACCTATGAACCTTATGAAAACAGGTAAGGCTGATTATGCTGTTACTGGTAATTTTGCAAATAATGCTTATAAAGAAGCTCTAAAGTTTGGTGATATACACACAGCTTTCTCATCAAAGGAAACTAACTTTGACAGAGTGCCAACTCAAGCTGAACTTGATATCCGTGAAGATGCAGATTATTTCTATATTTGTGCTAATAATACCATTTATGGTACTGAATATCATTACGACCCTGAAACACCAGCAAATGTGCCACTTGTTGCAGATATGTCATCTAATATTCTGTCAAAGCCAGTTGATGTTTCTAAATATGGCGTTATATATGCAGGTGCACAGAAAAATATGGGTCCTGCTGGTCTAACAGTTGTTATCGTTCGTGAGGATTTACTTGGAAACTATCCACAGGATAAATATCCAACCATTTTAGATTGGAATCTTATGGCTGAAAAGGATAGCATGTACAATACACCTCCTACATATGCTATTTATATTTTAGGTCTTGTGCTAGAGTGGGTTGAGTCTATTGGCGGACTTGAAGAAATGCAAAAGCGTGCAGAGCAAAAGAGCAAGCTCTTATATGATTATCTGGACAGCCAGACATTCTATAAGGCAGTAGCTCAGAAGGAAAGCCGTTCTAATATGAATGTCACATTCAGAACAGGTGATGATGCACTTGATGCAGAATTTGTAAAGGCATCTATTGCAGAGGGTATGTCAAACCTAAAGGGACACCGTTCTGTTGGTGGTATGAGAGCATCAATTTATAATGCTATGCCACTTGAAGGAGTGGAAAAGCTAGTTGCATTTATGAAGAAGTTTGCAGAAGAACATAGCTAAGTTTTAGATAAAACGAACAATACTCCACCAGTTTAAATTTGCTGGTGGAGAACTTTTAAATATAGAAAGTGGGTTATTTAAATGTATAACGTTAAATTATATAATAAAATCAGCCAGTGTGGTCTTGATGATTTCGATAAAGATAATTATACCTATGCAGAGGATATGGAAAACTATGATGCGATTTTAGTTCGCTCTGCTAAACTGCATGATGTAGAGTTTCCAAAGAGCTTAAAATGTATTGCTCGTGCAGGTGCAGGTGTAAACAATATTCCGCTTGAAAAGTGTGCAGAGCAAGGTATTGTTGTGTTTAATACCCCTGGTGCAAATGCAAATGCGGTAAAAGAGCTTGTTATTTGTGCAATGCTTATGGCATCTCGTAAGATTGTACAGGGTATCAACTGGACTAAGGATTTAATTGGTACAGAAGATATTGGCCCAGCGGCTGAAAAGGGTAAGGCTAAGTTTGCAGGCCCAGAGCTTGATGGCAAGCGTTTAGGTGTAATTGGTCTTGGTGCAATCGGTGTAAAGGTTGCAAATGCGGCTATCGGTCTTGGAATGGACGTTTGGGGTTATGACCCATTTTTATCTGTTGATGGTGCATTGTCTCTTTCCCGTTCTGTAAAGCATATCACAGACTTAAATGAGATTTTTGCAAATTGTGATTATATAACTGTTCATGTGCCGCTACTAGATGATACAAGAAATATGATTAACACTGACACTATCGCTACAATGAAGGACGGCGTTAGAATTATAAATATTGCTCGTGGTGAGCTTGTAGATGAAAACGCAATGGCAGCAGCTCTTGAGAGTGGCAAAGTGGCTTGTTATGTATCAGACTTTGCAAGCGATTTAATGCTAAAGCAGGAAAATGCTATTATTATGCCTCATCTTGGTGCATCTACTCCTGAAAGTGAAGATAATTGTGCTAAGATGGCAGTAAAAGAAGTTATGGATTATCTGGAAACAGGTGCAATTAGAAACTCTGTAAACTTCCCTAATTTAAAAGTACCAAGAGAAGCGGGTATTCGTGTATGTATGATACATAAAAATATCCCTAATATGATTGCAGCTATTTCTGCTGTTGTGTCTAAAGAAGGCATGAACATCGAAAATATGGGCAACCGTTCAAAGGGTAATTTTGCTTATACAATTATGGACACAGATACAGAAGTAACAGAAGTTATGATTGAGGCTATCAAGTCTATTGATGGCATGATTTCTGTTCGTGTTATTAGATAAAATTTTAAAAGCTCGTCACTTTTGACGAGCTTTTTTATGCTTTTTACCCTTATGAAGAGATATTACAACAACCTCAGGTTGATTAAAAATACGAACTGGCTTAAAACCGCCAAGACCTCGACTGATAATCATTTGAGTATTATTTTTAGTGTGTTTTCCTGATGTATATCGAGGGAATAGTCCTTGATTAGGTGCAATAAGTCCACCTACAAAAGGTATTCTCACTTGACCACCATGTGCATGACCTGAAACCACAAGGTCAATCGGTTCATTTGAATAAATATCAATAAATTCTGGGTGATGTGCCATTAAAATAGTAAATTCATCTGGTAAAACGCCATGCATAACACGAGAGAGCATGGTTTTTACACTTTCAATCTGTTTTTTCTTTCTTGTATGTTCGGAAAGCTGAACATCATCTTCAATACCGATTAAATTTATATATGAATTTTCTCTTTCGATACGAGTGCCTGAAGTATGAAGAAAATGAACGCCCGCATCACAAAGAGCTTTATGCATAGTGTCAGCTCCTGTTTTACGGATTTTTCTGATTTCATGGTTGCCATAAATTGCCCAAACGGGTGCAATTTGATTTAAAAGTTTGGCTTGTTCTATACAGGTTGAAATTTTACCATGTTTTGAATCAACCCAATCACCAGATATAAGTATTAAATTTGGGTGCATTTTTCTAACTCGGTTTACAAGTGCTTTTTGTCCAAGACCAAAGTTTCGGCTGTGTATATCACTTAAAAGAACTATTCTATAATCATTAAAATTTGTGGGTAAATTTTCAGAATAGATATGATATCTGGTTACTTTAACATTTACATTTTGCCAAACAGTAACTGCAGTAAATATACCAGCAGCTATTGCACCACCTTGTAAAAGTTTATTTGTTTTCATATATAGACCCTCCGATTATTCAGTAAAATGCCGTTCGGTTTTTTAACCGAACGGCGTTAGAGCTTATGCACTTTCATTTTTAGTAGGAAGATGGTCTTCAATCCAGCGAGACACATCACCGAATACGTCTAGGTGATTAAGCTCATTTAGAATTTCGTGTCTGCCATCTTTATAAAATATAACATCAACATCTTTTTGACCAGCAGCACGATACATTCGAGCAACAGTTCTAACACCATCACCATAACTGCCCACTGGGTCTTTATCGCCAGCTATAAGCAAAATAGGCACATCATGTGGTGTTGTGCGGAAACAACGGACATGATTTGATTTTTGTACAAGTGTAAATAAATCACGGAAACCAGTAGCAGTGAATACAAAATTGCACTTATTATCCGATTGGAAAAGTTCCACAGTATTTTTATCACGAGAAAGCCAAGCAAACATAGAGTTAGGCTGTGAAATTTTTTTATTAAAGTTATTGAATGTCATTTTAGATAGGAAAGCAGAGCGATAAGTCATACCTTTAGTATGAACGACAGAGTCAGCAAGTCTTATGCCAGTTCTAGCAAAAGGCACAGGGCCAACTGTACCGCAAAGTATACAGCCCTGAATGTCTTTACCGTAAAGAGGTAAATATAATCTTGCAAGCAGAGAACCCATAGAATGACCAAAAAGATAAAAAGGCAAGTCGGGATAGCGAACTTTCATTATATCGGTTAGTTTTTTCATATCGTCCACAAGACAAGACCAACCATTTTTAGGTGCAAAAAAACCAAGCTCAGTTTCTCTTGAAACCGAAGCACCATGACCTAAGTGGTCATTTCCACACACAATAAAGCCAAGGCTACAAAGATATTTAGCAAACACTGTATAACGAGAAAAATATTCACACATACCATGTGCAATTTGTATTACACCACGAATTTCTACATCTTCAGGAGTTAGAATATAGTATGTAATAGATGAAACATCATTTGAACTTTTGAAGATGTTTTGGGTGCATTTGATATTCATACCATCAGCCCTTATAGTCCAAATTTATATTTTTATCATATCATAAAATTTGCTTTTAGTCTTGCATTATAAAGAAAGTTCACAAACCTTTAAAAAATTAAGATGCAAAAAATGTTAAAGCAATATAGACTAGTAATATAACATATGATATAATTATTAAAATAATTTAAAAGGGGTGAATAAAATGAGTGATTCATTTTATAATTCTAAGTCGCAGTCTTTAAAAACATATACTGCAAAAACATTTGGGTTTATGTTTTTAGGTCTTATTTGCACATTTGCAGTTATGATAGGCACTTATAAAACAGGTTTAGTTGCAATGTTTCTGTCAGTTCCTGCAATGGCTATTTTAGCAGCACTTGAGCTTATAACTGTTTTTTATCTTTCGGCAAGAATTGGCAAGCTATCAGTTGGTGCATCAAAAGTGTTATTCTTCATTTATGCTATATTAAATGGGCTTACATTTGCAACATATTTTCTATATTTTGAAGTATCTATTTTAGTGCTTGCATTTGGTGTGACTGCACTTTATTTTGGTGTAATGGCGGCAGTTGGTTATTTTACTTCTGTTGATTTAAGCCGCATACAACCTATTTTAATAGGTGGACTTATCTTTATGATAGTTTGTAACTTCCTTGGAATGTTTTTTGGCTTTGGTGGTATGGAGCGTTTATTCTGCTTTGCTGGAGTTGCAATTTTCTTAGGATTTACAGCATATGACACACAAAAAATCAAGGCTTTATATGAAGAATATAGCCATGATGAAAATATGTTAAAGCGTGCATCTATTATTTCAGCATTACAGCTATATCTTGATTTTGTAAATCTATTCATTTATATTTTAAGACTATTTTCAAGAGATGATTAAAAAAGTTAGGTCAGGTAAAAAACCTGACCTATTTTTTATGCATTTTTAATTGTTATAATCTCATATGGTAACCATAAATAATGCTTATCTTGTAGTGTTAAGCTTATTTTTTCATCATTATAAAGGCTTAAAATTAGATTTAACATGGTATCAGCAACACCATGAGAATCATTTTTTACAGTGCCATATAATGTTCCGTTTTTTATAGCTTCTATGGCATTAGGTATAGCATCAACACCAACTACAAGAGGTATATCAAACCCCGCATTAATAAAAGCATCAATAGCACCTAATGCCATATCATCATTATTTGCAAATACCACTTCAATATTATTATTAAACTGCTTTATCCATTCAGATGTTTTGTTTACTGCTTGACTTTTACTCCAGTTTGCACTATCACTTGCAAGTTTCTCAACCTTTATATCATTATCTGTAAGCGTTTTAACAGAGTATTCAGTGCGAAGAAGTGTATCTTGATGTGCAGGTTCACCCTCTAGCATAACATACTGAACAGTATCATCATTATTTTTATCATAGATGTTTTTATTATTAAGCCAAGCATCTAAAACTATTTGCCCTTGAAGTTTTCCGCCTTCTTCTGCTTTAGAACCAACATAATAGGCCTTTTCCCAACGTTCCATATCTTCGGCAACAGGTTGGCGATTAAAGAAAATAACAGGTATATCTGCCTCTTTTGCTTTATCTATAAGTACAGAAGCTGCTGTTCTATCAACTATATTCACACATAAAAAATTGCAACCTCTACGAATAAGTTGGTCTATTTGTTCCATTTGTGTTGTTTGATTGGATTTTCCATCCATAATGGTTATATTTATTTTTAGATTTTCGTTTTCGGTTTGTTGAGCGATTTTTTCAAGATTTTGAACAATACTTGAGATAAATGTATCATCTTGAGTGTATAAAGCTACACCTATTCTAAGTGTATTTGCAGACTCATTGTTATTATCATATGGATTGCAACCAGAAAGAAGAACAAGCACTTCAAGAAATAACAGGAAATAGAAGCTTTTCATTTTCTGTTTCATACATATCCTCCCAATATATAATTCTAAAAGGTAAAGAATCAAAAGAAGCCTTTTTATCTCTTGATAGTGAAATAGCATTTTGTGCAGCTAAATAGCCAACAGCATAATCACTCCAAGCAGCAATAGCGTTTATAGTTCCACGCTCCATAGAGCTTGCTATATATGTGCTAACACCTGTACCATATAGTTTAAAGTCAAGTTTTTTATCTTCTTTACATCTTGCAGCAAGTTCGGTAGAGTATGGCTCAAAAGTTATAACAGTAGATGAATTATTTTGTAAAAGCAAAGATGGTAAATTAGTTAATATTTGATTATCAGATAATATAAGCCTTTTTACAGGTATGTTATACTTTGTAAGAGCTTTTTCTGTAGCGTCAATACGAGCGGTTATTCCTGTACGTAAACCCGAATTATCAATTAAACAAATGGTATCCCCATTCCATTCACTTCTTGCAGCCTTGGCAAGTGCAGAACCAAGTAGTTTCCAATCGGGTGAGATTGTTAAATCAGCATTTTCTACTTTTGATTCAATACATATAATAGGGCATGTGTTTTTTTGATTTTCAAGCCATTTAGAAAATTTATCTGGATTTACAGGTACAATTATAATAGCATCTGCACCACCATCTATTTCACGTTTTACAAGTTCAACTTGTTCATTGAAATCATCAGTTTTAGATAAGCTTAAAAATCTAAGCTCTGCATCAAGTTCATTTGAAGCTTGTTCAAGACCTAATCTTGTATTGCTCCAAAGTGAGTTATCAGATTCTCGTAAAATCATAGAAATTTGAATGATTTCTTTAGCATTATTTATATGAGGGAGCTGAGGCAAAAGTAAAGAAAATAAAACAGCAGCTCCTAAAATAAATAAAATAATAAGCTGAATTAAATTGTTTTTCTTCATTCATTTTCCTCCATTTGCTTTGCAAGCTCCTCGTTTAATGCAGGTAGTCTAATTCGTACACATGTGCCTTCATCTGGCTCGCTGAAAATGGTAAGACCATACTGTTCACCAAAATTAAGCTGTATACGTCTGTGTACATTTCTTACGCCCATACCTGAACCACTGGTTTTAATATCAGGTCTGTTTTCATCTAATAAAGATTCAGCTACATCTGGTGGCATGCCAATGCCGTTATCACTTATATCTATTATTAAATCATCATTATCACGCCAAGCATTTACACGAATAATGCCATCTTCTTCACAAGATGCCATACCATGATAAATGGCGTTTTCAAGTATAGGCTGAATAATAAGTTTTAATGTATAAATATTTTCTGTGTCTGGTTGAGCTGTAATCTCAGTAGAAAATTTATTTTTAAAACGTATTTGCTGTATTGTCATATAGTGTCTAGCATGTTCTAGTTCATCTTTAAGTGGAATTATTCTTTTGCCACGGCTTAGAGATATTCTAAAAAATCTTGCAAGAGATGTAACCATTTGTATAGATTCTTCATAACGACCAGCTTCGGTCATCCAAATTATAGAATCAAGAGTGTTATATAAAAAATGAGGATTTATTTGAGATTGTAATATTTCTAGTTCACCTCTGCGTTTTTGTCGTTCTTGCTCAATAATATCGTCCATAAGATGATGCATAGTAGAAACCATAGAGCGTATAGAATGGGTTAATTTTTGTACTTCATAACAGCCTGTTTCTTCTATTTCTAAATTATCTGTACCTATTTTTAAATTATTAATTGAATATTCAAGTCTTCTAATAGGGTCAGAAATATATGCGGAAATTCTAAAGTTTACAAATGCAAGTAAGAAAATAGAAAATAAAATAAGCGATAAACCAAAAAATAAAATTTGAGGTGAGGCAGAATTAAATGTTTTATTTGGCACAACGCCCACAAGTTTACAACCTGTATAACCGACAGTTTTGACTGAAACAAGGCGATTTTCTACTAAAAAGTTTTCTTTATAAGTGCCATCGGCATATGCAGATGCTTTGATATTATTTTCCTCGTGTAATCCTGCATATATAAGCTGTTGTTTTGGGTGATAAATAATTTCTCCGCTATTATCTATAAGATAAATGTAACCACCATTTGCAAGCTCTACATTTTGACAAACCTGTTCAATGCCAGAGAAATTCATATCAACAAGAAGTACACCGCTTTTAGTTACACCGCTATATGTAAGCTGAACATATCTACTGAGAGATACCACCCAATGATACTGATTATCTGAATGGTCAAACAAACGCTGTATATGAGGGGTAGAGAAATGAAAATTTTCCATTTTATCAAGAGCAGATAAAAACCAAGGGCTTTCTTGAGGCTTGGAATATTGCTTTAGTGATGAAAGGGGAGTGGAGGAAATAAGTTCACCTGTTCCATTAAAAAGTGCAATAGATACAAGTGAATCACGATTTTCCTCATAAAGTAAAGCCATACTATCAGAGATAGAGTCTTTGGCTAAATCTGAATGTTTTATAACTCTATAATACATAGTATCCGAAATTTGCATCATGCTTCTAAGATAGCTATCTAGGTTTAAATTTGATTGTTTTAAAACACGCTCGGTATTTTCGATTATAAGCTCAGAGGAGGCATTAGAAAAATGTAAAACCATACTGCCGCCCATAAAAACCATGCCAATAATTGCAACAGTTGTAAATGAACGTGCAATAACCATTTGAATACTCATTTTTTTATAAAGACCTGCTATATTTAAAGCAAAGCGTTTAAATAATTTACGCATTTTTTGCCTCCTTTTATGGTTTAACCTCGTTTGCCTGTGCGGTATTTAGATGGAGTTAAACCAAAATGTTTTTTAAATACATAGCTAAAATAATTAGGGTCAGTATAACCTATTTTTTCGGCTATTAAGTAGGTTTTTTCATCTGTTTGAGTTAGCATATTAGCTGCCATTTCCATACGAAGCTCGGTTACATAAGCAATAAAGCTTTTACCAGTTTCACGTTTAAAAAGCGTAGAAAAATAAGTAGATGACAGATGTAAATAATCGCATAGTGAATCTACACTTATATCGCTTTCTGTAAAATGACAAGAGATATAATCTTTTGCTTTGCTAATCGTTTTACTAGCCGAATCAAAACGCTTTTGTCCAAGAAGTGATTGTAAATTTATGCAGTGAGAATAAAGCCAAGAGCTTAAATCATCAAGTGAGTTAAAATCAGAAATAGACACTAGGTTTGTAAAACTCGTGCAAAAATCATCTTCGATATCCTCACCACTTGAGCGGGCAATTCTTACTAAAGCGGTTATAATCTCAAGAAAGAATAAATGACACTGAGCAAGAGTAAATCTGGTTTCTCTAACTCTATTCATAAGTTTATCTATAAACAAATGTACATCATCTTGAGTGCCAAATTTTATAGCATTTTCAAGAGATTGCATATCTTGTTCATCAAAAGAAAGTTTAGATGTTTGTTTAGGTTCAATATCACCTATATAAACTACATCTGTATCGCCTATTAAAAGTTGAGTATCAAGAGCATTTTTAGCTTCTTTTGTAGAAAATTTAAGATTTTCTGCTGTATATACTCTGCCTATACCTGCACATATATTTATTCCAAGATAAGAGGAAACAAGATAACAAAGTCTTTGCATTTCTTGTATAAGTGGGTAAATATGTTCTGTTTGCACAAGTAAAGCAACCATATCATTATAAATAAGCGTACGAACAGAAGAAACATCAAGCTGGAAATGTTGTTCAATAAAACTTCTTACAGAGAGTAAAATAAGTTCATCATATGAAAGTGATTTTTGAGCATTTATACGAATCAAAACAGCAGTCCATTTACCTTTAGATATCTCTATATCAAAACGTAAAGCACGTTCATTTATTTGCTCACTTGGTATGTGACCATCAAGCAAACGAGTATAAAAAAGTTCACGAAGTACAGGCAGACTTTCTTCATATTGATGACGCAAGGTTTCCATATCACGTTTTTCAAGTCGTTCATTATCAAGTTTTTCACGCAGTCTTGTTAAAACGTCACTTAGTTCACTTGCGTTAATTGGTTTCATTATATATTCAAAAACACCACTACTTAAAGCTTGTCTTGCATATTCAAAATCATCGAAACCAGAAAATACAATCATTTTTGCAGTTGGAAGTGACTTAGTTAAATTTCTACAAAGCTCTAAACCGTCCATAAATGGCATTTTTATATCTGTAAGCAATACATCAGGTCTTAATTGCTCACAAAGCTCCAGAGCTTCTGCACCGTTTTCAGCTTCGCCTATGAGCTTAAAGCCAAGTTTTTCCCAGTTTATTTTTCGACTTATACCAGCTCTTATTTGCTCCTCATCATCGGCGAGAATTACGCTATATAATTCCATAAAATCGCCTCCTTGTTATAAGTATACTACATTTGGAAATAAAAAAATAGGTGTCCATCGGTCATATGACGGACGGACACCAAAATAAAGTAGGTAAGATTATTTTTTAACCAGATATTTACGCATATCAAGTGCACAAGCAAATAGGATAATACCACCCTTAATTGCATATTGTAGGTTTTGATCCATGCCGATAAGAGGTAGAGCTACGAAGATAAGACGCAGCATGATAACACCGATAATAATACCGCTGATTTTACCAATACCACCTACGAAAGATACACCACCGATTACACAAGCAGCGATAGCATCAAGTTCGTAGTTAACACCAGTGTTAGCAGTGTTAGATGCAACACGAGCAGATTCTACGAAACCAGCCCAGCCATACATAGCACCAGCAAGAGCAAATACAGCTATTGTGGTTAGGAATACATTTACACCAGAAACTCTTGCAGCTTCTTCATTAGCACCTAGTGCAAACATATTTTTACCAAATGTTGTCTTGTTCCAGATAAACCACATTAAAATGGAAAGTAAAACCGAGTATAAAACATAATTAGGAATGTTGATTGTACCGCCAGAGAAACTTAGAATTGGAGGATTACCAACGATAAAATCACGATAACCTTGGTCAAGGTTGGAAATAGCCATACCATTGTTATTACCCATCTGAACATATAACAGAAGGATAGTATATAAAATTAGCTGAGTTGCAAGTGTTACAATGAATGGGTGCAGCTTAAATTTAGCAACAAAGAAACCATTAAATGCACCGATAAGAGCACCGATTGCAACAACAATTAAAATTACAACTGGAATTGGAAGTGTACCGATATTTGGCCACATCTTGTTAGGTATATCTGCTTGTTGAAGTAGGGAAGCGGATACACAAGCGGTTATACCAACCGCACGACCAGCACTAAGGTCAGTACCTGTAAGTACAATACAGCCCGCAATACCAAGAGCTACAGGAAGGTATGCAGCGGTAAGAGAAATTAAGTTAACAAGTGAAGGTGCTGATAAGAATGTAGGTTTTTTAATTGCAACATAAATTGCAACTAAAACCATTATGATTATAAGTGCATTATTTAAAAGAGTGTCGCCTATTTGCTTGCCCGATAGTTTTCTAGCTTTATTAGCAAGCTCTTGTGATTTATTACTCATATTCCTTTTCCTCCTTGCTTAAACGTATTTAGCAGCTAATGTGAGGATTTCCTCTTGACTTGTGTTTTTAGCATCAACCTCGCCGGCAACCTGACCGCCAGACATAACTAAAATACGGTCACATACACCTAAAAGTTCAGGCATTTCAGAAGATACCATAATAACTCCCTTGCCTTCATTTGCAAGGTCTATTATAAGCTGATAAATTTCATACTTTGCACCAACATCAATACCACGAGTTGGTTCATCGAGCAGTAAAACTTCAGGCTTTGTCAGTAGCCAACGAGCGATAATAACCTTTTGCTGATTGCCACCTGAAAGCGAACGAATCTGAGTTTTCTGGTTTGGGGTTTTAATATGCATTGCTTTAATGCCCCAGTCGGTTTTTTCTACCATTTTCTTATCACTCAGACAAATACCGCCTATTAGATAATCGTTTAAACTAGAGATAACAGTGTTATCCTTTATATCTCTTATACCAAAAATACCAGTTGCACGACGTTCTTCGGTTAAGAGGGCAAAACCATTTTTAATAGACTCTCTAGGGTTACGGTTTTTAATTTCTTTACCATGAAGAGTTATAGTTCCGCTTTCCTTTGTCATAACACCGAATAGATTTTCTAAAACTTCGGTTCGGCCAGAGCCATCAAGACCAGCTATACCTAAAATTTCACCTTTTCTAAGCTGGAAAGTAGCATCTTTAAGACGGGTGTATTTACCTTTTAAATGTTTAACATCTAAAATAACATCTTCAGGTTTGTTTGTCTTAGGAGGGAAACGGTTAGTAAGCTCACGACCAACCATAAGCTTAATAATTTCGTCCATAGTAAGCTCTTTAGCAGGTCTTGTTGCAATCCATTGACCGTCACGCATTATGGTTACATCATCGCTTATACGGAGAATTTCCTCCATTTTATGGCTTATATAAATAATTCCGCAACCTTTGTCACGCAACATATTTATAATGCGGAATAAATGTTCAACTTCAGTTTCTGTTAGTGAAGAAGTAGGTTCATCAAAAACAATGATTTT
>CALWMO010000031.1 GCA_944381965.1 uncultured Butyricicoccus sp.
CACCTTTATTGTATATATTGTAATTATATCGGTATATTTACCAGTTTTCAAGTGCAATATACCATGACTTTTTTTTAACAAAGTAGTATTATGTTATCATGCGTTAGAATTTTTTTAATGCAAATACATTTAATTAGGGGAAATTATGAAAAAGCAAATCGTACTGCTTGGTCTTATTTGCGTTACTGCAATAAGCCTGCTGACTGGTTGCAAAAGCTCTGATTCTGCTCAAGAGATAATCAGAATTGGTCATAACCAGTCAACAAACCACCCAACTCATATCGCTTTGGTTGAGTTTGAGAAATTTATTGAGGAAAATTTGGGCGAAAAGTACAATGTTGAGGTTTATCCAAGTGAGCTTTTAGGTTCTCAAAATGAGATGGTTCAGCTAACTCAGACAGGTGCTATAAACTTCTGTGTAGCTAGTAACTCACTACTGGAAACATTCAGTAAAAATTACAGTATATTTAACCTTCCATATCTGTTCTCAAGTGCGGAAAGTTATCATGCTGCAATGGACGACACAAGTTTAACCGACCCTATTTTTAAATCCACAGGACAAGCTGGTTTTGAAGCTGTAACATGGCTTGATGCTGGTACTAGAAACTTCTATACCGTAAATAAGCCAATCGAAACCCCAGCTGATTTAAAAGGTCTTAAAATCCGTGTTCAGCAATCTCCGACAAATGTTGAAATGATGCAGCTTTTGGGCGGTTCTGCAACTCCTATGGGCTTTGGTGATGTTTACACCGCTTTACAGTCTAAAATTATTGATGGTGCAGAAAATAACGAAATGGCTTTAACTGATAACGGTCATGGCGATGTATGTAAATATTACTCTTACGATATGCACCAGATGATACCTGACATTTTAATCGCTAATAAACACTTTTTAGATGGTCTTGATGATGAAACACGCAAGATTTTTGAAGAAGGTTTTGAGCTTGTAAATAAGGTTCAGCGTGAAGAATGGATAATCGCTGTTGAAGCGGCAAAAGAACGTGCACAAAATGAACAAGGTGTACAGTTTATTTATCCAGATACTGCACCTTTTAAGGAGGCTTGTTCTCCTCTGCATGAAAAAATGCTTGCAAAACAGCCAGAACTTACTCCTATTTATGAAAAAATTCAGGAGTATAACAAAGAATATGCATCAGGAGGTCAGCAGTAATGAAAAAACTACGTTCTATATTAAATACTGTTTTAAATACCTTAGCTGGTGTTAGCTTTATTGCAATGGTTATCTTAACCTGTTGGCAGGTATTCACCCGTTATGTGCTGAAAAACCCTTCAACATGGTCAGAAGAACTTGTTTCATATTTATTTGCATGGGCAAGTCTTCTTGGTGCATCTCTTATCACAGGTGAAAGAGGTCATATGAATATCCCAGTAGTTGTTGATAGATTTGGAAATAAGACAAAAAAAGTATTTCATTGTTTAGCTGAAATAATCGGTTTTGTTTTCTCTGCGGCTATCTTAGTTTATGGCGGTATTCAAATTTCTCAGCTTGCACTGGGTCAAACCACATCATCTCTTTGGGGATTAGCTGTCGGTGTATTCTATTTTGTTATGCCTGTTTGTGGTGTAATCAATATGATTTATACAGCACTTAATATTATTGATATTGTAAATGGAACAACTGAAAAGGAGGAAGTGTAAATTATGGAAGCATTACTGTTAATTGTAGTGGTTTTAGCAGTATTACTTGTTGCTGGTGTGCCTATCTCCTATTCAATTGGTATCTCATCTCTAGTTGCAATTTTACAAACTGTATCACTTGATATTTCTGTTATCACAAGTGCACAGCGTATATTTGTAGGCATGAGCAAATTTAGCCTTACTGCAATTCCATTTTTTATTCTCGCTGGTAATCTTATGAACCAAGGCGGTATTGCAAAACGTCTTGTAAACTTTGTTATGGCGATTTTAGGCAAACTGCCTGGAGCATTACTTGTAACTAATATCGGTGCAAATGCACTGTTTGGTGCTATTTCTGGTTCTGCATCTGCGGCGGCGGCAGCTGTTGGCAGTATGGTAGAACAAGGCGAAGAAGAACTAGGCTATGACAAGGCACTTTGTGCGGCAACTAATGGTGCATCTGCTCCATCTGGTCTGTTAATACCACCATCAAATGCACTTATCACTTATTCCCTTGCGGCAGGCGGTACATCTGTTGCAGCTCTATTCCTTGCTGGTTATCTTCCAGGTATTTTATGGGCATTATGCTGTGTTGTTGTAGCGGTTATTATCGCTAAGAAAAAGGGTTATAAAGGTTTGGAAGGCAAGTTTGACTGGAAAAACTTAGGTATAGCAACACTTGAGGCTCTGCCATCTCTTTCACTTATCGTTATTGTTATCGGCGGTATTGTAGGCGGTATCTTTACAGCTACCGAAGGCTCTGCAATAGCGGTTGTATATGCTTTAATTCTAGGTATATGCTATAAAAATATCACTTTAAAATCTTTCTGGAAAATTGTTATTTCCAGTGCTAAGATGAGTGGTATGGTAGTATTCTTAATTGGTGTATCAAATATCTTAGGTTGGGTAATGGCATTTACTCAAATTCCACAGGCGATTTCAGCGGCTCTGCTCGGTTTAACAAGCAATCCTATCATTATTTTAATGATTATGAATGTTATTCTGCTTATTTCTGGCACATTTATGGACGTTACTCCTGCAATATTAATTTTTACACCTCTGTTCTTGCCTGTTGTGCAGACATTTGGTATGCACCCTGTACAGTTTGGTTTAATTCTGGTTTATAACCTGTGTATTGGTAATATCACACCACCAGTAGGCAATACACTCTTTGTTGCTATAAAAGTTGGTAGAACATCACTTTCAAAGGTTATGCCTTACATGCTTTGGTACTATGTGGCTATTTTAATTGGCTTGTTACTTGTAACTTATGTACCATTCTTAACAATGGGCTTACCTACAATGGCAGGTCTTGTATAAAAATATTAGTGCAGTGAAAAACTCACTGCACTTTTTATGTATAAGTATATATGTATGTGTATATATGTATGCATATTTATGTATATTGATTTTATATAATATAAATATCAAATTTACAGCATTTTATATAAATTTTAAATTAATTATTGACATAGGATAATAAAAATGTTATCCTTTTTCTGCAAAACATAATATGTCTTGTGACTGATAATGCAGGCAAGACCAAGCCTATCTAGTTTTAGGATAGGTTTGGTCTTTTTTTGTTTTTTGCATAAAAAGAAAGAAGGGAGGGCATAAATGGGTACAGTAGCAAATAATAGTGTTTATAAGATTGTAAGGACAATCGGAAGTAATTTTGTGTGCTCGCTTGACCCAAATGGTCAAGAAATCATTTTGCGTGGACTAGGTATAGGTTTTAAAAAATCAGCCGGTGATTTAATCCCAGCTGCAAGAGTTGAAAAGGTATATGCACTTAGAGACCCTAGACAAAGCGATAGACTGTTAGAGCTTATGCAAAATATCTCGACCGAATATCTTGACATAAGCACACATTTAATAGAGAGTGCTGAACGTGTTTTAGGAAAAACTCTCAGCGAAAATGTGTATATAACTCTTACAGACCATATATCCTATGCAGTAGAGCGTTTTAAAAAGGGAATATATTATCCAAATGAACTTATTTGGGAAATCAGAACATTTTACCCACAGGAATATGAACTTGGTAAACAAGCTTTAGATGTTATTGAAAGTGTACTAGGTATAAGGCTCTATGAAGATGAAGCAGGTTTTATAGCACTTCATATTGTGAATGCTGAACTTGATGGAAAAATGTCCGATATGGTGCCTATAACACAAATAATAAGCTGTGCCATTGACACTGCACAAAATTATTACAGTGTAAAATTCAATCATAATACGCTTGATTATGACAGATTTATAGTGCATATGAAATTTTTAAGTCAAAGACTTATAAGAAGACAGTATATTTCTGATAATGACTCAAATTTTCATAATATGATAGCAAAACATTATGAAAATGACTTTAATTGTGCTAAAAAAATAGCAAATGAAATAGAAAATGAGTTTAATTTAGTTTTCCCGAAAAGTGAACAGATTTTCTTAACTGTGCATTTACATCGCTTGTCCATATCAATGGAACTTGAAAAAGAGGAGGAATAAACATGAAAGATAAGATTTTTGGAGTATTACAGCGTGTAGGACGTTCGTTTATGCTCCCAATCGCAATTTTACCTGTTGCTGGTTTGTTTCTTGGTATAGGCGGTTCATTTACAAACCAGACTATGCTTGAAACCTATGGCTTAATGAGTATTATGGGGCCTGGCACATTTATTTATGCTATTTTACAGGTTTTAAATGCGGCAGGTTCGGTCGTATTTAACAATTTACCGCTGATTTTTGCAATGGGTGTTGCAATCGGTATGGCAAAGCAAGAAAAAGAAGTTTCTGCTCTTGCTGCTGCAATAGCATTCTTTATTATGCATGCTACCATTGGAGCTATGATTTTAAACTTTGGTGAGCCGGCACTTTCTGGTGCTACTGCTGAAGTTTTAGGTCTGCATTCTTTGCAAATGGGCGTATTCGGTGGTATTATAGTCGGTCTTGGTACTGCTGCACTGCATAACAAATTTTATAAAATTGAACTTCCACAGGTATTATCATTCTTTAGTGGTACACGTTTTGTGCCTATTATTTCATCAGCAGTTTATCTTATTGTTGGTATTGCAATGTATTATATCTGGCCTACTATTCAGGTCGGTATCAATGCACTAGGCAGTTTTGTTCTTTCATCTGGTTATGCTGGCACATGGTTATATGGCTTTATTGAACGTGCACTTATTCCTTTTGGTCTGCATCATGTATTCTATATTCCATTCTGGCAGACAGCTGTCGGAGGCAGTGCAATAGTTGCCGGTCAAGTGGTTGAAGGTGCTCAAAATATTTTCTTTGCTCAGCTTGCTGACCCTAATATTACTCAGTTCTCAGTAGAAGCAACAAGATTTATGGCTGGTAAATTCCCACTTATGATTTTTGGTCTGCCAGGTGCTGCATTTGCTCTTTATCGTTGTGCAAAACCTGAAAACAGAAAGGTTGTAGGCGGTTTATTATTAAGTGCTGCATTAACTTCCATGCTTACAGGTATAACCGAGCCACTAGAGTTTACTTTCCTATTTGTAGCTCCTGCTATGTATATCGTTCATTGTGTGTTTGCCGGTGCTGCTTATATGCTTATGCATATCTTAAATGTTGGCGTAGGTATGACCTTCTCAGGTGGTTTTATTGACTTTGCTCTGTTTGGTATTATGCAAGGCAATGATAAAACCAACTGGATTATGATTCCTATTGTTGGTATTTTCTACTTTGCACTTTATTATTTTGTATTCTCCTTTATGATTAAAAAGTTTGATTACAAAACCCCAGGTCGTGATGACAGCGAAATTAAGCTTTATACCCGCAAAGATATGAATACTAAAAACGATGGGAATAATGATGAGCTTTCAGGTATGATTACACTTGGTCTTGGCGGTAAGGATAATATTTCCGATGTTGACTGCTGTATTACACGTTTAAGATGTACTGTTAAGGATGCAAACAAGGTTGATAAAGATATTCTTAAAAATACAGGTGCATCTGGTGTCATCTGTAAGGGGCAAGGTGTACAGGTTGTTTATGGCCCTAAGGTATCTGTAATCAAATCTGACCTTGAGGCATATTTACGTTCTTCTGCATCTGATAAGCCTATCAAGGTCAAATCTGAGCCAAAACCAGAACCAAAAGCCGAGGTTAAAACCGAAACTAAGAGCGTTGAAAGCTGTATAATTGCCAGCCCATTTGATGGTAAAGTTATTCCTCTTGAAGAAGTACCAGATGATGTATTTTCACAAAAGATGGTTGGTGATGGTTTTGCAGTTATTCCAAACTCTGATGAAATCCATGCTCCAGCAGATGGCACAATAACTATGATTTTTGATACTAAACATGCATTTACTATTGAAACTGCAAACGGTGCAGAATTGCTTGTGCATATGGGTCTAGATACTGTAAGACTTAATGGTGCACCATTTAATATCACTGTAAATGTAGGCGATGTAGTTAAAATCGGTGACAAAATCGGTACAATGAACCGTAGCGAAATTGAAAACGCTGGTTATAAGCTTGTAACTCCTGTTGTAGTTGGCAATGCTGATGAATTTGGAGAAATTACTCTGGATAAAACAGGTGATTGTCATGCAGGCGACAGCATTGTAAATCTAAAATAAATAATAAAACCTGACTTCACTTTAAAAGTGAAGTCAGGTTTTTTAATCTGCTATTTTAATAATATCATGTAATCTATCAAAATCTACACCATCAGGCAAATAATAATAATCAAAATCGGAAATATTTTGTCTAGGTTGTACTTTGATAAAATTACCAAATAACTTTATAATTACATAATCATTAGGTGTTTCATAAGATATTGTAACCCAGCGTTTTTTTTCATTTTCAAAAGTATAAACACCGCTTATATTTTGTATTCTTAGATTTAATAAATACTCCTTTAATGCGTTTTCATTAGTGCATATATAATTTTTATTATCTGGTTTAAACCCTACATAACTTAATTTAAAATCTTCAGCATTTGATGCAGAAAAAATAATGTCTTTACCTGTATAATCACCATAAACCAGAGCAGTATATCCAGTTGTCATACACATAACAATAAATATCAAACCAACAATAACTGCACCATTAAATTTTTTATTAGGTTTAACTATATTTTTTAGTCTATACCTTAACGCATTAGCTGATGCAGATAGACAAGTTGTGAACCCCCTCTCATCTCCTGCCGTTTCAAGTATCAATCTTGCATATCTTGACCTTGTCATGTCGTCTGCATCTAGTAAAACTGTTTCATCACAGCTAAGCTCTATATCATCTGCACTTTTTCGCATTGCAAACCACATAAGCGGATTAAACCAACAAATAGCACTGCAAAACACATTATAAAATTTAGCTAAACTATCTGCTCGACCGATATGAACAATTTCATGTCTAAAAATCAATTTTAAATCATCGTCAGAGTATAATTTATCTGGAATCACAACAAAAATCTTACTTTTAAAAACTCCTATTGATACTGGAGTTTTAATTACATTTGACTTTAAAAGCGGATAATCGGTTTTGTGTATTCTTGAACGCTCAAGCTCATCATACCATATATCTATAATATGTCTGTCGGTTATTTCCAGCGAGTTTTTAAGAATATAACGTCTAAATTTTATATGTAAGCCTATTTTCCAGACCATAACAGTGACAAATCCAATAAACCAAACTAAAAATAATATTACAACTAAAAAATATGGTGCAGATAGTATAAAAATCGGCTTATCAAGTGCAAATGACTCAAATTGCATAATATACATACAGCTTGGTATAAGCCATAAAACAGAACAAGCTCTTGCATTTATAAACTTTCTTAAAAGCGGAAGGCAAGGAATAAGCACTAAATAATATAGCAAAACCTGCAAAAATATAGAGAAATTAAAACCTATTATTTTTTGCATCGCAGTTTTTATATCAAAAAGTGCAACAGATAAAATTGATGTAATAGACATTACTAATATAAATGTTAAGCTAGAAATATAAGGTGTATAAAGTGGTTTTTTACCATCGGGTGACCATTTTTCATTCTTATCACTTGTGTATATTGTATAACAAATAAGAAAACCTTCAATAATAGCAAGTAATAATCCAAATGAATTTATACCCATTATAACTCACCCTTTCCAAGCAGCTCACGAAGTTTGTCTAAATCCTCTTTTGTTAGTCCACTGTCACACAATGCGGTTGCAAATGTTGAAATATTCCCGTTACAAAGCTGATTTATAAATCGTTTTCCTTGGTGTGCAAGATATTCACGTTCAGAAACTAGTGGCATATATTTTGATATTCTGCCATGCTTTTCAATCTTAATAAATTTTTTTTCTGATAATCTTGTAAGCAAGGTAAGCAGTGTTGTTTGTGCCATTGGGTGAGTATCTTTTAAAATTTCTTGCATTTCTGCTCTTGAAACAGGTGGCTCACATGACCAAACCGCTTGCATTACAATAAGTTCACTATCAGGTAACCTTTTCACTGTATTCACCTCTATTCTACAAATGTAGTATTTGTATTTTTATTTTACATTTGTAGAATAAAAATGTCAATAATAAATCACAAAAATAAAAAACCCTTATATGCAAACTGCACCCCATCTATTAGACATTAATATAATACTGTCTAACAAACAGAGTGCAGTTATTTTATTTAATCATAGCGGTTGTACGTTTTAAAATACCATTTATATGTGCAATCATTGTTCCATAATTGGTTATTGGTATATCTTTATTTTTTGCGTTATTTAAACGGCTTTTCATTTCCTTATCGTTGAGCATACAGCCACCACAGTGAATTATAAGTTTATATTCGCTTAAATCTTCTGGAAACTCTGTACCTGAACAGAAAGAAAACTCAAAATCTTTTTTTGTGTATTCTCTTATCCAACGTGGGAGTTTTACTGTACCTATATCCTCACATTGTCTGTGATGTGTACAGCCTTCAGCGATAAGTATTTTATCACCGTTTGAAAGTTTATCCAGTGTGTTTGCACCATGTATCTGCACAGGTAAATCGCCCTTATAACGTGCCATGATTATTGAAAAAGAGGTTAATGGTATATCTTCAGGCACTATTTTGGAAACTTTATTAAATACTTGACTGTCTGTTATAACAAGTTTAGGCTGTTTTATTGTGTCTAAAACCATTTTCAGCTCGCTATCTCTTACGACAATAGGTATTGAACCATGGTCTAATAAATCTCTAATCACCTGTTGTTGAGGTAAAATCAAACGTCCTTTAGGTGCTGATGAATCAATAGGCACAACAAGCACTACAATATCACCATAACTTACTAAATCAGATACAAGTGGACGCTCTTTTTTTATGTCTTTTAGACTTGCTACAAGCTCTTTTAATTTATTAATATTAAAACCTGTTTTTGCACTAACATATATGGTATTTTGTGTGCTTTCGGGAATAGTTTCCAATAAATCAGCCTTATTAAAGGCTATAATATATGGTATTTGTTTATCTTTAAACAGCTCTATAAGCTGATTATCTGTATTATTTAGCTGTCTATCTGCAATTAAAATAGCTATATCTGTTTTATTAAGCACTTTTTTGGTTTTATCTGCTCTAACCTTGCCAAGCTCGGAAATATCATCAAAACCAGCTGTATCAATGATTTTTACCGCACCAATAGGTAAAAGCTCCATAGCTTTTTCTACTGGGTCGGTTGTAGTGCCTTTAATATCGGATACAATAGACATATTTTGATTTAAAAAAGCATTAACAACACTGGATTTTCCCGCATTTGTGCAGCCAAAAAAACAAATATGTACTCTTTCGCCCGATGGTGTAGCGTTTAAACTCATATTTTCACCTCTTAGAAACGGAAATCACGAATACCGTCTTGTATTTTTCCCAATCTATCAATAACAATTTGCTTAACTTTCTCATTTGGAATGTTGTTAAGCTCATCATTTATAAGTTTTTCGCCTGCTTTTATTGTATCTTCGCTTGCATAGTCTTGCAAATATTCCTTTAAAGTCATAAGTGCATTTGGCTGACAGCAGTTTTGTATTTGACCAGATTTGCAAAGGCTCATAAATCTATCACCTGTTCTGCCTTCACGATAGCAAGCTGTACAGAAAGAAGGTATATAGCCGAGTTTAATAAGCCAGTTTACAACCTCATCAAGTGAGCGATTATCTGAAATATCAAACTGTTTTGAGTTTTCCTCCTCCTCTGGCTCTACATAACCGCCTACACTTGTACGAGAACCACCAGAAAGCTGTGATACACCTAAATTTAATACTTTTTCACGAGTTTTTTGGCTTTCTCTAGTTGAAACAATCATACCTGTATAAGGCACAGCTACACGAATACAAGCAACGATTTTTTCAAAAATCTCATCTGAAATACTGTTATTAAATTCATCTGGGTTAATATCATCGGCAGGACAAATTCTAGGCACAGAGATAGTGTGAGGGCCTACTCCAAAAGCCGCCTCTAAATGCTCAGCATGCATTAAAAGCCCAGCAAATTCATAACGATAAAGCTCTAAGCCGAATAATACGCCTAAGCCTACATCATCAATACCGCCTTGCATAGCTCTGTCCATAGCCTCTGTGTGATATTCATAATTACTTTTTGGGCCTGTTGGATGTAATTTTTTGTAGCTTTCTTTGTGATATGTTTCTTGGAATAAAATATAAGTTCCAATACCTGCGTCCCTCAGCTTTTTATAATTTTCAACCGTTGTGGCTGCTATATTTACATTTACACGTCTAATAGCACCATTTTTGTGTTTTACAGAATAAATTGTGTTTATACACTCTAAAATATACTCAATCGGATTGTTTACTGGGTCTTCTCCAGCTTCTATTGCCAAACGTTTATGCCCCATATCTTGAAGTGCTATAACTTCTGCTTTAACCTGTTCTTGAGTTAATTTTTTTCGGGCAATATGTTTATTTTTAGCATGATATGGACAGTAAACACAACCATTTACACAGTAATTTGACAAATAAAGCGGTGCAAACATAACAATTCTATTTCCATAGAAATCCTGTTTAATCTGTTTAGCTAGAGTGTAAAGTTCTTTGTTTTTATCCTCAAGCTCACAAGCAAGTAAAACAGATGCTTCTCTATGGTTTAAACCCTTACGCTCTTTTGCTTTATTTAAAATTTCAGTTATAAGTTTTTCATCTCTTTTATGTTCATCAGCATACTTTAGAGTGTCTAAAATCTCTTCATGATTTATAAATTCTTCTGCAATATTTGATTTTGGATTATACATATTTATTTTCCTTTCCTTATGAGTTAGCTAAATGCTTTCTCTTCAGATTTTTGGCGAATCTCCTCGCCCTATATAAACTTGACAGTCTATGGCTTGTAATTTTTGACGCAGTAATTTTAAATTTTCAGCCGCCTCATCACCTGTATAAAGCTTATTATCGTAGAGTGTATATTTACCTCTGACTATTTCTGGTGATAAATTCGGCATAATTACATTTGCACCTGATAATATGCCAAGTTCTCTACCTTTTGGGTGGATTGTTCCAAGTGCAGTTGTTGCAGGAAGTAAAACATCAGGTAGCATTAAACGAATTATGCTAAGCAAATAAAGTGTTTTTTCCAATGTGCCAGCGGTTTTATTTGCAAATGGTGTATCTTTTTGCGGAATAAAAGGGCCTATTCCAACCATATGCGGTTTGAAATTTTGCAGAAAATAAAGGTCTTCTGCTAAAAATTCATTTGTCTGATTTGGTGAGCCAACCATAAAACCACAGCCTACTTGATAACCTATACTTTTTAAATCATTAAGACACTGCATACGATTTGAAAGTGTAAGCTCCTTTGGGTGAAGTGAGCTATAATGTTTATCATTTGCTGTTTCATGCCTTAATAAATAACGGTCAGCACCTGCATTAAATAGTTTTTGATAACTTTCCTTAGTACGCTCTCCTATTGAAAGAGTTACTGCACAATCTGGATATGAATTTTTAATTTTGCTTATTATTTTACATAGCCTATCATCGGTAAATAATCCATCTTCTCCACCTTGAAGTACAAATGTTCTAAATCCAAGCTTATACCCTTTTTCACAACAAGATAATATATCTTGTTCATTTAATCTATAACGAATAACATTATTATTATCACGTCTTATACCACAATAATAGCAGTTATTTTTACAGTAATTTGTAAATTCAATAAGACCTCTAATATAAATATTATTAGAGAAAATTTGCTGTCTTTTCTCATTTGCTAAAAATGCTAACTTCTCTGCGTTTTCAGGGGTATAAGCATCAATTAAATCCTTAAACTGAGATTTAGTAAGCATTTCACAATTTGACAGCTTGTTTATAAGCTTATCCATTGTTTTCCTCTGTAAGTTTTGAATATATAGCCTTAGCATTTACGCCTGAAAGCATACCAATTTTACCTGTTAGACTATTTATTGTATCTGCTGATGCATCAATAACAATGCTTATGATGTTTATTCCTCTTTGACGATAAGGAATACCCATTCTACCAACTATATAGTCTTTATACTCATGTAAAAGCTGGTTTAATGCTTCAGCTGACTCAGAATTTTCTATGATAATTCCCAACAGTGCTACACGTTTTTCCATCATTTTCACCTCTTTTCTTTTAAAATATGATATATTTTATCATAAACTATAATTTATATCAATCATTTATGTAATAACATTTTTAATGACCATTAATTTTAATATTTAAAAATCATATATATAAAAACTATGTATAAATAAATTTAATATTAACTATTTATAGGTTATTATTAATATTTTATTATATTTTGTTTATTGTTATTTTAATCTCTGTTTATTATAATTATAAATAGATATTTATATTATGGGGGAATACCAATGTTTAATATATTTAAAAAGAAACCTATTGATAAAAATATAGATTTATATGCACCTGTTAACGGTACTTTAGTAGATATAGATACTGTGGCAGACCCTGCTTTTGCAGCCAAAGTTACAGGTGATGGTGTAGCATTTTCATTTGATGAGGACTTTATTTGTGCACCAGCTGATGGTAAAATTAGTGTTATAGCAGAAACTAGGCATGCTTTTGCTATGAAGTTTGAAAATGGTGTGGAAATTTTAATTCATGTTGGACTTAATACTGTAAATTTAGGTGGTAAAGGTTTTAGAGCACTTGTTTCCGAAGGTAAAAAGGTTAAAGCAGGTACACCTATAATTCAAATTGACAGAAAAATTATATCTGAGCATAATATTGACCTTACAACACCTATGATAGTAACTGAACCAAATGGATATAAACTTACCATAATATCTAAAAATAGAGATGTAAAACTTGCACAAACTGTTGTTATGAAGCTTGAAAAGTAATAGTTTTGAGACTAACTATATGAAGTCAAGTAAAAATTGATTAGATTTAAAAAAATATGAGGTAAGAAAAAAGCATGACAAAT
>CALWMO010000032.1 GCA_944381965.1 uncultured Butyricicoccus sp.
TTCACCTAAATCTCTAAGCTTATAATAATTATTACCATTTATATTATAAGCTGTTACATTTGTTTCTTTTCCATCAATTATAAGTTTTGAGTTTGATGGTATTGCTTCAACTGTATCATCTAATGAAGAATTGCTTTCTTTTGTACCTGAATAATCCTTGCCCGTTATAAGCTCTACCTGTTTTTCTGTTTCTTTCCATACAACATCAAAATTGTTTACACTTCCACTTAATTCAAAAGCTAAATCTCTAAGTTTATAGTAATTATTACCATTTATATTGTAAGAACTTGTATATTCTAGCATATCATCAACAAATATAACAGTTGATGTTTGAGTAGCATTTACCGCCTGTACCTCAGATACTGATGAAATAGCTAAAAAAGCTATTGATGCTGTAACCCCTACTGAAAAAAATTTTTTGTTTTTCATCATTTTTTACTCCTTATATTTAAGCGTAGCAGTTAATTAAGCTGCTACGCTTTATAAATTTTAATTATTCGATAATAGAATTATAAAGTCTTAAAGCAGTTATATAAGCTTGCTGACGGGTGTAAGTGCCATTAGGTGAGAATGTGGTATCAGATGTACCTTTCATAACACCCAAAGCATTTACATAATTTACAGCTTCAATAGCATAAGACTGAATGGCAGAAGAATCAGTAAAACTTGCAGAAGAAGTTTCAACATCAGTTTTACCCATATATTTGCCAATACGCATTAAAAGAGCTGCTGCTTCTTGACGGGTAATACTTGCGTATGGGTCAAATATACCATTGCCACGACCGCTTATAATACCAAGTGCATTAGCTGCTAAAACATCACTGCTTGTTGTATCTGTAAAAGGATAAGATTTTACAAGTTCGCTTATAGTTTTTCCAGTTTCTTCTTTAACAAGAGTGTTGATATCCTTGCCGCTTGCTTGTTCAAGAAGTGTTACAACTAAAGCTGCAAAATCACTGCGAGAGATATTAGTTTTATACTGGTTTTGGAGTGAAACAGGTATTAAATCAGCCTCAATAGATTTTACTACTTCATCATAAGCCCAAGAATCCATTTCAGACTTTTGAGGCAGGTCAGGAGTGAAAATTGTTTTAGCAAAGCCATACACGCCATTTTCTTTTATAACAATAATTTCATCTGGTGTAACACTTATAGTACCAGCATCACTGCTATCAAAATAGCTCTCTTGATTGATTTTATCAGAACCATTTATTTTATTGCCATAACGGTCAATACAGAACGCATTACCATTTTGAACGGCAACACAAACACCATCACTATAACCGCTTAAATTATCATACTCAAATGGAACTATAACATTATTATTTGTGTCAATAACACCGTATTTGCCATTTTTCTGTGCAACAGCAAGACCTTCATGGAAATTTTTTAATACTTGATATTCAAAAGGAATAACAGTTTTACCTGTTTTATCAATACCACCGTAAATACCATTTTTATTTTCAACTGATGCTATATTATCAACAAAAACCTGAAAATTATCGGTGCTATAATAAAAACTATCGTATTGTGGAGAAATAATTATATTTCCAGATTTGTCTATAAATCCATAAGAGTCAACGTCCTTGTCATAATATACTGCAATGCCTTGATTGAAAGGATATGCACCAGTTATATGTTTTCCATTTCCACCAATAGTTAATGCTATATTGCCATTTGCGTCAATATAACAAACTTTTCCTTCGTAGCTGTCTGCAAACACAAATGAATTTTCATTGAATTTATAATATGGAAGAAGTGCTGAATCTTTAACAGAAGATGAGTTGTTAACTTGTTTATAATAATCTCCATTTTTATCAAAAATTAAGCTTGACCATGCTTCAGACAGATAAGCATTCATAACAAGATAACCATTATGATATTCTGGCGGAACCATTGCGTAAGTTAAAATTTCTTCCATAACCTCTACAAATGTATAAACTGGCTGCTCAAAATCAATACTCTCTTTTGTTTCATAATTATAAGTAGATGATGGATATGTCAATAATTTTTTATTATTTTTTGAGTCTATTACATACCAGTAATAACAATCATCACCAGCAATATTATGTTCGGTATACTTCTCATCAAGATGGCTTGTACCATACTTTGCAACAACAGCTAAACCCTCACTAAATGGGAATGCGTAATCATATTCAAAAGGAATAACAGTTTTACCTGTTTCGTCGATATAGCCCCATTTGCCATCTTTTTTTACTGCTGCTAAACCCTCATTAAAAGAATCCGCATCTTCATACTGTGGAGTAATCATAACAGAATATGACATTTCCGAGGCCTCAGCTGGAGTGATTGCAGGGGCAACAATGGAATAAGACATAAATCCTGCAAGCACAAATGACATTAGTTTTCGTGATGTTTTCTTAAAATTCATAAAAAACAACCACCCTTTCTTAGAAATATAAAATTCATAGGCTAACCTACAAAAAATATGCATAAATAATGGAAGATTTTCGGAGCTTCTGAGCCGGCAACAGTAAACCCCCATTTATAAGAAGTTACATACTGATTGTAGGTTATATTTAGCCTACAATAACAGGATAAATAAAGAGTGCTTTAGGTTTTATAAAAATAAAAAAATTTTTATGAATTTCTAATTTGATTTTTTAAATCTTGACCTATATAAAAGATATCATCATAACTAGTTGCCATATTTGGAACTGGGTTTATAGGATTATGAGAAAACCAAAGCTCTAAATTTGGACAATTTAATAATGGTGACATATCACATTGTACAAGTCCAAGAAGACAATAACGAAGGTTTTTAAGATTGCCGATATTTGTTAAATCCATTCCTTGTTCTCTTGAATTTATCGCCAAATATTCAAGAGATGGCATATTGTTTAGAAAATCTAGTGATTTAGTGTAATTAGTATCGATTTCAAGCATTATTAAATTATTAAGTGGTTTACTAGCTAATATATTTATAAAATTATTTCCATCTGGTAATGATTGACATACAACACCTAAGTATTTTAAACTCGTTATATTTGATACATCAAGCGTAACTTCACCATCTATTGCAATCCATAAATACTTCAAATCTTTATTTTCAAGAGCAGTTAAATCAACTCCACTTTCAATACTACAATAAAAATCTTCAACATTTTTTAGGTTATCCAGAAAAGAAAAATCACTAACAGAATCCATATCTTTTTTATTTATTGTGAGTGAGTATAAATTATCAAGTTTACCAAGAGTATCTAAAAGGGGCTGAGGGGTTTGAACACTTAAATCAAGCTCTTTGAGATTTTCTAGCTTTTGAAGGTCTGTAAGGCTGTTTACAGGTACACTTCCAGAAAGAGCAGTATCATCACTTTCTGGTAAAGCAACGCCATCGTCTAAAATTACAATGCCAGATATATCATCAATATCATCAGCATAAATATTGCCAGTTGGCTTGTCTATAAGCACACGGATATTAGTTTCCATTGCAGGGTCAGAAAATTCTATCGGTTTTGGTAAGTTTGCAATTACTATCCCACCAGTTACAACCGATGCAGCTGTAATGCTAGCAATTATTTTTGCTTTTATAGTTGCAAATATACCGCCTTTAGTAGCTTCACCACTAGCTGTGCTTGCTGTTACACCAATTGCACCTGCAATACCAGCACTACCTTTAATTACTTTCCACATTTGCTCGATTTGTGCACTGTCTGGAATAGAAATTTGAGAAAGCAATATACCAATAGGCAATAGGCTATGAAGTCTAATGTCATTATCTTTTTCTATTTCTAAAATGCGGTCATGTATTTTTTGCCTTGCATAATTTAAGCGACTTTTTATAGTGCCTTCAGAACATTCTTGAATTTTTGCAATCTCCTTAACGGATAGACCATTATAATAGAAAAGAAAAACACACTCACGTTGTTCTTCAGATAATTCATTTATTGTTTGTAAAATAAGTTCACGCTTAACTTGATTATCAATTACACTTTCAGGCATAATTGCTTCATCATTATCAGGTATATTATCAAAAATATCATGTTCATTTTCTTCATCACTATTTTGTATGTCAACAAAGCGTTTATTTTTATTCAAATTCTGTCTTGCATAATTTCGTGTTATTTGACAAAGCCAAGGCTCAAAAGCTTCAATATTACGCAGTTTTTTTAAGTTATTAAATGCAGAAATAAAACTATCCTGCACAATATCCATAGAATTATCTGGATTTTTCGTTATTGTATATGCTAATCTATATATTTTTTCAAAATATAATTTATATAATTCTTCTTGAGCTTGTTTATCCCCGTTTTGAGCTTTTTGTATAATTTTTTTCATTTTTTCACCATTATAAATATAAATTTCCATATTTATATTTTAAAATAGTGCAGTTCTAAAGTCAATAAAATACAAATATTGACAAAAAATATATAACAATATATTATAAAAATAAAAAATATAAAAAATTTTTTAAATTTATAAAACCTAAAGCACATGTCAATTATCATGTAAATAGAACTTAAAAAATTGGAGGTATAAATTTATGATTAAAGAAACTACATGTACATTGGTGCTTATAGGCTAAGTAAGGGGGGAAATTTAAAAATGAACGAGTATAATGTAAGCCTTGAAGGAAATCAACTTCCATTTTTTGTTGATTAAGGGGAAAGAGCACTTTCAATAATATATGAAAAGGTGAAAAGTTATGATTAAAAAATTTTTTAAAACAATTATTAGCTCAAGTTGTATTTTTGCAATTACAGCAACATCAGTTTCAGCAATGACAATTACAGATAAAGATGGAATGATATTATCTAGTGATGATATTAAGCAACAAACAGTTACTATAAGTTCATTTGATGAAGATAAAAATGCATATGTTGATTATCAAAGTCAAGCTTATATTTCAACAGATGATATTAATTTATCACTAAATGGAGATTATGTATTTGTAGATTATACTGGACTAGATAATAATTTTTATGGCACTGATTCATATTCATTGACAGGGACTGGTCATAAAATTACTCCAAAAACTTTATCATATCCAGGAAAATATTATATCAGCTATGCAACAAAAAATGCTCAAGGCATGATTCAATCTATGGGTAAAATTGATATTATAATACTTGATAAATCAGAAGACGATAAAACCATTTTTGAAAGTGATAACTACGAAATCTCCGCAGATTTTATTCGTAGTGTTGGTGGAGTATCTTCATTTACTGAAACAGCAGGTAAAACAGTTATAAAATTAAAAAATCCTGATTTAGATGTTAAAGTTGAAAGTTCTAACTCGTCTAACTCAGATGTTGTTTATGTTGGACAACAATCAAAGCCTGAAGAAAATTTTACATCGCTTTATTATGATGGCGTAGATACAATAACATTTTCACAATCAGGTATATATTATTTAGAATTAAAAGATAAAAACGGCGAAAGAGTAGAACTTACATCTTTTCATGTGTTAGATGAACGTTCAAAAGGAACAGAGATTACTAATCAATTACATATAACTGGTATTAATAACACAGAAGAAATAAAAACATATTCAGCTACTCAAACTTCTTCAAGCGTTTTTGTTAATGGAAATCAGATTTCATTTGATGCATATAATATAAATAATAATAACTATTTCAAATTAAGAGACGTTGCTAAGGTACTTAATGGCACAAATAAACAATTTGAAGTAAAATGGGATAGTTCTAAAAATGCTATTAATATACTGTCTAATAAGCCATATACAACTGTTGGTGGAGAATTGACAAGTGGTGATGGTTCAACTAAATCAGCTACATTAAGTACATCAGAAGTTTATGTTGATGGAGAACAAGCAAAAATAACAGCATATAATATTAATGGAAACAATTATTTTAAACTAAGAGATATAGGTGAAATTTTTGACTTCTCTGTTGATTGGAATGCTAATAATAATTCTATAAATATTGACACTGATAAAAGTTATAATTAATAAAAATTATAAATATAGGGGATATTCAAAATGAAAAAAATATTAACAAGTCTAATTTTAGCGAGTGGTGTGGTTTTATGTGCATCACAAGCAAAGGCAGCAAATAATTACAATTTAACACCAGAAATAGCAAATGCATATTTTAATATAGTAGATGGACTTGCTGAAAAACATGGTGATTATTTATTAAAAGCAGGACATATGCATGATATGGATGGTTATGAAAATCACTTCAAGGACGCTAGATTAGTGGATTTTGATAATGACAAAGTACCAGAATTATTTTTTATTTATAAAGATAATTATAGTAATGATAGTGTTGAAGAGGCTTTAATTTCGTGTGAGTACCAAGTGTGGGGGTGGAATGGTTCAAATGCATATCAAATGGTAAAAGGAAAAATAGGATATACTGAAGGCAGTGGAGCTATAATGTCAGACCTTGACTCTATATTCACTGAAAATGGAAAAAGTTATCTTCATTTTATACCATATGCACAAGATAGGGATTATTTTGATGATGGTCGCGGTATGGTAACTCATAAATTTTATACCGTCAAAAATGGTCAATGGGTAGAGGCTAAAGAAAAAGAATTATATTTTGCACCATATGACACTTATGATGGATTTAAATATCTTGATGCTACGATAGGCGGTAAACCTGTTTCTGGAGATGAAATGCTAAATAGAATTTATTATGTTATGGATAACTCAAAAATGGTTGGTGCAGATATTGATACACTTGTTAACTTTGCAAATGAGGTAAATATACCATTTAAGGTTAAATCTAATATAGAAACAATGGTAGTTGATGGACAACCTGTTGAGTTACAGGCTTATAATGTTGGCGGTTCTAACTATATAAGACTTAGAGATATTGCAGCTGTTATGAAGGATACTCAAAAGCCTTTTGATGTTCAGTGGTTATTTAATAAAATTGTTGTTGTTGAAGATACACCATATTCAGGAAATGCAAATACTCAAATTTCTGAAAGTGGAATAGCCCAAAAAGCTGTTTCTAATATATTTTATATGACACCTGATGAATATTTGGAATCTTTAGAATATAATACTATAATGTGTGAATGGTATCTAAGTGCAAGAGCATTAAATATAAATGATGAAAATTATGTAAAACTCCGTGATATAGCTAAACGCATAAATTTTGGAGTAGATTGGGACAGCAATACTAAAACCGTAATCATTGACAGCAGTAAAAATTATTCAGCATAATGGGGGAAGTTATGAAATTAAAAAGTATATTTATAGCTTTTGCAATGTTTTTTGTGTTATTTTCGCAATCAGCATTTGCAACAGACAGTGATTTTAATATTAAAGATGGTGTTTTATTAAAATATACTGGTAGTGATACAGTAGTTACAATTCCAGACGGTGTAACAAGTATTGGCGATAATGCGTTTGAGGATTGTTATAAAATTACTAACATAGCACTTCCAGATACTGTAATAAGCATAGGTGAATATTCATTTAGTAGATGTGATAATCTTACTAGTATAAACATACCAGAAAGTGTAAAAAGCATAGGTAACGGTGCGTTCTATTGGTGTAAATCTTTAAGATATATAGAGCTACCTGATAATTTGACAAGCATTGGTGATGAGGCTTTTTTCAACTGTAAAGTTTTACAAGAAATAAATATTCCAAGCGGTATAACTGAAATAAGTGATAGTTTATTTATGGGATGCAGTGGGCTCGATAGTGTTTACATTCCAAATACTATAGTAAATATTGAATTTTCTGCATTTTTTGGATGTTATGATTTGTCAAATATAGTTATACCACCTAATGTAACAATTATAGATGAGACTGCTTTTGATGGTCGTTCCGACGATTTTACTATATCAGGCAAAACGGGTAGCTATGCTGAAACATATGCTCAAAAAAACAATATACCATTTAAAGTGATAACATCAGGAGTATCAATAGATGGCAGTGATTTTGTTATTAGAAATGGTGTTCTTATAGAGTATATTGGTTCAGAAAAAAATGTTACAATTCCAGACACAGTTACAGATATTGGTGATAGAGCTTTTTATGGTTGCGGTATTACAAGTGTAACTATTCCTAAAAGCGTTAAAAATATCGGTCAACAGGCTTTTGCATGGTGTCAAAATTTAACTAGCATTTCTATTCCAGACACTTTAACAAGTATTAATTATGGAATGTTTGGTGCATGTAAAAATTTAACTGATGTATTTATTCCTAACACCATAACAAGTATTGGTGAATATGCTTTTGCAAATTGTGATGCTTTAGTGAATATCAATATACCACAATCTGTTAATTATATAGGAAAAAGTGCATTTTCAAATTGCGACAGCTTAAAAAGTATAGTTATACCAAATGGTGTTACGGTTATAAATGACTGGACTTTTGGTCGCTGTAAAAGTTTACAAAACGTAACATTGCCAAATGGAATAACAGAGATAAAAAGTAATGGTTTTTCATATTGTGGTAAACTTACAAGTATAGATATACCTGATACTGTAACAACCATAGGGAATAATGCATTTTATCGTTGTGATAGCTTAACAAGTGTAACAATACCTAGAAATGTAAAATCCATAGGTGAATGGGCATTTGCAACTAGCATAAACCTAAATAGTGTTAATATATATGGTAAAGCTGATATTTCTGATTGGGCATTTGCTTGCTGTGAAAATATGAAAACTATTAATATAATTAATGGTGCTAATAGTTTGGGGAATATGGCTTTTGGAAGATGTAAAAATCTCACCAGTGTAAATATTTTAACTGATATAAATGATATAAAATATGATACTTTTTCCGAAAACCCAAAACTTACGATATACAGCAAATATGGAACGTATATTGAAAAATTCGCCAAAAATAACAATATACCTTTTAAGCTATATGAGGGTAATTTAAATACTGCATATGCATCTACACAGACCGTTTATATTGATAATGAAAAGGTTGAATTTCAAATGTATGCATTAAAAGATGCAAGCGGTAATCCTACAAATTACATTAAATTGCGTGATTTAGCATATGTGCTAAATGATACAGCTGCAAAATTTAATGTAACATGGAATGGTCAAATAAATATTAAAACAAATGCTTCATACGAACAAAATGGTTCAGAAATGAAAACACCATATTCAGGAAATCAAAAATATTCACTATCCGAAGCTGTTACAAATATAAATAATATTCCAGCACAATTAGAAGCAATAGTAATAAATGATAATAATGGTGGTAGTTATACATATTATAAATTAAGAGACCTTGGCAAATCTATTGGTTTTTATGTAGGCTGGTCATCAGAGAAAGGCATTTATTTGGAAACAAATAAAAAATATCAATAATATATAAAATCTGACCTTAATGATATTAGTATCAAATGGTCAGATTTTTATTTTATGTAAATTAAATTTTTAAAATCTTAAAATTAACGGTCGTTTAATATATCATGCTTATATAGAAGAAAATTTTATTTGGAATGAAAAATTTTATCCCTAAATAATATGAAAAGCATATAAATTTAAGAATTATAATGAAATATTCGTCTGTTATTTTATAAAATAGCATTATTTTTTCTTGACCAATGATCTATAGAATATAAAGTATAATTTTGTTTAAGAACTTTATTCATAAATTCTTGTGAATCTATTTGAGCCCATATTTTATTAATTAATTCTTCATTAATGCTTAGAAATCTTTCTCCTAATAAATTTTTCAACACAGTATTCGGATTTATATCTTTTTTATATGCTACTTCTAATATATCGCTATGAAAAATATATGAAAGAAAAACTTCTAATAAAATTTTATTTTCTTCTGTATTTTCACTTTGAAATATTTTTATTATATTAAGTAAATAGTCACATAATTGTGTGCCACTTTTTATATATATTCCATCAAAAGTTTTAACACCTACTTCTTCTTTTAATCCTAGAATATTAAAATCTTTTTTAGGAATATATATTTGCTTATTAAATGCATTTCTATCCCTAATAACAAATTTATACCACAAATCTTTTTTTGAAGTATAAGTTGATTGAATTCTTCTTTCTTTATATGCTACATTAATTTTGCAAACTTCTTTATTTCTAAGTGCATATTGATGCAATAGATTTCTAATATCTATATTACATATGACGTTTTTTACATCATTTAAAAATTTATTATCACATACAGCATTTATAATATCACTTAATGTAGCAGTAGTCTTTACTTCTTTTAGTAAATGTTCTGCTGCTCTTGTCATTTCAGACTCAAAAATATTGATTTCTTCTAAATCCGAAACTTCTTCTGCAGAAACAACCTTCCTTTCTCCTTTGTTTTCTAATATTAAACATTTTAAGTGAGCTAACCTACGGATTAGAACATCTTCATCCATTGGCTCTATACGATCATTGTTTTGATTAGAAATCAATGGTGTCATCAGATATTTTCCTTCTGATATAGCCCAAGAGTGTGCATAATCTAAACCTTCTAGTTTATCCATCTGTTCTTGAATATATTCTTTATATATATCATATATATCTGATAAAATTTCATTATTTGCATCTAGTTCTAGTGCGGATCTTGCAACATTTGTTTGATACTTACTATTTTTTATATTAGCAATAGCTAATATTGACGTATTTTTATATCCTGGAGTTGAAAATTCAACTCTAATACCTTCAACACATGTTCCAATAGGTAATAAAGATTTTTTTTGCATACGTATAAAATTGCTTCTCATCAAACACCAATCTGACATATATTTTTGATGCATTACTGCATAGGCAACTGTTACATTTCCATGTGTTTTTTCGTAAACATCATATTTCTTCCCATCAACATCAAATCCTTTATCGTTCAGATGTTTTGTTAACATTTCACTTAATGAATCGTAACCAATTCTAATTTCTTCTGCACCATTTATTTTTAGATATACTGGGATTTCAGGAACCACAATCCATTTCTTTAAATCATCTTCTATTTTTGTCATATCAACATCATTTCTCACATGTAATTTCACCATTGTTCCATGTGATTTTATTCGTTCATCCAAATCCTTTTTATTCAATTTACGCAATAAATAGCTTCCATTTACTTTACGTAAATTAATGATATTTGCTTCTTCTTGTTCTGTTGAATTTGTAATTATATCAATATCATTGGCTATCATAAAACATGTTAATATTCCAATTCCAAAATGACTTATAGATGAAAAATCAGGAAATCTTTTTTTTATTGTATCATCTCTATACTTGGATGCACCAACTTTCAAAAGATAATTTTCAACATCTTGTATTGACATTCCAGTTCCATTATCCCAAAAACTTAATTCACTTTTTTTGCTATCCCATTCAACCCAAACTTTGCCTTTAACAGGATGAGAGTTTCTATCAATTATTTCATATTGTTTTTGTAATCTTACAGCATCTATTCCATTTTGGACTAATTCTCTAACTACCACTGAAGAATCATTATATAGAGTATGACCAACTAATAGTTGTAAAATATTTTCTTGTGCAATAGTAAACTGTAATTTCTTTTTTTCAAATCCATTGACTTCTATCTGTGATTCATCAATTTCTTTCCAAGGGAATTGATAATATGTAGCTCCTTCTCGTTTTTGAGATTTTTCAATAATTTCAAAACATTTTGATAATTCTTTACGTGTATACTGTAAATAAGACGATAGTCCAAAATACGCATCGGCAGTTTCGGCACCATCAAAATAAGCAGTAATTTCTATGGTATCTTTTGGAATACTATTATCTATTGCCCCATCTTCATTTCTCTGGTCTTTTGGGTAAACTGCTCTAACTGCTGTTTGTTTTTCCCATTCAATAACACTTACAGGATTACTAATATTTATAAGTCTCCTAGAGATAGACGGAGTTCTATCTTTAGTTATATGCAACAAATCTGCAATACGTAAAATAATTGCAATATAATTTAAATTTACTCTTTCATCATCAGTATTTCCATACATTTTTTTTACTTTATATTTTCCAAAATCATCAATATCATCCTTATGATGGCTTTCACATATCATTGCTAAATCAATTTTAAACATAGTATCAAGATTTTTTAACATTTCATCAATTTCTTTACATATATCTTTGGCTTCACCTAAATCAAAATCTTTTTTACCTTCAATCCATTTTCGAATTCTTATTGCATGATTTTCACGTACAAATTCTTGGTATAAGAACTTTTCACCTTGATTTTTAACACATTCATCGTATTCAGAATTCTGAATATTATTTAATATATTTTTTTTATATTCTTTAAAGTTTGTTTTATCTCTGTTTTTAAACTCCTCTCTTGTTACCACCATACCTAAATCATGAAAATATATAGCAAGTGTTAACATTAACCATTCTGCAGAAGACATTTTTTCTTTTGTAGTATCTGGAATTAACCACTCTATGATTTTAAGCATTTTATCAATATGATCTATATTATGTATTGTGTATTCTTCAAATATTTGATTTTTTCCAATTAAATCTAATATATATTTTACTTGTTCTTTTATATAGAGTAATTTGATACCTTTACAAAATGATAGTTTTTCTGCTTTTTCAGCTTGTATTTCTGCATAGTTAGTGAAATTATCCATTATTTTTATACCCTCCAATATTTTATAAAAAATATATTAATTCTAATATACGAGAACTAGATGTATCAATATTTATATTTTTATCTTATTTTGAAACAATAACAAAAAATAAAACGGAATAATTTATTTATTCATATAAAAATATATGTTTTCATCTAAAAATCTCATCTAGCTTTTTTTCTAGTGTGCCGTTTTTGGCATATTCTAAAGCGTCTATTTGCTTAAAATTATGCTCATATGAAGTAATATCTTCATTAAACCCTAAAATAAAATTAGTTGCTATTTTATAAATAATTTCTGTTGGTGCTAGACCGTAAACCTGATTTTTAAAGATATGTTTTAATCTATCCTCTTTTTTCGGATATAATTTCTTTAAATTGTTGCTATTATATAACCTTTTAACTATTTCTGTTATATAAAGCCCAGATTTCATATATAAATC
>CALWMO010000033.1 GCA_944381965.1 uncultured Butyricicoccus sp.
AAAAGATTTGCTTGAAAGCAAAGAATTTTCAGATATGAAGCTTATAGCAGGTCAAAATCATAAAAAAAACGAAATAACAGGTGTTACTATAATAGAAGCTCCCGATATAATGCATTTTATTAAAGGCGGGGAGTTACTTCTTACTGGACTTTATGCATTTAAAAGCTGTTCAATAACAGAATTTCAAAGCTATCTACAAGAAATTAAGACAATAAGCGGTATAATTATCAAAAAAGGTAGAATTGTAAATGATGCTGAAACCAAAATAAAAATGCTTGAACAGTACGCTAATGAGCATGGTTTACCTTTAATTGAAGTACCATTTGAAATCTCTTTCCAAAAAATTATGTCATTTGTTATGGAGCATATCTTTAATGAAGAAGTTACACGTCTTAAATATTTTAAAACAACACATGATAACTTTACAGCTCTGACTTTATCCTCTAACCAAAGACAGCACCCTATCAAGGATATTCTTGACATGCTTAACAAGCTTATTCGCAATTCCGTTGCACTTTATGATATAAATTTTAATTGCTATGCTGCTGCAAATGATGAATTTTCTGAATTTAATTTATCAAAAAACGCAAAACCTTATGATACTGGAATGCTCACAAAATACAAATATTTAAAGCAAAATAATCAATATATTATAGAGTTAAATCTTACTGATAAAATGTATCTTGTTATAACTGAAACAGTATCTAAATTCGATTTACTCGACTGTATAGCTATTGAAAATGCTGTAATTGCATTGCAATATGAATTTGCAAGAAAACACGCTATTGCTGAACTTGAAAAGAAATATCAAAATGATATTTTTAATAACCTTTTAAATGGAAAAATTATATCATATGCCGAGCTTAGACGTAATATTGAACTTTTAAACATGGATTTAAACGGCTTTTACAGGGTTTTAGTTTTAGGAATTGAATATCAAGGACGAAAAAATATAAATCAAACACTCTATAACATGACTAATGTAGAAAATGCCATTTTACACCACTCTCCTGATGTTAAAATATATCGTGATATGGACAAAATTGTTGTTATTCAGCCTACAAAGCATGAACAAACTCAACTTGAATGTAAACAAGATATAAATAAATTAAAACAGTTTATTGAACAAGAAAACTCAAAAATACTAATTAAAATAGGTGTAGGCAAAATGGTTCATGGTATAACACATCTCAAAGACTCTTACCGTGAAGCTCAAGATGCACTATCTTTTATACATATAATGGACGGTTTTTCTGATAACTCTGATATACTTTTATTTTCTGAGCTTGGTATATTTAAACTTTTATGTCAAGAAACAAATCCAAATGTACTTATTGAGTATGTTCCTGAATCCTTACAAAAGCTTTATAACTATAAAAAATCTCAGCAAAAAGAGCTTTTAACAACGCTTAAAACATATCTAAATTACAATCAAAATTTATCTAAAACCGCACAAAGTTTATATGTTCATTATAAGACTGTTGCATATAGAATAGATAAAATCAGTGAGATTACAGGAATGGATTTTAACAACCCTAATGAAATGTTAGAAGTTAGAATAGGGCTTATAATTTATCAAATGTTAGAAAAATATAATAATAAGTGATGTGATAATATGAATTTAAATAATGCTACTATTTATACTAAAGAAGATATACCACAAAAAGCTGTTATCCTATATTTTCATGGTGGCGGTTTAATTTATGGCTCAAGAGAAGATTTACCAGATTTTCATATAGAAACTCTTACAAATGCAGGCTTTACTATAATAGCTTTTGATTATCCTCTTGCACCTGAAAGCAAAATTGATATAATTCTATCCGATGTTATAAATTCAATAGAAAACTATATATCAAATAGTTATATATATAATAACTTACCTTATTTTTTATGGGGTAGGTCTGCTGGTGCTTATCTTTGTTTACTTGCATCCTCTAAAAAACTGTCCAAAGCACCTAATGGTATTTTATCTTATTATGGATATGGTTTTTTAACACGAGATTGGTTTGAAAAACCGAATAGCTATTATAATACCTTACCTAAAGTAAATGAAAGCTGTCTTAATATTTGCAAAGATAATATTCGCACAAGCGGCTCACTTGACAGCAGATACAGCATATATGTTTATGCTAGACAAACTGGTAACTGGAAAACCCTATTTTACGAAGGCAGAGAAAAATTTTTCTTTTTAGATTATTCTCTTGCTGTTTGTGAAAAACTGCCTTGTCCTGTATTTTTTACACATAGCATAAATGATAATGATGTATCTTATAATGAATTTAAAGAGCTCTCTAATAAATTTAAATGTACAACCTATATAGTATCTGAACCAATGCATGACTTTGATAGAAACACAGACTCTAATACAACAAAAATCTTACTTAAAAAAACTATAGAGTTTTTAACTATTAATCTTAAATAAAAAATAGTTTTAGTTTCAACTCATATTATAATGTGATTTTTCGTAATAATTTTCAATTATATTCAATAAATTGACAATATTATTGAAACCATATCAAGCTCAATATATAATTAAATAAATGGTGATATTATCCTTTTGTTTTATATAATTCAATATTTTACCAAGCAAGTACATTGCTTAACAGCTAAATTTGTTAAAACAAAAATAATTTCACTAAAAAAAACATGGGAGCTGAATCTTATATGAAAAATCACAAATTAACATCTGTCTTATTTGCTTGTCTATTGTTTATATGTCAAGTAACAACTGCATTTGCAGCCGGAAACTTTGACAATCATTGGGCATCACAAGCATTAAACAAATGGCAAAACTATGGTATTATCAGTGTTGATGAAAATGTAAATTTTAGTCCAGATAATACAATTACTCGTGCAGAGTTTGCCACACTTCTAGATAAAATTATGGAATATCAAGTTACGTCACAAAATAACTTTGTTGACCTTTCAAACGCTTGGTATACTGATGCAATTCTCGGTACAAATGCTGCTGGAATTATTAATGGTTATGAAGACCTAACAATAAGACCTAACGCTAATGTTACACGTCAAGAAGCAATTGTTGCATTTGCTCGTTTAATTGATTTGAATGTATATAATGCACCAACGGCTAACTATACTGATATTTCTTCTGTTGGTAGTTGGGCACTTCCATCAGTTAATGCAATGACCAATAAGAATTATATTTCTGGATATAACAATATTTTACGCCCAAATGATGATATCACACGTGCAGAAGTTATCACAATAATAAACAATATTTTTTCATCATACATTTATGAAAGTGGCACTTATACAGAAGACATTTCTGGGTGTGCAATTATAAGTGCAGATGATGTTACACTTAATAATATGACTGTTAATGGTGACATTATCATAGCTGAAGGTGTAGGTAATGGAAATATTGAGCTTGATAATGTAAAAGTTAATGGTTGTCTAATTGTTCGTGGTGGTGGTGAAAATTCAATTATTATAAAAGGCAATTCTACTATTTCAAACATTTCAGTAGCTCATCAAAACAGCAAAGTTGGTTTATCAATAGAAGATAGTTCACAAGTTTCATCTATTACAATAACTGATAAATCAGATACTGTTAAAATCGAAGGTAAAGTAGATACAGTTTATATTGACGGTAACGATACTACGGTTGAAATTACTGATTCAGTTGATACTATTGAAGTATCTGATACAGCCAACTTTGCCAAATTAACTTTAGCAAAAAATGCAATAGTTAAAAATATAAAAATCAAATCAAATAATGTGACTGTTAATACATATGGTACAGTAACAAATATAGATGTTATTGGCTCTAATGTTCTATTAATTGCTACTGATGGTTCAATAGTTGAATCTATCACCACATCTGGTTCAAACACCACCGTTTCTGGCAATGGTACCGTAAATAAAGTAGAAGTTTTAGAAGGTGCTACTGGTGCTAAGATTGAAACTCATAACACCAAGATTGAAAACAATAGTTCTAGCGATGTTACCATAAGTGATGGCAGCACTATAAAACCTAATGAAAGTGGTAACAGTTCTATAAGCGGTGAAAATAGCTCTGGCAGTTCTGGTGGTGGCTCTGGTAACTCTGGTGATGGCGATAATAATAACCAAATTACAACCTCTGCTACTGTCAGCACACTAACCGAGCTCGAAACTGCTTTAAATGATACCAATATAAAAACAATCACTATAACTGGTGAAATTAAAGTTGGTTCTTTAGAACTTCCGACTGAAAATACTAATGATTTAACAACCATATCAAATATTACTGATATTACAATTACAAAGAGCATAAATATTCCTGAATATAAGAGTGTAACGATTTCAAACAATGCTACTTTAACTATTGCACCTGATGGATTACTTACCTCAAGTGGTACTCTAATTGTAGACGGCATACTTGCTGTATATACTGATGCAAATGCAAAAAATGAGTTTACTGATAACATTGTTTATACTACACTTGGTAACACAACTATAAATGGTAATCTCAATATTTATAAAAACAGCTCTAATAATTGTAGTACAACCGTAAAGATTACAACTGGCAATACTCTAACGATATCTGGTAGTGTTACTGGTTCGTTATCTTCTGACGCAGTTATTCCTGATTTTGCCTATCTAAATATTAAACAAGGTGGCACACTCAATAATAGTCAGCTAGCATCGGGCGAATATGTATATGTTGGTGCTGATTGGGTACCTTATGTTGTACAAGATGTGCAGTTTCGACCAAACAGTGGTTCTGGTAAGGAAGGTAGTTCTGTAGATGATTTCAAGTATCAAAATGCTTATTCCAAAACTGGTCTTACTCTCAATGGTAGTAACGGAGCTTACACCTTTGATGTTAATGCTCAAGCACTAGCAAATTTTGTAAAATCCAATGGCACTTGGGCAAAAAATACTACTGATGAAAATCAAATTGCATATCACTTGACATTACCAAGTGAAAGTGTAAGTCCTAACGCACTTTATGCTGGCATTCAATTAGATAAGCAAGGTGAAGAAGATTATGTCACTGGCTATGTTGCAATCGGTACAAATGATTATGAATTAAATATTGATAAATCGCTAGAGTCAGACTCTGTAAGTGGTAATGGTGCAGACATATATAATTCACAATATATTCATTATGTACCTTATGCATATGCTAATGGCAGTACAGCTATGGATACCACTTTATCATATATCACTATTTGGCGTAAAGGTGGTCAAAACGGCACAGCAACCCGAGTTTCATATTGTAAATTAAACCGCATAACAACACCAACAACAGAATCTGTTATTGTATATAATCAAGAAACACTTGATATAGCATTACAAAGTAAAAAATCAGAAATTATTATTAATGCACTTGGTGATAACCTTAATACAGGAGAAGTTGAGCTTACAAATAGCACAAATATCTCTATACCATTATTTATATCAAGAAATGTTAATTTTAAGATTGGTGCTAATGCAACTTTAACTCTTAATAATATTGAGTCTAGCCATGGAAAAATTATAGGTACAGATGAAACTTCGGTAATTATTGCTTCAAGTGCAATTGAATGTGCAGATGGCATAAATGAGGCTGGTACATATATATGGAGTGGTAATGATTGGGCAAAAGTGCACACCATAACCTTCGACCTAAATTATGATGATGCCCCTATCCTTGAAACCAGAACAACAAATTTAGACGGAAAACTAACCGCTCTGCCTGAAGTTGCTAATCGTGAAGGCTATGAGTTTATTGGCTGGTATGATACACCTACTGATGGCAACAAGATTGAAATAGACAATGAATATAACAGTTTTAATACTGACTGCATTCTTTATGCTCATTGGAATCCTATTGAAATAGATGTATCCACACAACCTGATAATCAGACCTATACAAATATAATTGATGATAATAATGAATATATATCTTCTGAAGATACAATCTTGACTGGTGATACAGACAAAACACTAAATGCTAATGACGAATCATTAACTGATATAGAGATTGTTGAAACTTAATAAAATAAATCAAGCCACACCTTTTATATGGTGTGGCTTTTATTCTGTATCTATTTGGTTTTCTTTTATTATGTTTATAACTTAAACACCTTTATTATTTGCAACAATATTACCAGTACCGCTAACTACAGGGTCTTTACCCGCACAGTTATTGCCAATTATTATATTATTATTTCCATCAACATTTATAGTGTGTTGTGATGACGTGTAATCAGCAGATGTACCACTACCTCTGTTACAGATATTACCAATAACCGTACAATCATTTGATTTATATACGTACACACCACTGCCATCATTGTTCTTACATATGTTACTAACAGCAGTACAATCACTAGAAAAGTAAATATGTATACCACCTATAAACCCAGTATCATTAGTGACATTACCTGTAAGCGTACAATCACTGGAACTATCAACTTGTATACCATTTTTACTATTATTATTACAAGTGTTACCATTAATAGTACAATTGGTTGCATAGTTCATATATATACCCGTTTCATTGTTAGTGCAAGTATTATTAGTAACAGTACAATTATTTGATTCATAATGATAAATACCACTTTCATTATTACTGCTAAAAGTATTGTTACTAATTGTGCAACAATCAGAATAATAAACATTTACACCACTTCGCTCATTATTATTACATGTATTATTTGAAATAGTACAGTTATTAGTATGATAAATATTAATACCATAGCCATTCAAATCATTTCCATATATTTTCAAATTAGATATAGTACAAAAATCAGCAGTAATATTTATAACACCAGCAGTTTTGCTTATACTACCTGATTCATTATTCCACATTCTCATTAAAATTGTACTAATACCATTACCAGACATACTAATATTGCCTTTATTTATTTCAATAGCTGCTGTAATATTATAAGTACCATCAAGAATAATAATTGCACCGCCAGCATCAGGGAGAGCATTAATAGCAGCATTTATTTCCACTTGGTCATCAGTTCCATCACAAAGGAAATCACAATCATTTACAGTCCAACCACTTAAACTTGTACCTATTGTAAATCTTGCTATTTTGCAAGCCATACCATCTTTACCAGCAACACCTTGCTCACCTTTATCACCCTTATCACCTTTATCACCCTTATCACCTTTTACACCTTGTGGGCCTTGTATTTGACCATTATTCACCCATAAACTGTTTATACTATCCCAAACATAAATGCTATAAGGTACTGAAACACCAATACCATAAGTATCTCCAGCACTTGGAGAAGTTTGAGCAGCTTTTAGATTTTCAAGTGTATCATAATAGCCCAAAATTTGAAAACCCTTACCTTGTTCACCCTTTTCACCCTGTGCAGCAAATCCAGTGTCTATATAGCTGTGTGTATCAGCGTTCCAAATTTTCCAGTTACCATCCTCTATAATAGGTGGGTTTCCGCTATATTGCTGTGCTTTTTGTGAATATTCTTCTGCTTTTATTGCACTTTGTTCAGCATAATATTTGTGTTCAGAAGATAAACTTTCTAATTGTTCTAAGTATGCTGCTGCATCAGCTGCAAGCATCGCCTTTGTAACACCAGCGGTACGAATTACTGCACTAACTTGTTTAGTACTTCCCTCACCAGTCATAGAAAAGCTTATACTATCTGTATCATTTAAGCTGTATCCGCTCATTAGTGCAGTAACATCAGTTTCGGTATTTGTACCATCAATATTTGTAATTCTAAGTTTTACTGTATTACCTGATGAAATAAGTTCAAATTTAGCGGGAATTTTTTCAAGAGCAGTATCAATTTTTACATTAGTACCATCTTTTTTTATTATTGTAAAAATACCAGTATTTTCATCAAAAGTAATAGATTGAACTAGGTCTTTAGTTTTAGTGGTTATCTGGCTATCAGTTTCTGTTTTAGTGTAACGTTCTAAAAGTCTTGTTTGTGTAGATTGAAGTACTTCTTGTATTGTATTTCCTGCAAGTCCATCGATTTGGCTTACACCTATATTTCCAGCACCGTCAACTCCGGTTAAATCATCAATAATACCATTTATAACAGGTTTTAACTGATTTGAATTTGCATCGAATGCTGCTTTAAGCTCTGTAGCTGTTAGTTTTGGCTTATCAGCAAGACTTGAAACTGGTTTCTCCCATTCATTTAATTTACGATTAATTAATGCCATAAATTTACGTTTCCTTTCTATAAAGTAAATATATATTTTGACTTTTATGCAATATAAGTTTAAAAAAATTGCTATTAATTAATATTCACATATTGTGTTTATTTGGTGCATATTAATTAATTTTGATTAATGCCTCACATTGTTTTTACGAATACATTTTACGCATACACATCTTATGCGTACATTATATTACTCTTTAATCAATGTGTCAATATATTTTTTTATCTTTTGCGTATTTTAAAAATATAAATGATTTTATTCTGTTGTAAAGTTTATACTTAATTTGAAATGAACAAGTATAATTTAAATTTATATGGTAAATATTAAAAAATCATCATACTTGAATCACAAAAAAATTGTTGCTAAAAGTGCCTATAAAACACTAAGAGTCCAATTTTAAATTTACAATTTCTTTGCATTAAACTAAAATATGGATTTATGCTATAAAAATAGACAATCATGATAAAATAAAATACAAGTAAAAAAGAAAGGAAAATTAAAAGATGTTGAAGGAAATGGTCAAACAAAATACAGCAAGGATTTAAAAAACAATAGTTACATTTTACTTCTCATAATTTTATAAAACTGATTGATTTTCTTAATATTATTCAATCTTTTTCAGATAAAGCTCAATCTATTTACAGCCTTATGTTAAAGAAGAGCTTTATACCGCATATAAAGCCCTTCATAAAACCGGACGTATCAAAGAGTATATATGTGAACTTGAAGGACTTCCCGCACCTAACGCAATGACAAAGCGTTGGCGTAAGTTCGCAGATAACAATGGATTTACAGGTGTTAGACTGCATGACCTCAGACATAGCTCTGCAATGATTATGGTTGAATCCGGCGTTGATATAAACACAATAAAAAAGCAGCTTTTTTCCGCCCCAAAACAAAGAAAATCCGCTAAACCAAATGGTTTAACGGATTTTTATGGCGGAGAGTCAGGGATTTGAACCCTGGGTACGGGATTACCGCACACACGATTTCCAAGAATGTAAAACATAATTTATGTTAATTTCAAAGCTATTTAAGCTGTATTTTTCTTAATATTTATTCAAATTTTAAAACAAATTTTTCTTTAATATGATAAAATAAAATAATTCAAGGCAGATTTTGGGCAAATTTAAGACCAATATTATATTTTTCTCTATATTTTATATCAATCTACTATTCAAAATTCATATTGTTCTATTATTAAACATTTGCACTATATCTGCTAAAATGTTATCATGAACGTATATATTAAATAAGAAGAGGATATAACCATGAACAATCGTATTATTGTAAATGAAAAATACCTACACTTTAAGAACAAACTATATCAAGTGCTTGCTATTGCTAAGCACACTGAAACTGATGAAGAACTTGTTATTTATCAAGCTCTGTATGGTGATTTCAAAATATATGCAAGACCGTATGATATGTTTGCATCTGAAGTTGACCATGAAAAATATCCAGATATAAAACAGAAATATAGATTTACAAGAATTAGATTTGTTGATAGCGAAAAGTATCATGTTATTGATGAATAAAGGACTGCCAAATAGCAGTCCTTTATATATGTTCTAGTATATGATGTTATAATGCAATAGGTAAACTAGCATAAAGCATTTTATCTAATTTTTCATCGGAAATAAAAATATCATTATTTTCCATAGCATTAACATCATTATGATAATGAATTAACATATCTGGATGTTTATCAACCTGATAAGCTATATACTCCTTTTCAGCACGATTAAGATTAGTAATTTCAAACTTTCTAACTTTCTTTTTAGTCGGTTTTTCAAGTTGGTCATTGCCAAATCTATCCTTTTTTATGGTGCAAATAGAACTCTTTGCATTATAGTGGTCTTCTTGACCATATTCCAACGCATATTTTTGTAATAATTGCGATGGGTTCAACAACAACTTTGTACCAACAAAAGTCTTAGGTACTAATAATATTGGCTTGCCACCTACTTTAAAAGAAAATGTATTCATAGTCCTCCAACAATGGAGTTCTTTATCCCAATATGGAAGTTTATAATCACATTTACTGTCATCATATTTAATATTCCACTTGTCATACTGCTGATGTGTAAAAATATGCAGCACTTGACGAAGAATATTCGTAACAAGGTCAGAAAATCTATCATTAGAAAAATTAGGTGTAAGCAATGGTAAGTCAGAAAGTTTCTCAACCACTCCACTTTTACAATATCCCAATTCAATTATATTATCAACAATTGGCATAATAATTTCTAACGAGCTTCCCTTACCACATGATTTTCTTGAGGACATACCTAAGTGAGTTTCGTTTGGTTCATGACCATATGATAATAGTTTATACAAACCTTCACGGTCATTATTACGAACTAACTGCATAAACACGTCAAAGAAATCTTCTAAACATTCTTTAGCAAATTCAGCTATAATACCTTCCGAGCGTAAAATTCTCTCTGAATCTAAATACAGTCTTACATCTGTATTAACTAGAATATCTACAAAATCAATATCAGAATGTCCATAAATAGATAAATTATATATTTTTGAAAAATTCATGAAAAATTCCTCCATTTAATTAAAAATTTTTCTTGCCTTTTCCAAAGAAATCATATATAATTTTTTTGAAGTTATACGATTTGTGATTGGAATAGGCAAGTTTCTGTAATACTATTCTAACCACGTAATTTTGAGAAGGTTTTTCCGAGTTTCCCACTATTCGGAAAAGCCTTTTTTATTTGTCTTTTTAACTTAAAAGATACACCTATAATCTCCACCACCTTTCACAGAACAGCATATTAGTCATTTTTTAATCATCACCTCCGCATCTTAATATTGTGGTAACTCCACTCCATTATCATATCAGACACACAAGACTCTGTCAATACTTTTTTATTTTTTAGATATATTTTCTCTCCAAAACGATTGAAATACCACCATATAGATGGTAAAATTATTTTATAGCATGGAGGGTCTTTTATGTTTTTAAAAATACATCTTAAAAATTTCCGTTCATTTTCGGATTTAGAGTTTGATTTATCACAAAAAAAGAACGCTTTTAATCATTTTGCTATAGTTTATGGTGAAAATGGTATGGGCAAATCTAATTTAACCTGTGGTATTGCAGCTCTTATAGATTTAATGCGTACAATGGACGTAAGAGATATAATTGAATCTTTACTTTCTGACGAACGTTTTCGTATGTTGAACGAAACTTTTGGAAATATGCAAACATTACCATCAAGTCTAGGAATTAGAGATATACAATCCCTCGTTCAAGAATATCGTATGATAGGCTCTACTGAACCAGTTTTATTAGAATATGAATTTATAATCTCTGGCAAAAAGGGAAAATACCTAATTGAACTTGGTGATTCTGAAATCATTCATGAACGCTTAGAATATACTCTAGAACGTAACCGTGGAGTATATTTTGATTTATCTACAACATCAAAAAAGATAAATGCAAACATTTTCAAAAATAGCGATGTTCTCCAAGATATAAAATACCTAGTAAATCGCTTTTGGGGTAAACATTCTTTACTTGCTATTATAATGCATGAAAAAAATGATAAATCAGAACATTATATTAACGAAGGACTATCTGATAGATTTTATGATTTAATGCATCAACTAAGTTATTTATCATATTGCAATAGAGTTGGCTCTGGATTACATGGAATGATTAATAACCGTTTAGGATTTTTAGAAAGTCTAACTGAAGGTCAAATTAATAAATCAAATGAAAAACAACTAGATTTGACCGAACATGCATTATCCCATTTGTTTAATGCCATAAATTCAGATAATAGACGTCTCTACTACATTAAAAACACAGTAAATGAAAATTATATTCAATATGAACTATTTATAAAAAAATTCATTTCTGGACAAGAGCGTGATATTTCATTCAAAAAAGAATCTACTGGCAATCATCAACTTCTGAGAATTTTCCCTTTATTGCTAAATGCAATGATGGGAGGTACCGTTGTTATAGATGAAATTGAAACTGGTATACATGATATGCTGATGAAGAAAATACTAGATGAGATAGTTCCTCATATCAAAGGTCAGTTAATTATCACATCTCATAACACTAGTCTGATGGAAATGGAAAACGCACTTTCATCTGTGTATATTCTCAAAGAAGATGAAATGGCAAATAAGACAATCAAGTGCATAAATAGTTATGATGAAAGAACTTATCAACAAAATAGCATTAGAAAAAAATATCTTGATAATAAATATGGCGGAGTTCCTGATGTTCGACCTATTGATTTCTCGGCATTATTAGAAATTTTAGAACTAAATTCTGATGATTACGAAGACTAATAATAATCAATATAAAAAAAACAAGGGCTAAAAAGCCCTTGTTAAAAATTATTTCTTATCTGCTGACTTACAATAGTCATTGATAAATTTTTTAATTTCAGTTGTTGGAGTTGTGTTGTTTTCCTTACAAATTCTTTTAAATTCCTCTAAGACATCAGGT
>CALWMO010000034.1 GCA_944381965.1 uncultured Butyricicoccus sp.
GGAGAAGTGACGGGAGTCATAAGCGATAGCCACGCCTTTTTTCATAGCCTCCTCGCCATTGCTAATAATAAGATTAGCAAGACCTTGAGTAGCAGCACCAACAGTAAAGCGGTTCATACGGAAAAGACCTGTACCAAGTATACCACGCAGACCAGCTGTACCAAATGACAGTGGAGCATAGAAACGGTCTTTGATAGCTTCTTCATCGCCAGCGATTGCCTTTAGTTCTTCACGCTCTTTGTCTGTTAAAGCGTCACTTGCAACCCAGCGTTCATATTCATTCATATAATTGGACATCGGACTCACCTCTAAAAATCATTGGACAACAAAAACTCCAGTTGTCTTAGAAATATTATACAGTATTTTACTCGTTTTGAAAAGTATTTTTGTGATACTTACAATTCTTCTGTTTATTTTACAATATAAACTTTTATTTTATTTTTTTACATGTTATAATGCTTTAGCAATACAATTTAATCAGACAGTTCGTAACCATCCTGTCTTTAAACAAAACTAGGACAACCATGCGTCAAAAGCTTTCTATACTTTTGGAGGTCATGGGCTTTTTGATGGTGCTATTTTTTAAATTGGCATCTTTTTTTATTTTGATTTAAGGAGATTATATTATGCTGGTACGATATTCTGTTATAAATGACAAAAATCCTCGTGAGATTGTGCTGCTTCGTGGCTCAGGCTGTAAATGGAAACGCTGTGCGTTTTGCGATTATCACACAGATTTTTCTGAAGATGAAAATGCAAACTTTGAGTTAAATTCCAAAGAACTTAGCAAGGTCACAGGTATATATAATCATTTAGAGGTAATAAATTCTGGTTCTTTTTGTGACCTTGACGAAAAAACACTTAATCTTATAGAAAAAGTGTGTCAGGAAAAGAATATAAAAACTATCCACTTTGAATGTCATTGGATACACAGAAAGTTGATTCCCGCATTTAAAGCACGATTTTCAAAAATAGGTGTTACTGTAAAAATAAAATCGGGTATAGAAACATTCGACCGAGATTTTAGAGAAAAAGTGCTTATAAAAGGTATAGGCGAGTCCGACCCTGCTATAATCTCTGAGCTATTTGATGAGTGCTGTTTACTTTTCGGAATAAAAGGTCAAACTTTAGAGAGCATGAGAAATGATATAGAAATTGGTCTAAAATATTTCGAGCGTATCTGCATAAATCTAATGGTAGAAAATACAACCGATATTCGTCCTGATAATGAAGTATTGCAAATATTTATGAAAGAGCTTTACCCGCTTTATATTAACAATCCTCGTGTTGATATTTTAACAGAAAACACCGATTTTGGAGTGGGTTAAAGCCAAAAAGGGGACAAATTTTTTATGACAAATGAAGTTTTACTGATTGTATCACTGGTTGTGCTTTATGCATCTGTGCTTTTATGGTATAAGCTGTTTGGCAAAACCGGAATGTATTGTTACACAGTGTTTGCAACCATTGCGGCAAATATTGAGGTTTTACTTTTAGTTGACGCATTCGGTATGGAAATGACACTAGGCAATATTTTATTTGCAACTACATTTTTAGTAACCGATATTTTATCGGAAACAGAGGGCAAACAGGCAGCACAAAAAGCGGTTTGGGTAGGTATTGGCACTTCCCTTCTATTCATTATAGTATCACAGTCATGGCTGCAATACACTGTAAGTGCAAATGATTTTGCGTTTTCATCTTTCCAGACCATTTTCTCAAACACACCTAGAATGATGTTTGCATCACTTGCTGTTTATGCTATTGCTCAAGCGTTTGACGTTTGGATGTATCATTTCTGGTGGAAACTCACTGATAAAAAATTTGGTGACCACAGACGCTTTTTATGGCTAAGAAATAATGGTTCTACACTTATTTCACAGTTACTTAATACTCTTCTTTTCACAGGTTTTGCGTTCTGGGGAACATATGATATACCGACGCTTGTTTCTATTGTACTGAGTAGTTATGTTATTTTCATTGTTACTTCACTTGCAGACACACCTATTGTATATCTTGCAAGAGCAATGAAAGAAAAAAATATGATAAAATAAACAAAAATACCGTAGATAACAAAAATCTACGGTATTTTTTACTTTTATGGCACAACATGCATCATAACATCTTTAACAGAGCCGTCCTGATTGTATGTATTATCCACATGGATATCTATATTCATATAATCATAAATCATTGGTGTAATGAACATTTGCCCGTTTTGGTCAATAAATGTTTTATTATCATTGAGCTTGTCATAGAAATCGACTGTTTCTCCATCAATCTGAACTTTTGTACTGCCGACAGTAAACACATAATTTGAACCTCTGTATTTAACCTCTGCTGAATTTGTTTGGCTGTTCCACTCAATTTCTGCACCTATACGATTACAAAAATCTCTCAATGGAAGCCACAAATGACCCTTTATGTATGCCTTAGTTTTAAATGGTTTTAAATGCTCATCAATTACTATTGATTTTGAATTTGATGGATTATCAACAGGATATTCTTTATCATCAACAATTACACTTTTTATTTCGTCTGGCTTTATAACGCTGTCTGCCCATGCACTAACTGAATTTTCTCCCATTCCATCATATTCATATAATTGATTAAATGTTTTTATCTCTCCGTTTTTCATTCTGAAATAAAGATATTGATTATTCCAGCTACAATCATCATACTTATCTTGAATTTTGTCAGTATAATTTATATTCATTGATATTGGATTATATTTTAATGTTATGCCATCAAACTGAATAGTATATGTTTCCATATTACATTCCATTGGAATAAGGATTTTCGGAGAATTTTTTATTTTATCTGTTGATATATAAAAATCCACTTTTTCTTCATTTTGAATACCATTGCATTTCAATACATAATACTTTTTGTTTTGTGTGTCAAATTTTTGTTTATCGATAGAGCCATATCCGACTTCTTCAATAATTGCTTTATCATCAGTAGGAGCAAAATTTAGAAAATCAATACCAGTAAACGTAGAGTTTCCACGTTCATCGACCTCATTCATTTCTTTTATTGCATCATCTGTCTTTGCCTCAAATGAACAGATAATAATTGCTTGATTTTCTACGATTAAATATTGTTCGAGTGTGAACTTAAATCTATCGTCCTCAACACTTTTTTTCTCTGTTTGCACAAAGTCAGCAAGATATGATGTATCCCCATCAAATATAGTGTTAAAATATTCGTTATCCATTGCAGCTGCACCAAATGATGTTGTTGCTGCTATCATTATTACCGCTGCCATTGCAACAGTTCCTTTTCTGCGTGATTTTTTGTTCGTTATTAGTGTTAATCGCTTTTTCATACCATTTTTACCTCCAAAAAATGTCGTTGTCATATATGACTTTTTTTGTGTTTCTGTTTTTAGGAATTTTATAAGCATTTCACCATAAAATATTTTTTCACTATAATTTTTTCCCTCAAGTGTTTTTTCGTCGCATGATGTTTCACCATCTACCTCAATTATTTTTGACATAATATGCACTATTGGATTAAACCAATGTAATGATACAAATATAAGTGTTATAAGCTGATATAATATATCAAATCGTTTAAAATGGAACATTTCATGTCTTAATATAAGTTTAAGCTCATCATTTGTATAGTCGAGTCTCGGCAAAATTATATATGGTTTTATAATTCCTATAAGCATTGGTGTATCAATAACATAGGCTAATCTGATTTTAATTAGTTTTGCTATTTTAAGTTTTGTACATTCTTCATTTAAAATATTGATAATTCTTTCATCATTTACTGAAACAGACAAGCGTTTTATTGAGCGTTTGAAATAAATATACCTGCCATAGTGCAGCATAAAATATGTTATCGCTCCAATAAGCCATATAACAGATAATATTGCCTGTATATCAACTTGTTTTTTTATGGTTTGTGTTTTTACAACTGGCACATATTCTGTTTTATTATCATTTTCTATGCGTTCATAGCTTGTGTATTTTTCCTCTAATGAGTAAGTCGGTGCGTTTTCATCATACCAATTTTTAAAATCCTGAATTTGAATATTTGATACACTAGGAACAATATTGACATTATAATTTATTCCAAATTTTGAAAAAGGAATAAGAAAAACAATCATAACCGCAAGCCATGAATAGTATCTAAAACCAGCTGTATATATTCTTGTTATTGGCTTTGTAAGTATAATTAGCAATAATATAACAACTGCTGATTTTAATGAAGCAAAAGCATTGTGTAAAAATATTTCTTTTATAAGCTCCATCATTTTTTCTTTTCCTCTAGCATTTTTTCAAGCTCGCTTATATCCTCCTCACTTATTTTTTTGCTGTCAAATAATGCTTTAACCAAACCTACAATGGAATTTCCATGTATTTTTTTGAGAAATTGTTCACTTTCATATTGCACATAGTCTTTTTCTTTTACAAGCGGTGTATAAATATATTCTTTTCCACGCTTATCTTTTGATAAATATTTTTTTGCAATAAGTCGGTTAAGAAGTGTTTGCAAAGTCTGTTGTGTCCACTCAAGTTCTGTTTCTTCATCAATTTTTTTCTTAACTTCACTTGTTGATATAGGCACTGGATTATGCCATATAATCTTCATAATTTCCAGTTCTGTATCTGGAAGTCTTTTTTCAAAATGTTTCATTTTGTCTGTAACTCCTTTCTACGACTATTGTCGTATCTTTGGTTTTATTTTACACGACAGCAGTCGTATTTGTCAATATCTTTTTGAACAATAAAAAATGGCTTGTCAACTTAATTACAAGTTCACAAGCCATTTAGCTTAATTTTACTTATTTAGAGTTTTTGCAAAGCTATCTTTTAGAGTTACAATTCTATTAAATCTGTTTTCACTATCCTTAATAAAGTAACCCATTCTTACAAACTGCATTCTAGTACCTTCTGGAACATCTGCAACAGATGGCTCAAGCTTACAGCCCTCTAGCTTTGTTAGTGAATTAGGGTTTAGATAATCAAGATAGTTTGTACCCTCTGGCACACTGCCTGTGTCCTCAAGAGTGAACAGGTGGTTATATAGGTAACAAGATGCATCAATAGCATGTTTTGCAGATACCCAATGAATAGTACCCTTAACCTTGCGACCGTCTGCTGGCATACCGTTTGCGGTTTCAATATCAGCAGTACAGCGAATTTCAATGATTTCGCCGTTTTCGTCCTTGATAATCTCGTTGCACTTAACAATATAAGCACCCATCAGACGAACTTCGCCATCTGGCTTGAGTCGCTGGAACTTTGGAGGTGGAACTTCTGCAAAGTCACTCTTTTCAATATAAACAGTGCCTGTAAATGGAACTTTACGAGTACCTGCCTGTTCATCTCTTGGATTGTTTGGAATTTCAAAATATTCCACTTTATCCTCTGGGTAATTAGTTATAACCAGTTTTACAGGCTCGGTAACAGCCATTCTACGAAGTGCGGTTTCGTTAAGCTCCTCACGGATACAATGCTCAAGCAGTCTAATATCAACAAGAGAATTAGCCTTTGCAATGCCTGCACGTTTTACAAAATCTAAGATAGCACTTGGAGTATAGCCACGACGACGCAGACCGCAAAGAGTAGGCATACGAGGGTCGTCCCAACCCTCAACATGATTTTCAAATACAAGCTCTCTTAGGTAACGCTTACTCATAACGGTATGAGTTACATTAAGTCTTGCAAATTCACGCTGTTTAGGGTGGTGTGGCAGTGGGCAGTTATCAACAACCCACTCATAAAGTGGACGATGGTTTTCAAACTCAATAGAACACATAGAATGAGTGATACCCTCGATAGCGTCCTGAATAGGGTGAGCAAAATCATAGAGTGGATAGATACACCACTTATCGCCCTGTCTGTGGTGATGAGCACGCACAATACGATAAATAGCAGGGTCACGCATATTCATATTAGGTGAAGCCATATCAATTTTTGCACGAAGTGTTTTAGAACCGTCTGCAAATTCACCGTTTCTCATACCCTCAAATAACTTGAGGTTTTCCTCAACTGAACGGTCACGATATGGGCTGTTTTGACCTGCCTGTGTTAGTGTGCCACGCTGAACACGCATTTCCTCTTGAGTTAAGTCACAAACATAAGCCTTACCCGCTTTAATTAGTGCAACAGCACAATCATAACAGGTTTCAAAGTAATCAGAACCATAGAAAATACCGCCATTTGGCTGCTCACCGGTCAGCCAAGCGATATCCTTTTGAATGGACTGTACATATTCATCATCTTCACGCACTGGGTTTGTGTCATCAAAACGAAGATTGAACTTACCATTATATTTTTTAGCGATAGACCAGTTAATGTAAATCGCCTTAGCAGAACCAATATGCAAATAACCATTTGGCTCTGGTGGAAAACGGGTATGAATCTGCTCTGAAAGACCAGCAGCTATATCCGCATCAATAATTTCTGTTAGAAAATTGCTTACATTTTCCATTTATTTTTTCTCCCCTATTATATTTATAATGCGTTTTTACAAGCCTCTAAACGCTTTAAAACCATATCTTTGCCCATAATATGCATTACACTTTGCAGGTCTGGAGCATTTTGACGACCAGCAATAGCAATACGAATAACCATTGATACATCACCAACAGCACCCTTATACTGTTCTGGATTTTGCTTATAAGCCTTAGTTTCAGCAGCATAACCATGCTTTTCAGCAATAGTTTTCATCTTTTCAAAGAAACCATCTGGAGTATCGTTTTCATCAAATACCTGTGCAAAATCATCAAGCATAGAAACAGCATCTTCTTTGCTTACACGCTCAGGCATTGTGTAATCTGGATTAAATAACTCATCAAACATAAAGTCCATATAAGGCTTTACGTCAGTCCAAACAGCTATATCCTTACGAGGTTTTTTACCGCCTCTGCCAATCTGTAAAAATGCAATACTCTTTTCTTTATCTCTTGTAAAGAGAGTATTAAATTCGCTGTCATGCTCTTTACTCCAAGCGGCTACTTGATTATAAACTTCCTCAGCTTTCATGTGAGAGATAACATTTTTAGATACATCTGTTAGCTTGTCAATATCAAATAATGCACCAGAACCGCTCATCTTCTTTGTAGAGAATGGGAAATCATTCATAGGAAGTTCAGGGTTTGCACGACGCCATTCTTCAAAGTTGGAGTTTAGAAGTGTCATCAAATATTCAAGTACACAAGCTGCTGGATAACCCTGCCCTGCGTAGAAAGTGAGAGCTAGTTCTGGGTCTTTACGCTTGGATAGCTTACGCTTACCTCCTGTTTCCTCATCAATTTTCATAAGCTGTGCAGTGTGAGCATATTTAGGAGCTTTCCAGCCCATAGCTCTAAACAGCTGAAGATGTACAGGTAAAGTTGCAAGCCATTCCTCACCACGAACAACAACAGTAGTACCCATTAAATGGTCATCGACAACGTGAGCAAAGTGATAAGTTGGAATACCGTCCGATTTCAGGATAACAATATCTTGGTCGTTTTCGGTAACTTCCATTTTACCCTTAACTAAATCATCATGTTTGATTTTATTTTCAATGCTGCCCTGTGAGCGGAAACGCACAACATAAGGCATACCCTTTTCAAGCTGTGCCTCAATTTCTTCTAATGTGCGGTCACGCCAAATAGCATATTTACCGTAATAACCGAAGTTTTCTTTATTAGCCTCTTGTTCGGCATGAGCCTTTGAAAGTTCTTCTTCTGTGCAGAAACATGGGTAAGCCATGCCTTGTTTCATAAGCCATTTTACAAAAGTTTGATAGATTTCAGCTCTTTGTGACTGACGATATGGGCCATAATTACCGATTTCGCCGTCCAAAGTCGCACCCTCATCAAAAGGTAAACCGAAAGCAGAAAAAGCGTCAATAATTGTTTGCACACCGCCTTCAACCTCACGTTTACGGTCGGTATCCTCTATACGCAGATAAAACACACCGCCAGATTGATGTGCTAAACGTTCGTCAACTAATGCACCATAAAGGTTTCCAAGATGCATAAAACCTGTTGGGCTAGGACCCATACGAGTGACTTTAGCACCCTCTGGAAGTTCACGCTTTGGATAGCGAGCCTCCACTTGTTCTGGGGTTTCAGTGATATGCGGAAACAGCTTATCCGCAAGATAGGTATAATCCATCATAAAAATCATTTCTCCAAAAAAATTTAAATTTTTCCATATACGATACTAATTATTTTATCATAATTCGTCATAATTGCAAAGTGCGAATTTTGTCCATGCATTTTCAAGACATTTAACTGCTTTTTTCATTATATCCTCATTAAGACCTGCATAACCGAGTACAACGGTAGAATTAGGCTTTTTTTCAGATTCAGCTATATAATAATCGGAAATACCATGAAGATGCACTCCATTTTGTGCCGCAAGCTCTACCATTTGTCTTTCTGAAAGTCCATTTTTAAGAGTTAACATCAAATGCAGTCCTGCATCTTCTCCCGATATCTCCATAAACTTTGCAAAAGCACTTTTATTTAAAAGCTCAAGTAAAATATCACGCCTTGATTTATATAAATTTCTAATTCTTGAGATATGACGTTCAAACATACCAGTTTTAATAAACTTTGCAAGTGTATACTGTTCAAAACTTGGAACAGTAGAAGAATAAAACCTTAACTCATCACGATATTTTTTTAAAAGGCTTTTAGGTAAAACCATATAGCTTATACGGAGTGATGGAGCTAAACTTTTTGCAAAAGTGTTTAAATATATAACTCTGTCTGCATGGTCAAGCTCTTTCATCGCAGGAATTGGGCGAGATGTATAACGAAATTCAGAGTCATAATCGTCCTCTATAATATATCTATCCCCTGTTTGCTCTGCCCATTTTAGCATTTTTATTCTTCTTGCAGCGGGCATAACAATTCCTAGCGGGAACTGATGTGATGGTGTTAAATATACAACGCTTGCATTGTTTTTTTCAAGCTCGTCTATTTTTAAACCATCTTTGTCAAGAGTTATAGGCTTAACATTTGCACCATTTGCCTTAAAAACATTATTTAGCTTTGGATAACAAGGGTTTTCCAGTGCATAAATTCTATTTCTTCCAAGTAGCTGAATTAAAAGCATTAAAAGATATTCTGAGCCTGCACCTATAACTATCTGTTCTGGTATTGCATAAATCCCTCTAAACTCGGCTAAATATCTGCAAATTTGCTGTCTTAACTCTAAAACGCCTTGATTAGGTGCAGCAATTAAGAGTTTGCTTGCCTTTTCGGTAAGCTCAGAACGCAAAAGCTTTGCCCATGATGAAAACGGAAAACATTCGGTGTCAACCGTATTTGTATGAAAAGCATAAAGATAGTCTTCAGTTTTTGGTTTTGGAATTTCATAGCTTATAGGCTTAGCTTTTTTGTTATGTTCTATAATTTGCTCTGCATAGTAGCCAGAGCGAGGTTTAGAAATTATATAACCCTCAGCTAAAAGCTGACTATATGCATTTTCAACAGTTATTTGACTTATTTTTAAATGCTCTGCAAGTCTGCGTTTAGACGGAAGTTTTTCTCCGCCTTTTATAACACCATTTATTATATCCTCTCTAATTGCACGATATAATTGTTCATACATCGGCAAAATGCCCTTGTTATTTATATGATAAGTGAGCATTTATAACTCTCCTTTTTTTAAATCAGTGCAAAACTTCGCATTATATAAAGTGCAAGTGTCATTGTAAACACTGAAACCGCTGTTGTAAGTACAATAATCGAAGAAGAAAGCACATAATCAGCATTCATATTTTTAGCCATAATATAACCGCTTACTGTGCTTGGTGCACCTGTCATAATAAGAATTGACACTAAAGCCTGATTTCTAAAGCCCATAAATACAGCTATTGGCAAAAATATAGCTGGTAAAACAACAAGCTTAATAACCGATGCTATAACCGTAGGCTTAATTTTTTTAATTGCCTTTGCACCCTCAAAACCTGCACCGATTGTAACAAGTGCAAGAGGAGTTGCTGGAGCTGCAATTAAATCAAGCGTTTTATTTATCATGGTTGGAAACTGAATTTCAAGCAATGAAAACGGTAAACCCGCAATTATACCCAATATTATAGGATTTCTCAAAATGCCCTTTAATGTTGCACGAATCATGCTGTCACCGCCCGCAATCGGCTCATTTGAGCGAACAGTTAACACAATAACCGCAAAAATATTATAAAGTGGAACGGTTGCAACTATCATTAGAGGAGCAAGACCCGCATCACCATATATATTTTGAATAAAAGCGACACCTAAAACGGCAAGCGAACCACGAAAAGCACCTTGAGTAAAAGCACCAATCATAGTTTTATCTTTTATAAACAGTTCTGCACCGCCCCAAATAGCGAAAACATAAACAACGGTCGAAATCATACAGAATAAAAAGAAAGTAAGGTCAAAAGTTTCAGTTATCCTGCCCTCTGCTATATCTCGAAAAAGCAGAACAGGTAAAAAAAGCTGAAAAATAACTTTATCTGCACCGCTTATAAAGCTTTCTTTAAAAAATCCACGCTGTTTTAATAAATAACTTAAGAATATAACCGCAAATATAGGTACGGTTGCATTTAAACTGTAAATTAAACTATCCATAATTTTCCCATTCTTTTTCTCTAATTTCAATAAAAAAGAGCAGCATTTTCGCCGCTCATAGCATTTTTACCATCTAGGTTGTTTTTCTTCAAAAGCAAGACCCACAGCACCAGCACCGATATAAGTACCGATAACCGAGCCTACTATATGAAGATTGATTTTAATTTCTGGAACTGATTTTTTAAGTTCTTTTATAAGCTCTTGTGCCGCAACAGGTGCATCAGTGTGTATAACAATAACTTCTTTTAAACTTTTGGCACATTCAAGGAATTTCTGAACAAGCTTTTGACGAACTTGAGCCGCACCTCGACATTTTCCAATATCAGTAGCTTTGCCATCAATAACAGTCAAAATAGGTTTTATACCTAAAAGACTGCCAACTGCCGCACGAACATTGCCAATTCGTCCACCTTTTCTAAGATTTTCAAGAGTATCAGGCACAAAATAAATGGCTGTTGTTTTTTGCATTTGCTCTAGTCTAGCTAAAATTTCATCTATATTTTTGCCTTCATTTACCATTTTGGCAGCAGTTTCAGCCATAAGACCAGTGGCAGTACAACCATTAAGCGAGTCTACAACATGAATTTTAGGTGCAAAATTTTCCTCTTCAAGCATCTGAGCGGCAATAGTAGCACTTCTTATAGTGCCAGATAAACCGCTTGAAATAGTTATACAAACAATATGCTTTGCATCTTTATATTTTTTAAACACACTGCAAAACATTTCAGGGCTTGGCTGAGATGTTTTTGGAAGCTCAGGCTCTTTAGCCAAGCGACTATAAAACTGACTAGGTGTTATTTCAAGACCTTCTAAAAAATTCTGCTCACCAAAAGAAACTGTGAGCGGAACCATAGAAAATCCAGCGTTCGCTGCCTGTTCAGGTGAGTAATCACAGCTTGAATCTGTTATAATAACAATATCTTTTTTTTGCATGAATTAGCTCCTTTCCTGTGTATAACACATCATAGATGAACATGTATCATGCCTCTGATAATAAAAATTTTTGCAATTTAAGCAAGCTCTTAGCTAAAATTTCTGTCTCTTCTGGTGTAAAATTGGCAAGTGCGGCAGATACCATACGTTCATGAAAATTCTTATGACACTCATAAACTGCTCTACCTCTTGGGGTAAGGCTTACATTAACAACTCGTTTATCTTTACTATCTCTTTGACGATTAACAAGTTCTTTATATTCAAGTTTATCACAAGCAACAGTAAGAGTTGCCATAGTAACACCTAAAGCTCTTGAAACTTGACTCATGCGTTTTGGCTCATCGTCACCGATTTTTTCTATAATATGTATTTCAGTTACAGATATATCCTCACCAAGAGCAGTGGTTAATGAACGTTCTTCTATTTTGTTTATTCGTCCCCAGATATCAACAAGGAACGTATTAATGATTTCATATTCATTCATTACAGTTCTCCTGCTTGAATAGTTTATTTGACAAACTAATTATATCATAAGCACTATAAATACACAATATAAAAAAAGCTGCCTAAACTAAGCGGCAGCCTTTATTGAATTACTGATTATCTTCGATATACTTAACAATGTCACCGATAGTGGACATCTTCATAGCTTCTTCATCGCTAATAGTAATGCCGAAGTTCTCCTCAAGGTCCATCATCAGCTCAACAACGTCTAGTGAGTCAGCGTTTAAATCATCCTTGATAGAAGTCTCCATTGTCATTGTGGAAGCATCAGCATCAAACTTGTCAGCTAAAAGCTCGCAAATTTTCTCGAACATAAGTATTACTCTCCTTAATATTTTTTAGATCTGATTTATTTCTTGAAAAACTCCGATCTTACGGAATTTATCATAACGTTTTTGAAGCATTTCGTCA
>CALWMO010000035.1 GCA_944381965.1 uncultured Butyricicoccus sp.
GCACTATCAGTGGTTAGTTTTTGCCTATTTAATCCACTGATTTCAACAAGCCTATGGAGGTAGAATATTATGGCAAAGAATCGTAAGCTGGGTAGAACCAGCGACCATCGTCGTGCAATGCTCCGTGCAATGGTAACTTACCTATTAGAGAACGGTCGCATCGAAACAACTCTTGCTCGTGCTAAGGAAGTTGCTCCAATGTGCGAGAAGATGATTACTCTTGGTAAGAAGAACACTCTGGCAACTCGCCGTCAGGCTATGGCTTACATCACTAAGGAAGCTGTTGTTGCTAAGCTGTTCTCTGAAACCGCTCCAAGCTACGCTGAGCGTAACGGCGGTTATACCCGCATCATCAAGACAGGCCCACGTCGTGGCGACTGTGCTGAGATGGCAATTATCGAGCTTGTTTAATTAACGGTTTGATTTAGTTTTCAAAGAGCTTATCCTGAGGAGTGCTTCTCAGGGTACGCTCTTTTTTTATTTTTATGAATAAAATCCTTAAATTTCATCATACTATAAATGGGTGATGAAATATGGATAATAAAAAACTGGATATGAGAATAAATCCAGAAACAAGACTTTGCCCTAAATTTGATATGAACAGCATAGCAAAATATGAGGTTGCAAAACCAGACAAAATGGGCATGAGAGTGGTTGACAACTGTGCAGAAGAACACATAATGTAAAAATAGCCGTATCATTGGAAAATTACCTTTGATACGGCTGTTTATTTTATTCTAAGAAGAAAAAATTATCTTCTCTTTCATTGTCAAATAAAAAGTTATAAATCAAAAATTCATAACTTCTTGTGATAGGGAAAAAGCTTTCACTCGAAAAAACTTCACCATTAGCAGAAATATACCCAGCAGGAGTTATAACAGGAAGCTCATTCATAAGTGAATATAAAAATTCCTGATAACCAGTAAGCTCTATATTTGCTGTTTTCATAGCAAGCACACCAAGCCCCCATGGTGATAAGATAATATCTTGTTTTTCTTCAATATCATAGTTTGTCCAAATAAAAAATGGTGTTGTATATTGCTTTAAAACCTCGCTTGTATTTCTACTATCCATAGAAATGCCTGTTATTTCTTCATAAAATGAATTTGTAAGCGGTGGCTGATGGTCACCAAAAAATATTATCATTGTCGGAACATCGGTATTTGAATAATGAGAAATCAAATTTCTAAGTGCATTATCCGATTCACGCATAAGTGAAAAATATTGGTCAGCATCTAAATATCTGTTTTCCATATCTCCAGTAAGCCAAATACTTCTATCAAGATTTATCCAAGGAAGTTTATAACCGCTATGATTTTGCATTGTTACATTAAAAATAAACAGTGGTTCATCGCCTGCATTATCAGTGAGATAATATAAATTTTCATAGTCGCTTTGGTCAGATATATAACCCCTTATATAATATGGGTCTATCGTATCCTCCTGATACATCTGTTTATCAAACCCAAGCCAGTTATAAACCGAAGTCCTATTCCAGCCCGATGATTTATAAGGGTGATAAGCAACCGATGAATAACCAAGGCTTTTAAGCTGTGATACAAGTGATGGGGTATTATCTTTTAGATAAAGCTGATATGCAACTGAATTTGCAGGTAAAAAGGTGATAGAATTACCTGTTAAAAATTCAAATTCGACATTTGCAGTACCTCCGCCAGTCACAGGTGAATACATAGTGCCTTTAATAGTGTTTTCGGTTAGACTGTGAAGAAATGGCGTAGGGTCTGCACTATATGGCACATCATATTCTGAAAAATCAGCAAAAGATTCATTCATAATCGCAATTATATGCACAGGCTGTGGATTATTGTCTGAACTTATAGGCTCAGTATTTTCTATAATGTTTAAAACAGCCTCTTTGGAATAATTTTCTGGCTCATTAACCATGCTGTATTTTAAAGAAACGGTGAAATTAAGCACAAAACCATTAGCTTGAGTTTTCCATTGCTGTGAGTATATACCGAAAGATTTCATCATATCGGTATTAAAAAATGCGGTTACATAGACAATAGTTAATGCACAAATAGCAAGTGAAATCTGTTTTTTTGGTCTTTTGGGTTTAGGCTCATCAGGTAATAATAAAACCAGAATTAAATATGCAAATGTAAATAAACACGCACCAATCATTGTTATATCAGGCGTAAAATCAAAATTATCAGACACATTAAGTGCAGTTTGCCATGAAAAAATATCACAAGGGAAAATAACTCGCCCACGAAATTCTAAAACATAGTGGTTTATAACACCTATAACAGTAAAAAATACAGTAGAAATCACACAAGAGGGTTTAATTTTTCCAAAAGCCAAGGTTAAAAGCCCAAAAACAAGATAATACCAGACAAAATTAAAAAAACATTGTGTAACGCTTAAATCAAAAAACGGATTGGTATTATTTAAAATTTCAACAGCAAGCAAGCAGACAGGTGCACCAAGCACTAAAATAAATTTTGGTATAAAGATTTTACTAAAACCATGCAAAGGCTTAGTTATAAATGAGGAAAAACTGCATAAAATAGCAAGTAAAGGTGCAAATTCCTTATTATCTATATAAAATCTATCGCTAATAAGCCAAACAATGAAAAATATTATCGCCGCTCTTATAGTCAGTAATTGTCTTTTATAATGACCAGTTGCTTTAATTTCAAAAAAAGCCATAAATTATCTCCTAAACAAATATAGCTATATGGTAACGCTATAAATATATTTTGTAAAGCATATATATCTGTGTTAATGTTAAAAATAATTAAAATTTGCGTTTTCCTTGCAATTTAGCCATAGACATGTTATACTCTTATATGTAAGTTAGTATGGAATGTCGAGAGTGGGGAAACCCACTCTTTCTTATTGACTAAATCCAGAAATAATAATAAAAGGGAGAATCTTATGCACACTAAAGACCTTATAAAGCGTGTTGAAGAACTTGTAGCTCCAATCTGTGAACAGGTTGGCGTTGAGCTTTGGGACGTTGAATTTGAAAAAGAAGGCGGACAGTATATGCTTACTGTTACCATTGACAGAGAAGATGGTGTGGATATTGACCACTGCGAAGCAGTATCAAGAGCACTTGACCCTATGCTTGATGCAAAGGAATTTCAGTCAATGCCTGCATATACACTTTGTGTATCATCAGCAGGTTTAGAGCGTAGACTTAAAAAGAAAGCACATTTTGATAAATTTATTGGCTCACCAGTTGAACTTAAACTTTATAAGGCAATGAATGGTGCAAAGATTATAGAGGGCACACTTATAGCTTATGATGAGGGTGCAGTGACTCTTGAGGTTAATGGTGAAACCCGTATTTATGAGCCACAGGACGTGGCAGCAGTTAGACTTACCGTACAGTTTTAATAAGGAGTGATTGTGGCAAGATGAACGCAGAATTTTTTGCTGCACTAGAGCAGCTTGAGAAGGAAAAGGGTATTTCAGTAGAGTATATGTTAGAGCGTGTAGGTCAGGCACTTATCGCTGCATATAAAAAGATGAATGCAGGCATGACCGACAACGTTTATGTTGAAACCGACCGTAAAAAGAAAGAAATTCGTATGTATGTTCGTAAAACAGTTGTTGATGACGTTTATGAGCCATACGAGGAAATGACTGTTGAAGAGGCTAGAGAATACAAAGCAAATGCAATGCTTGGCGATATTATAGACATTGATATTCCGCCTAAATCTTTCGGCAGAATCGCAGCTCAATCTGCAAAGCAGGTTATTATTCAGGGCATTCGTGAAGCTGAACACGGTATGACTATAACCGAGTTTGAGTCTAAATCCCATGAGATTTTAAACGGTGTTGTAAGTCGTATCGACCCAAGAAGCGGAAATGTTATGCTCGAAATCGTTTCCCATGGCGAGAAAACCGAGGCTGTACTTACATCTTCAGAGCAGGTTAAGGGCGAAACTTTAACCGAAGGTCAGCGTGTTAAGGTTTATGTTATGGAAGTGCGTCGTGGAAACCGTGGCCCACAGATTATGATTTCTCGTACACACCCAGGACTGGTTAAGCGTTTATTTGAGCTTGAAGTGCCAGAAATCCATGACGGCATTGTAGAAGTTAAGTCTATTGCTCGTGAAGCAGGCAACCGTACAAAGATTGCTGTATTCTCTCAGGATGAAAATGTAGACCCAATCGGTGCCTGTGTAGGTACTCGTGGTGCTAGAGTTGGCAATATTGTCGATGAGCTTGGCGGTGAAAAGATTGATATAATCAAATGGTCTGATGATATGGCTAAGTTTGTATCTGCAGCACTTGCTCCAGCTGATGTTGTCTCCGCTGAAATGCAGCCAGACGGAAAGAGCTGTCATGTGGTTGTTCCTGATGACCAGCTTTCACTTGCTATCGGCAGAGAAGGTCAAAATGCTCGTCTGGCTGCTAAACTAACAGGCTGTAAGATTGATATTGCACCAGCATCTCAGGCTGAAAAGGTAAATGAGCAAACAGAAGAAACACAAGAGCCAACCGCTGAGGTAGAGGAATAAAAGCATTATGCAGCAGAGAAAAATTCCAATGCGTCAATGTTTAGGCTGTCGCACAATGTTTCCTAAAAAGGAACTAATTCGTGTGGTGCGTTCTCCAGAGGGCGAATTATCTCTTGATTTTAAGGGTAAGGCAGCGGGTAGAGGTGCATATATTTGCCCTAATTCCGAATGTCTGAAAAAAGCTAGAAAATCTCGTGCTATTGAAAGAGCATTTTCTATGCAAGTGCCTGAAGAGGTTTATCAGGCTTTAGAGCAAAAAATGGAGGACGAAACAAATGGCTAATGATGCAGCACTTGGACTTTTAGGTCTGAGCCGCAGAGCGGGTAAGCTCGCCTTAGGCGAAGACCAAGTTTATGAGATGGTGCAGACAGGCAAATGCAGAGCCATTTTTATGGCTAAAGATATAGGCGATGCAACACGCAGAAAAATAATGCGTCATGACGAAAAAGTGCCAGTGTTTACACTTGAAACCGAGAAAATTGACTTAGGTCATGCAATCGGTATGCAAGGCTGTACAGTTTGTGCGGTAAATGACATTGGCATGGCAAATGCTATTGCTGATAAATTAAAGTCAACAAGCGATAAAAATGCTATGGCTGCTCAAAGAGTTTTAGAGAAAAAAACTCGCATGGATAGCCGTAAAGGCAAGAAAAAGAAAAAATAAAAAAAGCGGTCAGAGCAACTCAAATTTCATTAGGAGGTGAACGCCAATGGCGATAGAAAATAAGTATAGAGTACGAGATATAGCGAAGGATTTCGGAAAAACCACCAAGGAAATTACAGAGATTCTGACTAAATATGCTGATACTCCAAAAAGCTCTATGCAGGCTTTAAGCGATAAAGAGCTAAGCATAATTTTTGAGGTAATAACTCAAAATGAGCAAGTGGATAACATGGAAAAAGCATTAAATATAAAGGGCGTAAAAGAAGAAAAGAAGGTGACTGAAGTGGCTCAAAAGACAGAAAATCAGGAAGCTCCACGCTCCTCAAAGACAAAACAGGTTCACCGTATCGACACCAGAGGTGGCGGCGATGTAAACCTAGATAAATACGATGAAAGAATTGACTCTCTTGTGTCTGAAAAGGCAGAGAGAATGCAGTCAAATAGTCAGAAAAAGCAAAAGCTAACTAAAAAGTCTGACCAGAGAGCTAGACAGCAGTATGGCTCTAAGCGTAAGCTGGAAGAGCAAGAAAAGATGAAGCGTTTACAGCGTCAACAGCAGACAATTAAAAAGGTTCAGCTTAAGGTATCCATTCCAGATGAAATTAATGTTGGTGAGTTTGCTCAGCGTATGAAGCGTACAGCAGCAGATGTTATTAAAGAGCTTATGAAACTCGGTGTTATGGCATCTATCTCTCAGACCATTGATTTTGATACAGCAGCACTTGTTGCAGAGGAAATGGGTGCAAAGGTTGAACATGAGGTTCATGTAACCATTGAAGAAAAGCTGTTTGATGAGTCCGAGGACAAGGCAGAAGATTTAAAGCCTCGTGACCCAGTAGTTGTTGTTATGGGACATGTTGACCATGGTAAAACTTCTCTGCTTGATGCAATCCGTAAAACCAAGGTTACAGAGGGCGAAGCAGGCGGTATTACACAGCATATCGGTGCATATCGTGTGCAGATAAATGGCAAGCCTATTACATTCCTTGATACCCCTGGACATGCGGCATTTACTTCTATGCGTGCTCGTGGTGCTCAGGTAACTGATATTGCAATTCTGGTTGTTGCAGCTGATGACGGAATTATGCCTCAGACAATAGAGGCTATTAACCATGCTAAGGCAGCAAATGTACCTATTATCGTAGCAGTTAATAAGATTGATAAAGAGGGTGCAAACCCAGATAGAATACTTCAGCAGCTCACCGAATATGAGCTTGTGCCAGAAGAATGGGGCGGCGATACTATCGTTTGCAATATCTCTGCGAAATTTGGTCAGGGTATTGAAAACCTACTTGAGATGGTATTGCTAACTGCTGAAGTTGCTGACCTAAAGGCAAATCCAAACCGTCAGGCTAAGGGTACTGTTATCGAAGCTAAGCTTGATAAGGGTCGTGGCCCTGTTGCAACCGTACTTGTACAAAACGGTACACTTAATGCAGGTGATATTATTATCGCTGGTACAGCAGTTGGTCGTGTTCGTGCAATGACTGATGATGACGGAAAGAAAATCAAGAGTGCAGGCCCATCTGTACCAGTTGAGATTATCGGTCTTGCTGAAGTTCCAGGTGCAGGCGATATCTTTTACGCTGTTGATGACGAGCGTATGGCTCGTCAGCTTGTAGAACAGCGTAAAGAGCACGAAAAAGAAGAGCGTAACAAGGCAATGCACAAGGTTACACTTGATAATCTGTTTGCATCTATCCAAGAGGGTCAGATGAAAGAGCTTAATATCATTGTTAAGGCAGACGTTCAGGGTTCTGTTGAGGCACTGCGTGCAAGCCTTGAAAAGCTGTCTAACGATGAGGTTAGAGTTAAGGTTATCCATGGTGCAGTTGGTGCAATCAGTGAATCTGACGTTATGCTTGCAAGTGCATCTGGTGCGATTATTGTAGGCTTTAACGTGCGTCCAGACCGTGCAGCATCAGACTCTGCTGACCAGCAGGGTGTTGATATGCGTATGTATCGCATTATCTATGACTGCATTGAGGAAATGGAACAGGCTATGAAGGGTATGCTTGCACCTAAGTTTAGAGAAGCTATTCTAGGTCATGCAGAAGTTCGTACAACATTCAGAGTATCTGGTGTGGGTACTATTGCAGGCTGTTATGTACAAGACGGTAAAATCCAGCGTAATGCACAGGTTCGTATTGTGCGTGATGGTATTGTTATCCATGAGGGTGTGCTGTCCTCACTAAAGCGTTTCAAAGACGATGTTAAGGAAGTTGCATCTAACTATGAATGTGGCTGTGGTTTTGAAAACTTCAACGATATTAAGGAAGGCGACGTATTTGAAGCCTTTGTAATGGAAGAAATTCCACGATAATAAGCTTTATTAAAAAATAATGGGGCGGGCGTGTTTCGCCCGTCCTGTTTTGCTTTTTCAAAAGGAGGGAAAAGTAAAATGGCATCTAATAGAATTGATAGAATTTCAGAAGAAGTTATGAAAGCTCTTGCGGAGGCTTTAAGAAATGTAAAAGACCCTAGAGTACAAAACGGTCTTGTATCTATAACACACTGTGAAGTTACAGGTGATTTAAGATATGCTAAGGTTTATATCTCTGTGTTTGGCTCTGATGAGCAGGGCAAAGAGGTTATGAAAGGCTTAAAATCTGCATCTGGTTGGCTGCGTCGTGAAGTAGGTCACAAGGTTCAATTAAGATATGCTCCTGAGCTTGTATTCCATCTTGATTCATCTATGACCCATGGTGCTCATATTTCACAGGTTATAAATGAGCTTGAGCGTGAAGGCAAAATGGGGGAAAGTGCTGATGAGTAATGTCAGCGTCATAGAAGCTGCTGAGCTTTTAATAAAAGCCGATAATATACTGATTATCACTCATAGAAGACCAGATGGAGATACAACAGGCTGTGCAGGTGCACTTTGCAGAGCACTTTGTCAAATTGGTAAAAATGCTTATATTTTGGAAAACCCAGATATAACAAAAAGATATAAACCTCTTATTGAGCCTTATAAAGCTCCAGAAAATTTTGAGCCTAATTTTGTTGTAACAACTGATATAGCTGATATAAATTTATTTACGCCTAATGCTGAAAAATATATAGGTAAAATTGATTTAGTTTTAGACCATCATAAATCTAATTCAAATTTTGGCAAATATAATTTGGTCAGAGCGAATGCAGGTGCTTGCGGAGAAGTAATTCTTGATGTGATTGAGCATATGGGTGCATCACTTACAACTGATATAGCTGAGTGCATTTATATCGCACTCAGCACAGATACAGGCTGTTTTAAATTCTCCAACACAACACCAGATACTCTGCGTGGGGCTGCAAAATGTCTTGAAGCGGGAGTAGATGGAGGCGAAATTAACCGTGCATTATTCGAGGTTAAGACATGGGCAAGATTTCAAATGGAGCGTATAATTTTTGATACAATGCAATTTGAAAATGATAAAAAAGTTGCTATTGCAAAACTTTATCGAAAAGATATAGATAAAACTGGTGCAGACATGGACGACCTCGATTCTATCGCATCACTAACCCGTCAAATAGAGGGTGTGGAAGTTGGAATTACACTTACCGAAAACAAAGATTTGACTGTAAAAGCATCTGTTCGCACCACAAAAGAAGTGGACGCATCTGCAATTTGTGCTAAATGTGGCGGTGGTGGTCATATTCGTGCAGCGGGTGCAACTTTTGATAAAAATATTGATATTGAAACCGCCTATAAAATGATAGTAAATGCTACTATGGAGGTATACAGAGAAACAAATGGCTGAATTAAACGGAATTTTACTGATGAATAAGCCAGAGGGCTTTACCTCACATGACGTAGTAGCAAAATTAAGAGGTATGCTTAAAACACGCAAAATCGGCCATGGTGGCACACTCGACCCTATGGCAACAGGCGTTCTGCCTGTTTTTATAGGTGGTGCAACTCGTGCAGCCGATTTTGCGGCAGCTCAGGAGAAAGAATATATCGCAGGATTTAATTTAGGCTTTTGTACAGATACTCAAGACACAACAGGTAAAATATTAAAGCAATCCGATAAGAAAATCGGTTCTGCTGAAATTTATATGGCTGTGAAAGCAATGAAAGGTAAGCAGAAACAAATTCCTCCGATGTATTCAGCTGTAAAAATAGGTGGTCAAAAGCTCTATGATTTGGCACGAAAGGGCAAAGAAATAGAGCGTCCAGAACGAGAAATTTTCATAGCTAAAAGCGAACTTGTATCATTCGATGAGCAAATGCAGTGCGGTCAAATTGCACTTGCTGTAAGTAAAGGCACTTATGTACGCACAATTATACATGATTTAGGTGAAAAACTGGGCTCTTATGCGGCTATGAATAGCCTTGTTCGCACTCGTTCGGGTGCATATAAGCTAAGTGAATGTGTGGACTTTGAAACCGTTCAAAAGGCTGCAAATGATGGAGAAGTCCAGAGCTTACTTCATGCAACAGATAGTTTATTTTTAGATTATCCAGCGGTATCGCTTACAGATGAGGGTGCAGAAAGAGCTATAAGAGGTGCTGTTATATTTGGTAGACACACTGAAAAGGGTTTTGATGAAATAGAAGGTCAGCTTTATCGTGTGTATGATAAACAGGGTTTTAAAATGCTAGGTAAAGTAAAAGCACTTGATAAGGGCGGTCTTGCAATGTTTGTTTATAAAAATTTTAGATAAACTGAGGATAACATAAAATGAATGATAAAAATACACCTCGTGCAATAGCACTTGGTTATTTTGATGGCGTGCATTTGGGGCATAAAGCACTTATGGACAAAGCTGTATTAAGAGCTAAGGAAATAGGTGGAATTTCATCTGTATTTACATTTGACCAGCACCCTAGCTCGGTAATGAGTGGTTTAGCTGTGCCTATGCTTACAGCAAAGTCAACAAGAGCAGATGAAATAAAACAATTGGGCGGTGTAGATGAGGTTATTTTCGGGCATTTTGATGATAATTTACGCACAATGGACTGGAAAGACTTTATTCATGAGCTGCTTATAAAAAAATTCAATGCAAAATATATAATATCCGGTCATAACAATAGATTTGGATATAAAGGTCTTGGCACACCAGAGGGAATGGCTGAAGAATGTAAAAAAGCGGGTATAGGCTATGATTGTATACCTGATGTTAAGGTTGATGGTATAACAGTATCATCAACTTACATTAGACAGCTTATTTCTCAGGGTGAAATGGAAAAGGCAATTAAGTTTTTAGGACACCCATACACCGTATCTGGTGTTGTAGAGCATGGCAGAAAGGTCGGAACTCGTACATTAGGTGTGCCTACGCTCAATTTAGCTCTGCCAAAAGAGATGGTTTTACCGCCTTATGGTGTTTATGCTACGCTTGTAGTGGTTGATGGTAAAAGCCATATGGCAGCTACAAATATAGGTATAAAACCGACTTTTGAAGATGGCGGTGCTCCAACTATTGAGCCTCATTTACTGGACTTTACAGGCGATTTATACGGAAAATTTATTCATGTAGAGTTTTATAAGTTTTTACGCCCTGAAAAAGCATTTACAGATGTAAATGAGCTTAAAAAAGCTATAATGAAAAATGTAGAGCAAACAAGAGAATATTTTGCATAAATAAGTATTTTATCCTCAGATTTTATAGTCTGAGGATAATTTTTTATAATAAAAACATGAAAAGTGCTTGAAAAAGCAAAAAAAATCAAATAAAATAAAAACGTAAGCGTGAAAAGGGGTTTAATATGTTTAATATCGTTTTGGTTGAGCCAGAAATTCCTCAAAACACTGGCAATATAGCTCGCACTTGTGCAGCCACAGGTTCTATACTTCATTTGGTTCGCCCGCTTGGGTTTGAGCTCGATGACAAACACCTAAAACGTGCAGGACTTGATTATTGGCATTTGCTTGATGTTAGATATTATGACAATCTTGATGATTTTTTTAAAAAAAATCCAGATGGACAGTATTTTTATCTTACAACAAAAGCACAGCATAGCTATACAGATGTAAAGTTTAATGATAATGCATATTTGCTTTTTGGCAAGGAAACAAAAGGACTGCCAGAAAGCTTGCTTATAAAAAATCCTGAAAGATGTATACGCATACCAATGCGTGAGGGAGCAAGAAGTTTAAATCTTTCAAACTCTGTTGCAATAACCGTTTTTGAGGCTTTAAGACAAACTGAATTTAAAGGTCTTGAGCAGGCTGGAGTTTTCCCAGTAGATATGGGGCTTGCACTTTAATATTTAAAATCATAAATTATAATTTTCATGTAAAAACTGGGTATAATAAATAGAAAAGTCTGTGGAAACTTTTGTGCAGAACTTGTTTAAAAAGCACTATAAGGACATTTTTGTACTGTGTGAAATTCAAAAAATACGAAACAATCTAATTTTTTGTGATATTTTTTCAAAAATTCTATTGATTGTTAATGATAAAACAAGTATAATTCTGTCTTAGGAAGCAGTGTGTGCAGAATACCTGCTCTAAGCGGATAAACCCTCCGCTTTCAGTCCGTTTTGATAAAATTATTTGCTCAAAGGAGAGTCAATATGGATTACAATAAGAAGAATGTAGAAGACATCGACGTAGCTGGTAAGAAGGTAATTGTACGTTGCGACTTTAACGTGCCACAGGACGAAACCGGCAAAATCACTGATGACAAGCGTATCGTAGCTGCTCTGCCAACTATCAAATATCTGTTAGGTCAGAATGCAGCAGTTATTCTCTGCTCTCACTTAGGCCGTCCAAAGGGCGAGTTTAAGATGAAGTATTCTCTAGCTCCAGTAGCTGAGCGTCTAAGCGAGCTTCTAGGTCAGGAAGTAAAGCTTGCTAAGGACGTTATCGGTGAGGACGCAAAGGCAATGGCAGCAGCTCTGCAGCCAGGTCAGGCAATGCTGCTTGAAAACGTTCGTTTCCACAAGGAAGAGGAAAAGAACGACCCAGCATTCGCTAAGGAATTAGCATCTATGGCTGAAGTTTATGTAAACGACGCATTCGGTACTGCACACCGTGCACATGCTACTACTGCTGGTCTAGCTGATTATCTGCCAGCTGTTTGTGGCTACCTAATCAACAAGGAAATCTCTATCATGGGTAAGGCTCTTGCTAATCCAGCTCGCCCATT
>CALWMO010000036.1 GCA_944381965.1 uncultured Butyricicoccus sp.
AAGGTGTCTAGAGCGGTTATTCATCGCATTCCTCGTTATTATCGGTATGTTTCTACACTCCGAGCAAATGGAGTGCAACGAATCTCCTCTAGGTCACTTGCGGAATCAATGGGATTCACAGCTTCACAGATTAGACAGGATTTTAACTGTTTTGGTGGCTTTGGTCAGCAAGGCTATGGTTATAATGTAGAAAAGCTTTATGAAGGTTTAGGAGAAATACTTGGTATCAACAGACAAAGAAAAGCTATTTTAGTTGGTGCTGGTAACCTAGGTAAGGCTCTAATCAAAAATTTTGATTTCAAATCAAGTGGATTTGATTTAGTTTGTGCATTTGATACAAATGAAAAAGTTATCGAAACAGAGCTTGGTGGTGTTCAAATATGCGATGCTCAAAATCTATATTCATATGTAAATGAACATAAGCCAGATATAGCAGTTTTAACTGTTCCATATAGTGTTGCATCAGAAATTGCAAGAAATCTAGTTGAATATGGTATCAAGGGATTATGGAATTTTACTGGCGGTGACCTTCACCTTGAAGGCAAGCTTGTTCCAGTAGAAAATGTACATTTTTCTGATAGTGTAATGATTCTTGGTTATGCGGTTGATACTAGTGACATGGAAGTTGTAGACGAATAAAAATTAAGCACAGAGTGAGTTATTCATTCTGTGCTTTTTTTATATATGTAATCCAAGTATTGTTTACTTTTTCAAGAGTGCAAGCGGTTAAAAGATATGCAAATTCATGTTCTTTACCAGCGTTGAAATTGGTTCTATATTGTTTTGATGAAGCAATGTACTTTCCTGTTCCATCATCAAGATAATAAATAGTAGTATTATTTAAAATATTTCTTTTGATTTTACGGTTTAAACACATTAAATTATTGCTGTTTGGTTCAAGTACACCTAAATTTATTATTTTGTCATTTGTTTTTGCAAAAAGCCTTAATATATCATTTGAAGTATAATTACACTCGCTATTAATTATAATATCATTTTTATTTTCTGATACTGTTACATATCCGACAGTATCATTTTTTAATTTGACATCAAAACGCATAATTTTAAAATCTCCTATTAAAAAAGTGCATATCTATAATAAAGATACGCACTTTTAAACTAAATTATGCTATAGAATATTCACCATCTACTAAAACAGTGACAGTTTGTTCTGCCTTGAATCCTGCACCCTTAGTAGTTGCAATATATCTATGGTTTATAGATAAATTTTCATCTGCACAAAGAACAGAACCACCAGATAAGTCGGTAAGACCTGTGCCAGCACTTTCTATACATGTTGCACTGCCACGCTGAACAATAATTTCAGTATTTAAACCAAGCTTTAAGAATGAACCAGATTCAACTTCAAGTACTTCCCAGTTGCCACTATTATTGCTAATACCACCAGCACTTGCAACTTTTTTCGCAAATTCATCATCTTTAGCAAGGCTTGCAGCTAAAGATGCGATTTTATTATCAATTGCTTGACTAAGTTCAAGTATTTTACGTTCCATAGCAGACTGATAATTACTAGTCTCAGTTTGCATGGTATTATTAGCAGAGTTTATAATAGAAGGTGTAAGCACCTGCTCTAAATAGCTTTTGGTAATAAGTGGGTCAGAATCAGAGCCGTATTCAGCAGCAACAGCGGCATAGCCAGTTGCAAGCATACATACCATAAGGACAGCTCCAACGGTAATAGTAAATCTACGTTTGTTTTTCACGGTAACTCCTTATTTTTAATCAGTAGGCTGAAAGCCAAGACCAAAACTCACTGCGAGGGCTTCATCAACCGAACGCATATGAGCTTCATCTAAACAGCCCATTTTTTCACGCAGTCGTTTTTTATCCAGAGTACGAATCTGCTCAGTTAATACAATAGAATCCTTTGTTAAACCGAAGGATTTTGCACCAAGCTCAATATGAGTTGGCATTTTTGTTTTGTTTACTTGTGAGGTGATGGCGGCAGCAATTACAGTAGGACTGAATTTGTTTCCGACATTATTCTGGACAATAAGTACCGGACGTATACCGCCTTGTTCGCTGCCCACAACGGGGCTTAAATCAGCATAAAAAATATCTCCTCGTTTGATATTATGATCCACGTTTGTCACACTCCGATGGAAAGAATTTCAGGAGTTTAAGTAATCCTGTAACTCTATGTTTCCCATTAAAGAGGGAGTTTATAAGAAATGGTATAGAAAAATTTAAAAACCATTTCCTGTGGCATTATATGTAGCAGAGGATAAAAAGGTTAAACTATCCATTTATATATATACGAGGCACACGAGCAGATGCAGCACAAAGCACTTCATAAGAGATAGTACCAGAAGCAATTGCAACATCATCTGCTGTGATAAGATTATCACCAAAGATAGTAACCTCATCACCACGTTTTAAATTAACGCCTTCGGGTACTTCAATCATACACATATCCATACATATCCTGCCGAGTACAGGAGCTTTTTTACCTTTTACAGATACATGTACATTGCCAGAGCCACTGCGAAGGTAGCCATCAGCATAACCTATGGAAATAACAGCTTCTTTTATAGGGTGATTTACAAGGTATGTGCGACCATAACTTACAGTTCGACCTTCTTCAACATCACGCACCTGAACAACACGAGCTTTAATACACATTGCAGGTTTAAGGTCAAGTATATGTGGTAAAGAAGGGTCTGGATAATAACCATATAATATTATTCCTGCACGAACCATATCATAATATCCTTTTTTATATTGTAACACACCGCCACTATTTGCACAATGTTTAAGAGGAATATTTAAACCCGCTTGTTCGAGTTTTTGTGCAATAGTATGAAATTCCTCAATTTGTTTATGTGTAAAATCTAAGCCATCAACAGTATCAGCTACTGCAAAATGTGTAAACATGCCCTCTATAATAAGACCTTTAAGTTTAGAAAGCTTTAAAATTTGATTTACAGTTTCATCTACATGACGGGCAGCAAACCCTATACGGGTCATACCTGTATCAAGTGCGAAATGAATACGAATTGGTTTACCTTCTTTTTGTGCAGCGTTTGAAAAGACCATTGCAGTTTCGCTGTCATAAACAGGAACAGCTATATCATAACGTGCAATAAGATAAGCATCTTCATCACCAACATATCCTAAAATCATAATTGGAAGTGTTACACCTTGTTCTCTAAGTTCAATAGCTTCACTTACAGTTGCTACTGCAAAGTAAGAAACGCCAGCTTTAGCTAAACATTGTGCTACACGAAAGCTACCATGTCCATATGCATCAGCTTTAATTATGCCCATTATAGGGCAGCTTCCAACATGTTTTTGTATTTCTTTAAAATTATGCTCAATAGCACTTAAATCAATTTCTGCCCAAGTGCGATGATTATTTTGTTGCATGAATCTACACGACCTTTTGGTTTTAATTAGTTTGAGTAAAAAACGCTTGTAAAACTCGCTGACCATCTGTATAGACTTCAGCATACATAGGTAAAAGCGTAGTTTTATATAGCCAGACTTGACTTGATATAGGCATATCACCAGTTTTAGTTTCATATCTTGCAACTAAAAGCTTTTGACCAGATTGTGTTTCTTCCCAAACTTCATCAGGTTCATTGCTTATAAGCGTTGCTATAAGATTAGGCATAAAATCAGCAGGAGAAGTTCCAAACTGTGCATTTACATTAAAGTCAAGCACAGTGTCATTGTAGTTTATACTTATATTATCCTTAGAAGTGCCTGTGCTGTTTATAACAATGCCTGACAAAGAATCTGGCTTTTCTATGGTCAAGGTTTGACCATACTCTTTATTATACTCAAATTTACAGTCATATTCTAGTATAGATTGCCCAGAATCGCAAAGAAATTTTATTTCTGTTTGAAAATCAGACAAATCAGAGTATGTTTGCTTTATTTTATCAGCAGATTTTTCTATATTATCTTGGTTTATATTACAACCACAAAGAAAAATAAGCAAAGATAATATACATAATTTCTTTTTCAAAATATCAGCTCCTTTTAAAAAGGAGAGAATTAGCACCCTACAATATCAAGCATAACTTTTGATATATTATCAAGCATATCACTTGGAGTCATAGAGTATTCACCAAATTTTTCTGCACAGATATCGCCCGATTTACCATGAATCCATGCACCAGCACAAGCCGACTCAAGAGGGGATAGACCTTGACCTATAAGTGATAAAATTATACCAGATAAAACATCTCCACTTCCGCCCTTAGCCATTCCTGCATTACCTGTCGTGTTTTGGAAATGACATTTAGACGGATTTAGAATATTTGTTCGATGGCTTTTTAAAAGCACAATAGTATTTGTGTTTTGTGAAAAATTCATTGCATTTTGTATAGTTGGCTCTAATAAAGAAAGACGCTTAAACTCTCCATTATGTGGTGTTAAAACAATTTGAGCTTTAGTTTTGCTCAATAAATCTATATGCCCAGAAAACGCATTTATGCCATCTGCATCTAAAACAATAGGGCAGGAGAGTGATAAAACCAGTTTATGAACCAGTTTATCAAGCTCGTCTGAGCGACCAAGTCCACAGCCGATAAGCACACAATCAGCGTGACTTGCAAGTTCATAAAGCTCATCAAAAGAGTCAAGGCAGAATTTACCGTTACTATCACAGGTTATAGGACGTATAACAGGTTCGTTTAGCTTGCCCGCTAGTATAGGATATATGGCTTTAGGTACAGCAAGGGTTACAACACCACTTCCGGTTTTAACAGCCGCCTGAGAGGCGAAATATGCCGCACCAGTATAACCCATACAACCACATATAGCAAGCACACGCCCATAATGGTTTTTATTTGTTTCTTGTTTTCTAGGTTTTATAAGGCTTTGCACAAAATCTCTAGTTATATATTCCATAAACTTAAACCTCCAAAATAAAAAGCTGTACAGCATAAAACTGCACAGCTAAATTTTACTCTATAATGGTTATAGATTCAATAACAGGCTGATTTTCAGTAGGGATAGAGTCACTAAGACCAAGTTCGGTCATTTTAGCACATATAGCATCAACAACCTCCATACCTTCGGTTACATGACCAAATGCAGCATACTGTTTATCAAGATAAGTGGAGTCAGCTTGTACAATAAAGAACTGACTGCTTGCACTATCATAGTCTTGTGAGCGAGCCATAGAAATTACGCCACGCAAATGAGAAATATCATTTTTAATGCCATTTAGTTCAAATTCGCCTTTAATGTTAGTATCAGAACCGCCTGTGCCGTTGCCTAATGGGTCGCCGCCTTGTATCATAAATCCCTCTATAATTCTATGGAAGGTTAAACCATTGTAAAAACCTTCTTTTGCAAGATTTACAAAGTTTGTAACAGTGATTGGTGCAGTATCTGCATCAAGCTCTAGCTTTATAGTGCCATAATCTTTAACGACAATTTCAGCTGTGTGTTTGCCAGATAATAGGTCAACATCTTCCTGAATTTCATTTTGTGTTTGTTTTTGCTCTTGAGTTTGTGTGTCTGTGGTTTCAGTTTGTCCACAACCAGCTAAAAGTGCAGTGGTCATAAAACAAGTTAGAATAATTGAAAGTATTTTTCTTTTCATATATTTCCTCCAAAACGCATTTTAAATAAATGATACCATAAAATACATTAAAATTAAATGTAGATTATATGTATTTTTAGTATGTGTAATAATTTATAGAAAAAAACGTAATATATACGAAAATATGCGACTGAGCGGGAAAAACGTCTTGACAATAACACTTATGTAAGTATAATATATTGTTAGTATGCTATGAGGTGCAGCAGTGCTGTTATCTTTCATGCAAATATTTTCTGACCACTCGTAAGCGAGTCAAGGCCATGCGGACAGCCGGGTCAACTGCCGAATGGCAACTTTTTTGTTGCCTTTATTGATTGAGTAGAAACTCAAATTTTATAAGTTGGTTACTTTATAACCAGTGTGCAGCGTGTGCACATAAGGCTTGTGAAAACGTCAATAAGAGTAGTAAAAGTGAAATATTTGCTATATAGACTCTGCTCCAACATTTCCCTCTATGAAATGATAATACATTTCTTTATTTTGACGATATACGCAAGCAATGCTAATCACGTTGCTTGCGTTTTTTTATTTCTTTTGTGGAGGGAGTCTGTGTGGAACAGAAACTTAAATTATATGGGTTTAATAATTTAACAAAAGCTCTTAGCTTTAACATATATGATGTATGCTATGCTAAAACACCTAGAGAACAAATAGACTATATAGCTTATATTGATGAACAATATAACTCAGAACGTCTTACAAAAATTTTAACCAATCTTACAGATATGATTGGTGCTAATATTTTAAATATCTCAAAACAGGATTTTGACCCTCAAGGTGCATCTGTTACTTTGCTTATTGCCGAACAGACTATGGTTCCAGTAGGGGAAACTCAAGTGGCACATCTTGATAAAAGCCATGTAACTGTGCATACTTATCCAGAGTATCACCCAGAAACTTGCCTTGCAACTTTTAGAGTTGATATAGATGTTGCAACTTGTGGGGAAATTACTCCGCTTTCTACGCTTGATTATCTTATCGGTTCATTTGACTCTGATATTATAACTATGGATTATCGTGTTAGAGGTTTTACAAGAGATGTAAACGGTCAAAAACTGTTTTTAGACCATAAAATTGCATCAATTCAGGATTATATTGACCCTAAAACTTTAAGAAAATATGATGCAGTTGATATAAATGTTTATGGTTCTAATCTATTTCACACAAGGATGATGGTCAAGGATATAGATTTACAAAACTATCTATTTAAAACAGATGTATATGAATTACCGCCTAAAGTTCGTCTTGATATTATGCATAATCTTAGAAAAGAAATGATAGAAATTTTTAGTGGTAGAAATATTTATAGCCAAGGTGAATGAATATGAAGAAATTAACACAGGAACAAGCACCTATTTACGAGGCTTTAGAGCGTTTTCGTAAAATGCGTGTAGTTCCATTTGATGTTCCAGGGCACAAAAGAGGTAGAGGAAATCCAGAGCTTGCAGCACTTTTAGGGGAAACCTGTGTGCAAATGGACGTTAATTCAATGAAACCGCTTGATAATCTTTGTCACCCGATTTCAGTTATCAGAGATGCAGAAATTTTAGCTGCTGAGGCTTTTGGTGCAGCTCATGCGTTTTTAATGGTTGGAGGTACTACTTCTGCGGTTCAAAGTATGGTGCTGTCAGTTGTTGCTAGGGGAGAAAAGATAATTCTGCCTAGAAATGTACACCGTAGCGTTATGGGAGCATTAGTGCTTTGTGGTGCTGTGCCTGTATATGTAAATCCCGCTTGTGATGAAAGACTTGGTATACCACTTGGTATGAGCGTCAAAGATGTGGAAAAGGCTATAAAAGAAAATCCAGATGCAAAGGCTGTACTTGTAAATAACCCAACTTATTATGGTATTTGCTCGGATTTACGTTCTATTGTAAAACTGGCACATGATAATAATATGTTATGTCTTGCAGATGAGGCTCATGGTACACATTTTTACTTTGGTGAAAATCTGCCCGTTTCTGCAATGAAAGCGGGTGCAGATATGGCAGCTGTGTCTATGCATAAATCAGGTGGTAGCCTTACACAGTCATCACTTCTTTTAGCTAATAAGTCTATGAGTGAGGGTCATGTAAGACAGATTATAAACTTGACTCAGACCACTAGTGGTTCATATTTGCTTTTAAGTTCTCTTGATATATCAAGAAGAAATCTAGCATTAAGAGGTAAAGAAGCTTTTGCTAGAGTTTCACAGCTTGCAGATTATGCACGAAATGAAATAAATGCAATCGGTGGATATTATGCATACTCTAAAGAACTTATAAATGGCGATAGCATTTATGACTTTGATACAACAAAGCTGTCTGTAAATACTCTTGATATAGGTCTTGCAGGTATCGAAGTGTATGACTTACTAAGAGATGAATATGATATTCAAATTGAGTTTGGCGATTTAGGCAATATACTTGCTTATTTGTCAATAGGCGATAGAGAGCGTGAAATAGAAAGACTTGTTGGTGCTTTAGCAGAAGTAAAACGCCGTTTTGCAAAAGCAGATAAGACTGGACTTATGGAGCATGAATATATTGACCCTGAAGTTGCAGTTTCTCCACAAGAGGCATTTTATGCAAAACATGAGTCTTTGCCAATAGAGCAAACAGCAGGTAGAGTTTGTAGTGAATTTGTAATGTGTTATCCTCCAGGAATACCGATTTTAACACCAGGTGAGAGGATAACACAGCCAATTTTAGATTATATCAAATATGCAAAAGAAAAGGGCTGTTCTATGACTGGCCCAGAAGATGCACATATTGAGCGATTAAATGTACTGAAAGAGGTGTAAAAGTGGATTTTTGGTTTTCTGAGGCACATACGCCCAATGTAAAATTATCTATTAAAGTAGACCGCCAACTATATAGCGGGAAAAGCGAATTCCAAAGAATAGATGTTTTTGATTCACCAGAGTTTGGCAGATTTTTAGCTCTTGATGGATATATGATGCTTACCGAAAAAGATGAGTTTATTTACCATGAAATGATTACTCATGTACCTATGGCAGTACATCCTAATGTAAAAAAGGTTCTTGTTATCGGTGCAGGTGATGGCGGAGTAGTGCGTGAACTTACACAATACCATGGCATTGAACATATAGATATGGTGGAGATTGACTCGCTTGTAGTTGAAGTATGTAAAAAATACTTGCCTAAAACTGCTTGTAGATTTCACGATGAAAGACTTACAATTCATTATGAAGATGGTCTTAAATTTGTGCGTTCTCGTGAAAATGAATATGATTTAATTATTGTTGATTCTACCGACCCATTTGGCCCAGGAGAAGGATTGTTTACAAGAGAGTTTTATGGCAACTGTTATAAAGCACTCAAAGAAGATGGTATCATGGTAAATCAGCATGAAAGCCCATTTTATGATGCAGATGCTACTGCTATGCAAAGAGCTCACAAACGTATAGTTGAGTCTTTCCCAATAAGCAGAGTGTACCAAGCACATATACCAACTTATCCATCTGGTCATTGGTTGTTTGGTTTTGCATCTAAAAAATATCACCCATTAAAAGACTTAAATGAAACTGCATGGAATATGCATTCTATTCCTTGCAAATATTATACAACAACGCTGCATAAGGGTGCATTCTATTTGCCAGCGTATGTAGAGGAGATGTTAAAAGATGTTGAGTCCGAATGTTGAAACATTCTTACTTTGTGATACACCATATGATAAAGCTGGTATAGTGCTGTTCGGTGCTCCATATGATTCCACAACTTCATTTAGACCAGGAACTCGTTTTGGCCCACATGCTATACGCTCTGAGTCTTTTGGTTTGGAAAGCTATTCACCTTATCAGGATAAGGATTTAGAGGATTACGCTGTTTTAGATGCGGGTGATTTAGAGCTTCGCTTTGGTGGCCCAGAAGATGCACTAGAGCAAATTGAAAAGCAAACAGAGCAAATTTTATCTGATAATAAACTACCATTTCTTTTAGGTGGTGAGCATCTTGTGACACTTGGCTCTTTTAGAGCAGTTGCTAAAAAGTATCCAGATGTTAACATTATTCATTTTGATGCTCATACAGACCTTAGAGAAGATTATTTAGGTGAGCCACTTTCTCATGCGTGTGTAATTCGTCGTTGCTGGGATATAATAGGTGATAATAAAATTTATCAGTTTGGTATTCGCTCTGGTGAACGTGCTGAATGGCAATGGGGAAAAGAGCATGTTAAAACTAATAAATTTAACTTAGATGGTTTAGAAGAAGTTGTAGACAAGCTAACTGGAAAACCTGTATATTTCACTTTAGACCTTGACGTATTAGACCCATCAGTATTCTGTGGAACAGGTACGCCAGAACCAGGTGGAGTTAGTTTTGATGAGCTGAGAAAAGCTGTAACATTAGTTTGCAGTAAATTAAATATTGTTGGCTGTGATGTAAATGAATTAAGCCCACATTATGATGCTAGTGGTGCATCTACTGCGGTTGCTTGTAAAATTGTGCGTGAAATGCTTCTCGCACTAAATAAATAGACATATAAACTTAGGAGGAGATTCAAATGAGCAAAGTTTTAATTATAGGCTGTGGTGGCGTTGCTTCTGTTGCAATTCATAAGTGCTGCCAGAATAGTGAAGTATTTGAAGAAATCTGTATTGCTAGCAGAACTAAGAGCAAGTGTGATGCTCTAAAGGCAAAGCTCGAAGGCACAACAAAAACTAAGATTACTACTGAGCAAGTAGATGCAGACCATGTTGAAGAAGTGGTTGCACTTATTAAAAAGGTACAGCCTGATTTAGTAATGAATATTGCTCTGCCATATCAAGATTTAACAATCATGGACGCTTGTTTAGAGTGTGGCGTAAACTACATGGATACAGCTAACTATGAGCCAGAGGACTTAAACGACCCTGAGTGGCGTCCGGTTTATGATAAGCGTTGTAAGGAAGAAGGCTTTACTGCCTATTTTGATTACTCTTGGCAGTGGGCTTATAAGGAAAAGTTTGAAAAGGCTGGTTTAACAGCTCTGTTAGGCTCTGGTTTTGACCCAGGTGTAACTCAGGCTTATTGTGCATATGCTCAAAAGCATTTATTTGATACTATTGACACCATTGATATTCTGGACTGTAATGGTGGTGACCATGGTTATCCATTTGCTACTAACTTTAACCCAGAAATCAATCTGCGTGAGGTTTCTGCTCCTGGTTCTTACTGGGAAAATGGTCACTGGGTGGAAATTCCTGCAATGAGCATTAAGCGTGAATACAACTTTGACCAAGTAGGTCAGAAGGATATGTATTTACTACATCACGAGGAGATTGAATCCCTTGCAAAGAACATTCCAAATGTAAAGAGAATTCGTTTCTTTATGACTTTTGGTCAGAGCTATCTAACTCATATGAATTGTCTTGAAAATGTTGGTATGCTTTCTACTGAACCAATCGAGTTTGAAGGTCACAGCATCGTTCCAATTCAGTTCTTAAAGGCATTACTTCCAGACCCAGCAAGCCTTGGCCCTCGTACAGTAGGTAAGACTAATATTGGTTGTATCTTCACTGGTAAGAAGGACGGTAAGGAAAAGACCGCTTATATTTACAATGTATGTGACCATCAGGAGTGCTATAAGGAAGTAGAATCTCAGGCAATCTCTTATACTACCGGTGTTCCAGCTATGATTGGTGCTATGATGCTTCTAACTGGTAAATGGAATAAAGCGGGTGTATACACTGTAGAAGAGTTTGACCCAGACCCATATATGGAAGCTCTTAATAAATGGGGCTTACCATGGCAAATTGATAATAATCCTGTATTGGTAGACTAATAACTATGATGCAAAATTTTAATGATGGTGGACTACGTACACCTTACTATTTGATTGATGAAGAAAAATTAATACACAATCTTGAGATATTAAAAGATGTATCTGAGCGAGCAGAGTGTAAAATTCTGCTCGCCCAGAAAGCATTTTCTATGTTTGCGGTATATCCGCTTATCAAAAGATACTTAGCGGGAACGACTGCAAGCGGTTTATATGAAGCTCGTTTAGGCTATGAAGAATTTGGTGGAGAAACACATGTTTTCTCGCCTGCATATCGTGAAGATGAATTTGAAGAAATTCTAAAATATGCAGATGATATAGTGTTTAATTCACCATTACAAGTTAAAAAATTTGCAAGTAAAGCAAAAGAAAAAGGAAAAAATATTGGTCTTAGAATAAATCCTGAATGTTCAACACAGGGAGACCATGCCATATATGACCCATGTGCTGTAGGTTCAAGACTTGGTACAACCCTTGCAAATTTTGATGAAGATATTTTACCTTTACTTGATGGGCTGCATTTTCATACTCTTTGCGAACAAAACTCTGATGACCTTTAAACAAC
>CALWMO010000037.1 GCA_944381965.1 uncultured Butyricicoccus sp.
CAGGTTTGCCAAATGAAACACCACAATAAAGTTTTATTGCATATTCATTTTGCAGTTTAGTAGATATATTAGATATGTTATTAATAATATTTAAAATTCGATTCTTGAGCTTATTTCTGTCTTTTACCTCAAGTAACATACAAAACTCATCACTTCTATATCTACAAACAAACTCGTCTGTATTTAAATTTGATTGCAAAATATTGGCTGCTTCTATAAGTACTTTATCTGCAGTATTTCTTCCAAAAATATTATTTACATACTGAAAATGTCTGAAATTTAATATAACTGCACAATAATTTTTAGAGTCATCTTCTATCTGCTCTACCTGATTTATAAATTCACCTGTATTATAAACTTTTGTAAGCTGGTCATAATCTACAAGGCTTAATATCGTTTTTTTATCATTCTTTATATATTTAAAGGTATATAACACGATAACAAGACAAAAAACCATCAAAAGTGTAAACATAACGATTAATACAAAAATAGAAGAATAAACTGGACTTGTAATCTCTCCTTCCGAATCTATATAAACAAGTGACCAATCATTTTGACCAATTTCTATCTTATATAAAGGATAAGTATTTTTTTCTAAAAGAATATCTATTTTTTTTACAACTGGTGAAGTTTGTTCAAAACCTTCTTTATTTGACCACGCTTTTTTTATTATATCTGACCTTTTTCCTTCTGATATATCAGCCTCTGAGCATCTTATAATATTTGCATTTTTATCTACCCAAGCTATATTGACTTTTATTCCATCAAGAGTTTGTGAATTCATTATATTAACAAATCTATCTAAATAAATATTTGCGGTTAATGCACCTTCAACAGTACCATCTTTATATACAGGCAATGCATAACAAATTTTATCTTTACCATCTTCTGTATATACCTCCGATATTATTTTCTCACCCTTCCATGCACTGCGAATTGTTCTTTTTTCTTGGTCTGGACGATTGCTAAATTCATATTTTATATCACTTTTTTCACCTGTTATTATTTCATTTTCAGCATTTACACTGTAATAACCAATTTTATTAAATTCTGAATGTTGAGGAAAATATGTAAAAACATCATTTATGATATCTTCTTTTGATATATAACCCTGTTCAATCATATCGGAAACTGCTATTAGTGTATTAAAATCTGATTCTATTTTTTGAGAAAAAAGCAATTTATATTCTCCTAGTATAGCATTTACATATGCCACATGTGATTTATTTTCTGCTTTTGTACTTGCAAATACAACACAAAATGTATATAAAACTAAAATTACACTTATAATAACTACAAAAACGGTATATCGTAAAAGTTTCTTTTTTATTTTCTTATTATTTGACATACCACATTACATCCTTTTATCACTATAATTGGTACCATTGTAACATATTTTCATAAAATTTTCAACAAAACACCAAGTCAAATTTATATATTCGAACCATGTTACCATTGACTAACTGATTATTTTTTGTTTATAATTATCCTCGCTTCGTGAGGGAGTAGTATGCACTACATTTAAAATGGACGTGTGGCTTGTCAACATACTGACTTTTTAGTCTGGCGAGCCTTAAAGAACGAGACTCATGTGTAGCTTTTTTGTGCTGCACATGGGTCTTTTTTGTTCTTATTTTCCATTTTAAACCATAAGATATAATAAAAATAGGAGGATTTAAAATTATGGGTATTGTAGAAATTATTATTATCGGTTTTTCACTTGCAATGGATGCTTTTGCTGTATCCCTTAGCAAAGGTCTTGCAAGCGTAAAATATAAAATTAAAAATTCTATTATATGTGGTATTTGGTTTGGTGTCTTTCAGATGCTTATGCCACTTATAGGCTGTTTTTTAGGTCAAAGATTTGCATCATCTATACAAGCTTTTGACCACTGGATTGCCTTTGTATTACTTGCTCTTATTGGCAGCAATATGTTAAAAGAAGCCTTTTCTAATGATGATGAAGAGGATGCTAGCTCATCATATAACATAAAATCTATGTTCCCTCTCGCTGTAGCTACTGCCATTGATGCTCTGGCTGTTGGTATAACTTTTGCATTTTTAGGTGTTAATATATGGCTTGCAATAGCTATAATTGGTGCTATAACATTTATAACATCTGGTTTAGGTGTTAAAATAGGTAGTATTTTCGGCGAAAAATACGCTAAACGTGCAGAAATTTCAGGCGGTATATTGCTTATTCTAATGGGCGTTAAAATTTTAATAGAGCATTTAGGCTTGATTTAAAATATATATTGACTTTATTTTTATAAGGTGTATAATGAGGTTATCTCAAAACAGAGTAGAAATTGATGCGTCAAGTGCTGACAGAACGGGGAGTTGTCTGTCGGACGAAAGTATTTTTACTGCGGTATCAGTTTCGCATCCCGCTGTTACATATTGATGAGGAATCACCTCAAAATGTGTAGCAACAGACATTTTGGAGGTGTATTTTTTTATGTCAAACTTAATCTCCCGCTTTAAATCGTCTGCCAAAAACCTAAAAGATATACGCTGTCTTTCAATTACAGCTATGTTTGTGGCACTAAGTACCGCTGTGACTCTTTGCGGTCTAACTCTAAGGCTGACACCCGAACTTAGAATAGATTTTGGGTTTATTTGCTCGGCAGCTATTTCTATGATGTTTGGCCCTGTTGTTGGTATTATTGCAGGTTTTTGTACCGATATACTCGGCTATTTTGCAGGTAATTTTTCTATGGGTGGATATTTCCCTGGATATACTTTAACCGCAATGTGTGGTGGTCTTATTTACGGACTATGGCTTTATCACCCAGAAAAAACTTCTATCTCGAAAAAAAGTTTAATAGCTTATGTTATTGGTGCTAAAACATGTATTAATCTAATATGTAACATAGGTCTTAACACTTTTTGGCTTACCATAACTGCTGGTAAAGCAATGTCGCTTTTACTACCTGTTAGAATAACTAAAAATATTATTTTACTGCCTTTTGAATGTATTATACTTTATTTTGCTATTGTATTTTTAGTATGTTTTCAAAAAAGAGCCGCTCACAGCTTATCAAAATAACACTAAATATTGTGTCCCCCTTTTCTAAGAAGGGGGATTTCTTGTGTTTATCGACATTTTATGCTAATATACTTTACAATTAGTAATATTTTCGCTATAATATTATATACTTTTATTACGGAGTTTGACTTAGTATGGCAACCGATTTTTCAAGAACATTGGCACTTTTGCGTAAAGAAAAAAAAATAAGTCAGCGAACTGCTGCTATAGATTTAGATGTTTCACAGGCTCTTCTCAGTCATTACGAAAATGGACTGCGTGAGCCTGGTCTTGGGTTTGTAATTCGTGCAGCTGATTACTACGGTGTATCATGTGATTATTTGCTCGGTCGCAGTATGGCTAGAGATGGTTCTTCTAATAAAGTAAAAGAAATATCATCTATTTCTCTTACACCATCAGAACTTACAGAAGCTCATAGAAAGATTATAAATAATGCTATAACTTTGCTTTTTGATATCTCTGAACAAACAGCCTCTAAACAGCTGTCTGATGAAATAGCTCAGTATCTTTCACTTGCTATATATAAGGTTTTTCGTTATCTATATCATGCAGACCCTGACTGTGTCGAAGCTGCATTTCGTACTAGTTCAAATCATTTTGACGGTCTTTGTAATGCCCAAATGGCTCTATCTGAACTTCGTATACGTTCTGCTGCTCTTGGCTCAGGTGAGTTCGGATTGGAAACCGAGGATATACACATGCCTTCACTAACACCAACCGACCTTACACGAAATTTTCCTAGTATTTCTCAATCTATGCTTACTCTTTTGCAATCTGTTGCCGATATTATCGAACCTCATCAAAATATCCGCCGTGGGGATAAACACACACGTTAAAAGCTTTTGTGTATCTCCATCAGGCGGATTTTTTACTTGCAAAATTCTAAAAAATATTGTAAAATTCTTTACATATTCCGCTAGTCGGGGAAAAGGAGAAAATCAAATGAATGCAACTTTTTGGGCGGTTCTACCTCCAATTATCGCAATCGTACTAGCACTACTAACCCGTGAAGTATATTCCTCACTTTTTATTGGTATATTTGCTGGTGCTTTAATGTTTACAAATTTAAACCCATTAGCCGCAACTGAAACAACTTTCACCATTATGAAAGATAAGGTTTCTGGCAATTTAAGCATTATTATTTTCTTAATTATGCTTGGTATGATAGTTTCACTTATAACAAAGTCGGGTGCTTCCCGTGCTTATGGTGAATGGGCAACTAGAAAAATAAAATCAAGACGTGGTGCTTCTTTTGCTACCTCTGCACTAGGTGCACTTATTTTTGTTGATGACTATTTTAACTGTTTAACTGTCGGAACTGTAATGCGTCCTATTACAGACCGCCAGAAGATAACTCGTGCTAAACTCGCTTATATTATTGATGCTACCGCAGCTCCTGTGTGTATTATTGCACCTATTTCTTCTTGGGCGGCTGCTGTTACATCTTCCCTGCCTGAAGATGCTAATATTAATGGCTTTTCACTATTTTTACAAACAATTCCTTTTAATTTTTACGCACTATTTACTCTTGCATTTTTAATTTGGATTTGTGCTACTGATATTGATTTCTTTACAATGGCAAAATATAACAAACATGTTGAGAAAAGTGGCAAAATCGACTCAAACGAGGAAGAATCTACCGTTATTGTAGGCTGTGGCACTGTAAAGGACTTATTAATACCTATCTTTTTCCTAATCATAAGCTGTATTACTGCTATGTACTATAGCGGCGGTGGTTTTGAAGGTGTAGGTATTGTTGACGCTTTTGCTAACTGCTCAGCTGCTGATGCTCTTGTGCTTGGCTCTTTTGTAGCACTAGTTTTTACTTTTCTCATGTATGTGCCTCGTAAAATTTTAACATTTGGTCAATTTTGCGAGTCTTTTACCGAGGGCTTTAAAGCAATGGTTCCAGCTATCTTTATTTTAACCTTAGCTTGGACTCTTTCTGGTATTTGTTCTGAAGATTATCTTGATTTGCGTGGATTTGTTTCCTCTCATATTCATGGTGATGCTGCAATAAGCATGTTCTTACCTGCGATATTCTTCTTAATAGCTCTTGGTATTGCTTTTGCTACTGGCACTTCTTGGGGAACTTTTGGTATTCTTATTCCAATAGCTTTCTCTATCTTTGGCACAGATTCAATGCTTGCTATAACCGTTTCTGCTTGTCTTGCTGGTGCTGTTTGTGGTGACCATATTTCACCTATTTCCGATACCACAATTTTAGCATCTGCTGGTGCTCAGTGTAAGCATATAAACCATGTATCTACTCAAATACCTTATGCTGTCAGTGTTGCTGTTATAAGCTTCACAAGCTATATTGCAGCTGGTATAACACAAAACGGCTTTATTGGTCTTATTTTAGGTGCGATTTTACTTGTCATATTTGCTGTATTTATGACAATTAAATGTAAGAAAAAACTTTAAAAAAGAGGTCTTGAAATTATGAGCAAACAATATCGTTTAGGAGTTATCGGTGCTGGTAACATGGGTATGGCTATCGCACAAGGCATGGTTAATGCTGGCACACCTGCAAATGAGATTATTTTATATAATCGCTCTGATGAAAAACGTAAACAAAATGCTGAACTGGGTTTTGCTGTAAGTGATGATTACACAAAGCTGTATACACATAGCGAAATGGTATTGTTTGCTGTAAAACCTCAAACTTTCCCTGAGATGCTCGAAAATCTTTCAGGACTTGATGCAAAACCTCTTGTAATATCTATTGCAGCTGGTGTGCCATTTGCTAAAATGGAAAAAGCTCTTTCAAGTGATTGCCCTATTGTTAGATGTATGCCTAATACTCCGCTTTTACTTGGTAAAGGTGCAACCCAGCTTGTTAAAAATAAAGCTGCAACCGATGAGCAGCTTAAAACCGTTTGTAATATCTTTGATACAATGGGTGTAACTGTTATTTTTGATGATGAAAACAAACTCAATGATGTTATTCCTTTTGCTGGTTCTGCTCCCGCTTATATCTATGCTTTTACTGAGGGTATGCTAAAATCAGCTGAAAATCACGGCATAAACCGCTCTGATGCTCTAAAGCTATTTTGTCAGACCTTAATAGGCTCAGCTGAAATGATGCTAACAGGTGATAAAACACCAGATGAGCTTATTAAGGCAGTTTGTTCGCCTAATGGCACTACACTCGAAGCTATGAAGGTTTTAAATGAATATGACCTTTATGGTATTCTTGCAAAGGCTAATGATAACTGTATCAAACGTGCGTATGAACTTGGAAAATAATGCACAAACTATTAACACTCTTGATTGACAAATAGTTTCGAGTGTGATAAAGTGTTCTCAATAAAACATATTTTAACAGCACTCCTATATTTAAGAGGTGATATAAAATGAGTAAAAAGAAAAAACTTGGTCTGGGTCTTGCCCTTACTGGTATTGCGGCTGGTGCTGGTGCAGTTGCAGTTGCAATGTTAAAAAAGAAAAAGCGTGAAGAAATCTATCACGAAGCTGAGCTAAAAGCTATGAACGAGCTTGATGAGCTTATGGCTGAGGCTGAAAATGATGAAGAAGGCACTTGCTGTGCTGATTGCGGTTCTGATAACTGCTGTGCAGATGATGAATTAGATGATGAGTCCGAAGATGAAATCTATGAGCAAGTAGCAACTGATTATGAAGATGACGAAGTTATCCATGATGAGGATAATGAGTCTAAACCTCAAGAATAAACATATGAAAGTGCTTGTGTTTTATGCAGGCACTTTTTTAATTTATAAGCATAATGAAAGGATTTTTATAATATGATTCACTATGAAGGCAGAGTTTTCCGTCCACCATCTGAGGCTTACAGCCTTATTGTACAGGTAACTATTGGTTGCAGCCATAATAAATGCACATTCTGTGATATGTATAAAGAAAAACAATTTAGAGTTAGAAAACTTGAAGAAATAAAAGCTGATTTTGATGCAGCTCGCAGACAATACCGTCATGTTGATAGAATTTTCCTTGCCGATGGTGATGCTTTAATGTGTCAGTCTCAGCATATGGCGGAAATTTTAAAATATATCAAAAAGCTTTTCCCAGAATGTGAACGTGTAACATCTTATGGTTCTCCTGCATCTATTCTATGCAAAAAACAAGAAGATTTAAATATGCTCCATGAGCTTGGTCTTTCTATGATTTATTTAGGTCTGGAATCTGGCTCTGATGAAGTTTTAAAACGTGTTAACAAGGGTGAAACTGCTGATGAGATAGTCCGTGCAGGTCTTATGGTTAAAAATGCTGGTATGAAACTTTCTGTAACTTGTATTGCAGGTCTTGGCTCGCTTGAGCTTTCCGAAGAACACGCAATTAAAACAGCTGAAGCTCTATCTAAAATGAAACCTGAATATATAGGTCTTTTAACTTTACTTTTTGAACTTCCTACCCCACTTATGAAAGACTGGGAAGAAGGTCGTTTCTATCTTATGAACCCTATTGAAATTGCACACGAAACTCTAATACTACTTGAACATATAGATGCTGAGGGCAGTATTTTCCGTGCTAACCATGCATCAAATTATGTAAATTTAGCTGGTACTTTAAACCAAGATAGAGAAATTATGTGCAATCGCCTGAGAGCCGCCTTAGATGGAAAGGTTAAATTTAGAAGTGAAGCTTTTAGAGCTCGTTAAATATCAGTGTATTTAAAAATTTTATTTTAGTTATTTTGTGGTATTTGACGATTTAATCAAAAATATGTGTTTTTTTTGTAAACCCTATGGTACTTGATAAAAATATGTGCTACAATGTACGCAGTTGTTCGTTAAGATTATTTAACAAAAATTTTTATATACTACTATACCATTAGGAGGCATTATTAGTACATGGATTCTATTTCTCATACCCGTGTAGCCAATCTTTTACTGGCTTATGTTAAATCAACCTATGGTGTTAGCTTTGACGAAAACGCTTTTCGTTATGGCAACTTAAAACCAGACCTTACTGGCACATATCTTACAAAGCGTCATTACCCATCTATAATGTTTGATGAGGTTATGGATAAAATTCGTACATTTTTAAAGAAATACACTATTGAGGAGCATAATGGCAAGGATTTATCCATAGATTTAGGCGAAATTTGTCATTATTTAACCGATTTCTTCTGTTATCCTCATAATGATGATATTTATAACAAGAGTTTACTTGCTCATTATATCTATGAAAAGCGTGTAGCTCTCAGTCTGCGTCGTAAGCTCACTGAGCAAGATTTTGATAGCTGGGTTCAGTCTGTTATACCTCCTGTTTCTGAAGATGCTCTTTTAAGTCGTATTAAATCTATGCATGACCGTTACAAAAATGAAACCGTTCGTCACTGTATTGATAACGATTTAGTGCATATCTGCCAGATTTGTGCCATGTTTGTAACATCTGTTGTTAGCATGAGCTATGTTCCTGCATCTGAGTCAATCACTGCTTCTATTTAATTAAAAATTTTCTTAACCGCTGGTTATATTTCCAGCGGTTTTTTTAAATTTTATTTGCTTTTTACTATACATCGCTTTATAATTATATCTGTTATAAAATTTAGAATTTCGGAGTAATTTTATGAAAAAATGTGTTTTTACTCTCTTTATTGTACTTTCAATGCTTTGTGGCTGTTCATCTTTAAGAAACTCGTCACAAGATTTTTTTGCAATGGATACTTTTATGAATATATCTGTTTGGTCAAGCTCAAAATCTGATGCTGACACCATTCTTGCAGATGCACAAAAAAAGGTAAACGAACTTAGCAATCGCCTTAGCAGACAAATTTCTTCAAGCTCTATTGCAAAGTTAAATTCAGCAAATGGTGAGCCTGTAACCCTTGATGATGATGCTTATAATGCTTTAAAACAAGCGGTAGAGCTTGCTAAGTTTACAAATGGTGCTTTTGACCCAACAACCGCTGTGCTTTCCGATTTATGGGGCATTGGCACTGACTCCCCTACTGTTCCAAGTGATGAACAAATAAATGAGGCTTTAACACATATCGGATATGAAAATATAGTTTTTCTTGAAGACAATCAAGTTAAACTTTTAAATGGTGCTAAAGTAGACCTTGGCGGTATCGGCAAAGGCTATGCAACCGACTTAATAACTAAGGACATTTCAACACCAATATTAGCTAGTTTAGGTGGTAATATAGGTGCATATGGAGAAAATCCAAACTCTGATAATGGTTTATGGTCTATTGGTTTAGCTGACCCCGATAACAATAGCTCTTATATAGCAAGCGTTAAAATCAAAGATTTATCCATTGTAACCTCTGGTGATTATGAGCGTTATTTTGAGCAAAATGGTATTAGATATCATCATATTTTTGACCCTAAAACTGGTTATCCCGCTCAAAATGAACTTAGAGCCGTCACTGTTATTGATGAAAACTCAACCCGTGCAGATGCATTAACAACTGCCCTTTTTGTTATGGGTCTTGATGAAGGAATAAAGTTCTGTAAAAACAACAATATAAATGCTGTTTTTATAACAAAAGAACATAAAATATATACTATCGGCTCGATAAACTTAACCCTTGCAGAAGGTGCAGATTATGAAATTATTAAAAGCTCTTAAAAAAGGTGATTTTGTTATATTTGCAGTTATATTAATTATAGCTTTCATATGCCTTGTACCTTTTATAAGTACACAAACAGACCAATTAGTATGTGAGATAAGTCAAGACAACAAAATTATACATAAAATAATATTAAATAAAGGCTATAAAGATAAAATAACCATTAAAACACAAAACGGAAATAGTATTATTTGTATTGAAGATAATTCAGTTTGGTTTGAATCATCTGATTGTCCTGACCAAGTTTGTGTACATACTGGCACACTTACCCATGCGGGACAAATTGCTGTTTGTTTGCCAAACAAGGTTATAGTAAAACTTATCGGTCAAGAAAACCAAATAGATGCTATTACAACTTAAAAAAGGGGTATTCTATGCGTAAAATATCACAATGTGGTTTATTAGTTGCTCTTGCCCTTGTGCTTTCACTTGTTGAAAGACTTATCCCCTTACAGCTTATTGTACCAATCGCAGGTATTAAGCTAGGTCTTGCAAATATTGTTCTTTTATTTGCCCTTATAATGCTAGATATTAAGCAAACTGCTGTTATTTTTATATGCAGAATAGTGCTATCATCTATTTTTGCAGGCAGTTTTACAGGATTTTTATTCTCATTTTTGGGCGGCTTATTCTCAATAATTATTATGTATATTCTGCTTAAATGGGAAGGTAAACTATTTTCATTTTACGGAATTTCAATAGCTGGTGCAGCCGCTCATAATATAGGTCAAGTAATCGCCGCTATATTTGTGCTTAATAGTATTTATGTTGTAGCTTATTTGCCAATGTTGCTTATTTGCTCTTTCCCTCTCGGATTTATAACGGGCTATACAGCAAAAATAGTAATAAATCACTTAAAACAGATACACCTTTGAGTATGATTTTACTGAAAGGTGTATTTTTTGTGATTTTATCACAGAAATAAATTTAATAAAACGCTAATATAATTAACAGAAATGAGGTGTTTTTTTATGTCCACTTTGAAACGAGCTAAACGCACAGCTTTTGTTGACACTTCTCTTTGTGTTGCTTGTGGCTGTTGTAAACGTGTATGCCCTATGAATGCAATTAGCATAAATAAAGGTATTTTTGCACTTGTAAACCCTGAAAAATGTGTAGGCTGTGGCAAATGTGCCAAGGAGTGTCCTGCAAGCGTAATAACTATCAAGGAGAACAATTATGAAAACTAAAAAAAATTGGTATGATTATTTATGGATAGTCTCTCTAACCTATTTGATTTTAGGCTTTTTTAATATTTTATTTGCATGGCTTGGTCTTATTTGCTTTTTTGTACCACTTATTATGGCTATTTCAGGCAAAGATAAAACATATTGTAATAAATATTGTGGCAGAGGTCAATTATTTGCCTTAATAGGTGGCAAATTTGGTTTATCTCGCAGAAAAGATGTTCCAAAATGGCTAAAAACCAAATATTTTAGATATGGTTTTTTAATTTTCTTTTTTGCCATGTTTTTTGTTATGCTTTTTAATACCTATTTAGTTTTTTCTGGTGCAAGTGATTTAAAACAGGTTGTAACTCTGCTTTGGACTTTTAAACTTCCATGGAATTGGGCTTATCATGGAACTATTATTTCTAATGGTGTAGCACAGTTTGCTTTTGGATTTTATAGTGTAATGCTAACATCTACTGTACTTGGCTTTATCACTATGATTTTATTTAAACCTCGCTCATGGTGTGTTTATTGTCCTATGGGTACTATGACACAGCTAATCTGTAAAGCTAAACATAATAATTAAAACCGATGGCTAAATAACCATCGGTTTTTTATTTTAAGCGTGTGCAATATCTGTAAATTCACTTATTTCTCTGTTTATTGTGCATAAATCATCTACTGACAAATCATGCAGATTTTCATGCCCTGTAATTCTTGCAAACATTTTAAGTTCTTCAAGTGACACATTTAAGAAATTTGCCACCCTTTGAGCTGCTATATCTTCATCTAATCTCTTTCTGAGGTTTTCATCTTGTGTAGCAACTCCAACTGGACACATACCTGTGCCACAAATCTTATATTGCTGGCATGCAAGTGCAATTAAAGCAGCAGAAGCAATAGCTATTGCATCTGCACCCATTGCAATCGCCTTTGCAAAATCTGATGACACTCTCAAACCACCTGTTATGACTAGACTTATATCTGAATTTATACTGTCAAGATACTTTCTAGCTCTATGTAAAGCATAAATTGTAGGAACGCTCGAAGAATCACGCAGTAGCTTTGGAGATGAACCAGTAGCCCCTCCTCTACCATCTAT
>CALWMO010000038.1 GCA_944381965.1 uncultured Butyricicoccus sp.
TGATTTAATGAGCAGAGAATGGATTGAGGAGGCTGTTGAGGCTTTCACAGGTACGCTTTTATTTGTATCACATGACAGATATTTTGTAGAGCGTTTTGCAACCAGAATTATTTATCTGGAAAATGGAAAATATATAGATTTTACAGGTTCTTATGCTGATTTTTTAAATTATCGTGAGCGTTTAAAGGCAAGTGAACCTGTAACACAAAAACAGCCTAAAGAGAAAAAAGAAAAGCCAAAACCAAAGGGCGGTACTAAAAATATAAGCAAACGCCTTAATGTGCTTGAAAGAGAGATAACAAATCTTGAAAATGAACAGGCTGAACTTGATGAGCTTATAAACCAGTCGGCGGCTGATGCAAATAAGCTTATGGAGCTTTTAGGCAAAAAGGAAGAGCTTGAAATGAGCTTACTTGAAAAAATGGAAGAATGGGAAAAGTTAAGCGAGGAGCTTGAAGGTTAATGAAAAACCGAGAAATAAAATTTTGGTTTATAATTTCATGTGTTTTTGCACTTTTGGCTTTTGGTTGTCTACTTTGGAAACCTATAAGATTTGGAAGTTTATTTTTTACAGCTTTATTTATAGGTTGTATAGGTGAAGCATTAGTCATTAAACTTAAAAATAAACACAAAATTTTTAAAATAATAGCTATATTAGGCAGAGTTATATTCGCTTTGTTTTTAATAAGTTTTATTATAATTCAAATCATAATTATATCGGGTGAATACACAGACAATGAAGTTTATACAGCTGATAGAGTACTTGTTTTAGGTGCTTTTATCTACAATGACCGACCATCTGCCGCACTTCAAAGCAGACTGGATACTGCAATAGAGCTTTTAAATGAAAATAAAGATGCAGTTTTAATTGTATGTGGTGGTCAAGGCGATAATGAAATTATGCCCGAAGCTCATATGATGAAAAAATACCTTTTGCAAAATGGTGTTAGTAAATATAAAATTTTAGTTGAAGATAAATCAAAAAACACCATTGAAAATATTAAAAATGCAAAAGAACTTTATAACCTAGAAAATCATAAAACAGCGGTTATAACAAATGAATTTCATCTTGCAAGAGCCAGAAAACTTATGAAACAAGCCGGTTTAGATGCTTATGGTATGCCAGCAGAAACTCCATATACACTGCTTAGATTGGTAAATCATTTAAGAGAATACTGCTCAACACTAGGACTGATACTAACAAATAGATATTTTTAAACAGGAAGTAAAATTTTACTTTCTGTTTTTTTATTTCTCTTTAATTTTAACATCTATTGTGCTATGCTTAGATTAGCATTACAATATGCAAAAGAGAAGAAAGTTTGGAGGTAATACCAATGTACAGTAAGGAATTATTTGGTTATACCAAAAATAATGAGCCAGTGAGTATATTCACTCTCAGCAATGATTTTATGACAGTTAAAGTGCTAGATTTAGGCTGTGCGGTGCAATCTATTTGTTTGAAGGACAAAAACGGAGATGTAAAAGACGTTGTTTTAGGATATGACAACGTGGAAAACTATGAAAAGCAAGATGTATTTTTCGGTGTTGTAGTTGGCCGTTGTGCTAACCGTATTGCAGGTGCTGAGTTTACACTGGATGGCAAAACATATTCACTGCCTAAGAACGATGGAAATAACAGCCTTCATGGTGGTGGTGTGATTGATAAATCTATATGGAATAGTGAAATCAAAGACAACTCAGTTGTATTTACTTTTGTAAGTGAAGATGGTGCAGAAGGCTATCCTTCAAACCTTACTATGCAGGTTACTTATACACTTGAAAATAAAGGTCTTGCTATTGATTATAAAGCTACAACAGATGGTGCTACACTTTGTAATCTGACAAATCACTCTTATTTTAACTTAGATGGTCATGAGAGTGGCTGTGTATCAAAGCAAAAAGTGAAGATAAATGCCGATTATTATACTCCTATTGATGCACATTCTATACCGCTGGGCGAAAATGAAAAGGTTGATAACACTCCTTTTGATTTACGCCAGTTTACCGAAATTGGTACTCATTGGGACGATGATAATGAGCAAATTAAAAATGGCTCTGGTTATGACCATAACTTTGTGTTAAATGGCAAAATGGGCGAGCTTAGAACTATTGCAAATGTTCAGGCTGCAAGTTCAGGAATAAATATGGAAGTGCTGTCTACTATGCCAGGAGTTCAGCTCTATACAGGTAACTTCTTATGTTCAGCCCTAGCAGGCAAGAACAATGCTGATTATCCTAAGAGAAGTGGACTTTGCTTAGAAACTCAGTATTATCCAGATGCTATTCACCATGAAAACTGGTATCAGCCTGTAATTCGTGAGGGTCAAATTTGGAGTAATAAGACTGTTTATCGTTTTTCAGTCAATTAATATTTGGTAAAACTATATAAAATAAACGAGCTTTTTTCGTTAAATCATACTAATATTTTTATATTTTAAATTATCTGTTGTATATAACAAAAAAACATGTTATATTTCAAGTATGTTATTGATTTAACAAACATAGAATAAATTATATTTTTTTAATTGGAGGTTGTTTGAAATGGGAAGATTTACTCTGCCTCGTGACCTTTATTGGGGTAAAGGTGCTCTTGAAAATTTAAAGACTTTAAAAGGTAAAAAGGCTGTTCTGGTTTTAGGTGGCGGCTCTATGAAGCGTTTTGGCTTCGTTGATAAGGTTGTCGCTTACTTAAAGGAAGCTGGTATCGAAACCCGTCTTTTTGAAAATGTTGAGCCAGATCCATCTGTTGAAACAGTTATGGCTGGTGCTGCTATGATGCGTGAGTTTGAGCCAGATTGGATTGTTGCTATGGGTGGCGGTTCTCCAATAGATGCTGCGAAGGCTATGTGGGCATTTTATGAGTATCCAGACTGCACTTTTGAGCAGTTAATCACTCCATTTAGTTTCCCAGAACTGCGTCAGCGTGCTAAGTTCTGTGCTATTCCTTCTACTTCTGGTACAGCAACCGAAGTTACCGCTTTTGCTGTTATCACAGATTACCAGAAGGGTATCAAGTATCCTCTAGCTGACTTTAACATCACCCCTGATGTTGCTATTGTTGACCCAGAGCTTGCTGAAACTATGCCTAAGAGCTTAACCGCTTACACCGGTATGGACGCTTTAACTCATGCTATTGAAGCTTATGTTTCCACTCTGCACTGTACATTTACAGACCCATTAGCACTTAAGGCTATTTCTATCGTTATGAATGACCTTATCAAGTCTTATGATGGAGATATGACAAGCCGTGAAGAGATGCACTATGGTCAGTGTTTAGCTGGTATGGCATTTACTAATGCTCTGCTTGGCATTGTTCACTCTATGGCTCATAAGACTGGTGCTGTATTCTCAACCGGTCATATCACCCATGGTCTTGCTAATGCTATGTATCTGCCTTATGTTATCAAATATAATGCAAAGGTAGATGAGGCTAAGGCTCGTTATATTGAAATTGCTAAGTCAATCGGTTTAGAGCCAACTGTTGAGGCTCTATGCAATAAGATTGTTGAGCTAAATAATTACATGGGTATTCCAAACACTCTCAAGGAGTTTGGCATTATCGAGGAAGAATTTAAGGAGAAAATCGCTGCTATTTCTGAAAATGCTGTTGGCGATGCTTGCACAGGTTCTAACCCTCGTCCAATCGACCCTGCTACTATGGAAAAGCTATTTACTTGCATTTACTACGGCACAGAGGTTGATTTCTAATTTTAAATATAAAAGCACTCGATTTTATTATCGAGTGCTTTTTGTTTTACTTATTTAGCTTTGACTGAGCCTTTTGCTCAAAACGCTCTATATCTACAATGGCTCTTTGATGTGTGCCTTCACCAATAAGACCAGCTTCATCATAAGCTGCAACATGGAAAGTTAAAATCTTTCCATTTGGAGCAATTTCGGTAAGCTCGGTTTCAAAACGTACATTCATTCCAGATGGTGTTGCTGCAACATGAGTTACATTCATAAGTGTACCAACTGTTGTTTTACCAGCCTCAAGATGCTCTGAAACAGACTCGGCAGCAGTGCCTTCCATTCCTGCTATCATCATTGGCGTTGCATAAACAGAAACAATACCACTTCCAACATTTTTAGCTAAAAGCTCATCAGTAACCTTTAGTTCTTTTGTACCCTTAATTCCAGTAGTAAGCATTTATATCTACCTCACAAATTTAAAATATACTTATACTGTAAATATAAAATAATTATTTGTCAAATATTTATTTTGCAAAACCATGTATAAGTATAGATATTATATCATCAAGTGCTGCATCACCATTGTTTCTTATCTCCTCACACAGAATAGGGGAAGGTAAAAAGGTTATTATTTTTGCTATATTGCGTGGGTTTATATTTTCTCTGATTTCTCCATTTTTAGTAGCCTCTAGAACAGATTTCTCAATAATATCTAAAAGTTTCATGTGAAACATACTAGCATTACTTCTTATAATCTGCACAGAATCACTTTTTCCATATAAAATCATCATGCCACTGCCAATAGAGTTTAAAATATCACAAGCATATTTAATGTAATTTATAACTTTGTCTTTAAAACAAATGTACTTTTGCATTATATCGTTTACTTCATAGAGGATAGTGTCAAAAATCCATTCACATGATGCTTTTAAAAGCTCATTTTTAGATGGAAAATATTCGTATATGGTGGATTTGCCTATTCCTGCTCGTTTTGCAATTTGTTCCATTTTAGTGCTGTCATATCCATTTTCGGAAAATTCTATACATGCAGCTTTTAAAATCTCTGAGCGTCTATTTTCTCTAGTTTCAGACATTTGCGGTTTCCTCCTCCTCTTGCTCTATTTCAGCAAAAGCAGGTTTATTTTTATTCTTACGATTTCTAAACCACTCAGAAATACTATCAATAATGGAGTAATAAACAGGAGTAAAGAATAATGTAACAATAGTTGATACTATCATACCTGTTATCATTACAACTGCCATTGGTATCATTAGCTCAGAGCTTTCACCTGTGCCAGCTGCCATTGGAATAAGTCCCAGAATAGTTGTAAGAGTTGTCATAAGCACCGGTCTTATACGTCTTGGACAAGCATTTAAAATAGCCTCATTTTTGCTTTCACCTCGACCTCTACGGGTGTTTATATAGTCTACAAGTACAATAGACGAGTTTACAACCGTACCCGAAAGCATTATAACACCAATAAATGCTATCATCGATATTTTTTGACCAGTAAAAGGCAAACCAATAAGTGAACCCATTAAGCCTACTGGTAAAATCATCATTACCATAATAGGCATTATAAATGATTCAAACTGACTTGCAAGTACAAAGTAAATAAGCACAAGTCCAACAATAAGAGCTTGACCAAGGGTTTTAAATGATTCTGTCATAGCTTCCATTTCGCCACCAGACTCTATGGTTATACCGCTTGGCAGTTCAAAATCAGCAAGCACCTCGTTGACATTTTGGTTCATAGCAACAATATCATCTGAACGACTGTCACCGCTTATTGTGATTGTTCGGCTCTGATTTTGTCTTACTATATTTTGTGGGGCAAGTACTACATCTACATTTGCAACAAGGCTAAGTGGTACTGTACCGCCCGCTTGAGTTGGCACTGAAATAGCTTTAAGTGCATCAAGACTTTGTGAAGATGTTACATCACCTTTAACACTTACATTTATTTCATCACCTGCAATTTTTAGCTGTGTAGCTGTTGCACCTGCAAGCTCACTTCTTACCGCTTGACCTACGGCTGAAGAAGTAAGTCCATATCTTACAGCACTTGTTGGTTTTAATGTAACTTCTACCTGTGGCACTTGTTCGCCAGCTGATGATGATACATTAGTCGCATCTGGAATTTTTGATAATTCATCTACAAGTCTGTCACCAGTTTCAGTTAAAAGCTCATAATCATCACCACGAAGTGTTACGGAAATAGCATCACCACTCATTGCTGACATATCCATTGTGCCTGATGCTGATATTGAAATCTTACAGCCCGCTATATCCGCAGTATCATCTCTAAGTGTATTCATTATTTCCCATACATCTCTATCTCTATCAGATTTAGAGCCTATATCTATGCTCATAGTTGTATCTTCTTCTGATGTATAAGAAAGCGTTTTAATCTCTGGAATAGTTTTAACTGCTATATCTGCCACTCTATCGGCAATACTTGCAGAGTCCTCAAGCTCTGAACCTACTGGCATATCAATAGTGACCGAAATTCCGCCTTCATCAACTGCTGGAATCATTTCAAAACCTGCAATAGCAATGGATAAGCTAAAAACTAAAATCATTGCGATAGATGAAATAACACCAATTTTTCTATGGGTTATAAACAGATTGAGCAGACTTTTATATTTACGCATAAGCGGTCTATCTGCTATATCTCCGCCTTTATTTATAAGCCTTCTGCCTTCTTTGCCTCTATCAAGTAAAAGATAACACATTAGCGGTACAAGTGTTAATGCAATAAACAGTGATGCAAGAAGTAATGCAGAGATTGTAATAGAAAATTCTCTAAACATCATGCCTGCTATGCCGCTTGAAAGTCCGATAGGTAAGAATACTGCAACAGTTGTAAGTGTACCTGCTGAAATAGATAATGCAACTTCGCCTGTACCTTGTATACATGAGTCAAGTCTACTATATCCATCAGAGCGATATCTAAATATATTTTCAAGCACAACAATAGAGTTATCTACTATCATACCTACACCCATTGCAAGACCGCCTAAACTCATCATATTAACTGTTATATCCATAGCTATCATAACTAAGAATACAGATATAATACATACAGGCATCGATATAGATATAACAGCGGTTGCACCAATATCTCGAAGAAATACAAAAAGTACAACAGCAGCAAGAATTACACCAAGTAAAATATTCTGAACCACAGAATCAACCGAAAGATTTATATATTCAGATTGATCCATAAGTAAAGTAGTTTCCAAGGTTGGATTTTCAGAAGTAAATGTTTCAAGCTGTTTTTTTACCTTTTCGGCTACTTGAACAGTATTAACATCTGATTGCTGTTGAACGGTTATTGTTACACAAGGCTCTCCGTCTATTTTGGAAATCTGTTCTTGCTCGGTTGGCTGCATTGATACATCAGCTATATCACCTAAACGCACTGAACCACCTGTTGGAAGTGGTAAAAGCATATTTGCTATATCATCAACCGATTCAAATTCGCCTGTTGTTCTTACAGATAATGTTTGTGAACCGTTTTGTATATCGCCCGCTGGAATTGCTATATTCTCAGCTGCAAGCATTTGTGAAATATAAGAAATGCTAAGTCCATACCCATTCATCTTATCAGCATATGTATAAATAGCGACTTCATTATCATAACCACCTGATATTGTTATAGATGCTACACCATCTATTCTTTCAAGAGTAGGGGATAAATCATCTTCGGCTATTTGTTGAAGCTGTGACAAACTTGCACCTTGAAGTCCTATTTCAACTACTGGCAATGAATTGATATTCATTTTCATTACCATTGGTGTTGATGAATCCTCTGGAAGCATTGCACTCACTTGGTCAATTTTATCTCGAACATCAACAAGTGCTTCGTCCATATTTGTGCCATCGGCAAATGTTACCATCACTGTACTTACATTTTCACTTGATTGGGATTGCAATGTATCCATACCAGCAACACTGGCACATGCTGATTCAATCGGTTTAGTAACTAAATTTTCAACTTCCTCAGGGCCTGCACCAGTATATGTTGTCATTATAACTGCCATTGGAAGTTCAATATTTGGCATTAGTGCAAGCGGGAGAGAGGAAAAGCCTAATATACCGAAAATCACTATCATTACATATGCCATGATAGTTGTAACTTTATGCTTTATACAAAAATCTGCAAATTTCATTCGGCACTATCCTCTCCATCTACAATGCGTATGTCTGCACCATCAGAAAGATAACTTTGACCCTTTGTAACGAGGTTTTCACCACCTGTAAGACCTTCTGTAATCTCGGTTACACCATCACCAACAAGACCTGTACTGATTAAAACTTTTTTCGCTTTATCACCATCTACAACAAATACATACTTTTCTTCGCCATCAGTTAAAATACATTCGGTCGGAATTTGTATAGTACTTTCTTTCTTATCTGTATATAAAACTACATCTGCAAATGCTCCAACAGGTATATTTAAATCAGCAGGTAAATAAAGTGTGATTTCATAAAGATTTGTTTGCATATCTGCAGTTTCAGACACACTTCTAACAGTACACTTCATAGCTTCACTCGATACAGAATTTATTGTTACATCGGCAACATCACCAACTTGAACGCCATTTCTGATATTTTCACTTGCGAAAACCGATAGCATAAGCTCATTATTAACTGCAATTATCATAGCAGGGGAGGATTGTGCTGCCATACCACCAACTGTAATACTTAGATTTGATATCTTGCCATTTACAGGTGAAGTAACCGTTCCGAGTGCTACTTGGGCATTAATTTGGTCAATAGATGCCTGTATCTGTGCAAGTGAGGCTTGCTGTGAAGCCTTAGCTTGCTCAACGGCTGTTTGTGCTTGCTGAAGTCCAGCCTGTGCCTGCTGAACTCCTTGTTCAGCTTGTGTCACTTGCTGGCTGGACGCTGCACCAACTGCAAAGAGTGCATTTACATTATCAAGTGCAGTTTGTGCTTGAGTTACTGCAAGCTCGGCATTTTGTACGCCTAAAGATGCGGTATTTATTGCTTGGTCGGTTGCGGCTTTTGTTGCATTGTAGCTTTGCTGTAATGCTCCAAGAGTTGATGTTACAGTTGATGTGTCAACTGTAAAAAGTACCTGTCCTTGTGTAACTATATCACCATCGCTAACATTTAAACTGGTAACTTTCCCAGCTAGCATTGGAAAAATCTGTACAGACTCAACAGGTGTTACCTGCCCTGCAATCTTATTTGATGATGACATTTCTCCGCTTGAAACGGTTTCAGTTTCAACCGCAGTTGCAGCCTCGGTTTGTTTTTTCTCGGTTTGCTCATTACCACATGCACTTAAAAGCATACCAAAAAGCAAAATAGCTGCTAAAAATCTATTCTTTTTTTGCATATTTTATTATTCTCCTTATTACATTACACCTTTAATGCCCCACTTATAATTGTTATAAGCGGTGAAAAGCTCTATTTCAGCAGTTTTTACTGCATCTTTAGAACTCTCAAGAGTATCCTTAGCATTTTCATACTCAATCTTTGAAATATTGCCTATATTATATTTAACTTCACTTACACTAAAATTTTGCTCTGCAAGGGTTAAATTCTCTTTTGACTGTTCAAGCAGACGCTGTTTTTCTAAAAGTGTTTTATAGAGTGCTTTAAAATTGTTTTCTGTTTGAATTTTTGCCGTTTCTAGGTCAAGTTTTGCTGCATCATACGCATCAAGTGTTGATGTTACATCATCTTCATAGTCGTTTGAAGCTTTTCTAAGTGCATCTTCTTTTTGCCATACTGTATAGCTGTTTTTCATCGCACTTTCTAAATCTTTGGTGTAATTTATCTTTTCTATATCATAAGAGATATCAGGTAAGCCTTCAGCTGTTACAGTTGTATTTGCATCGTTCCCAAGCATAACAGAAAGGCTGTTTTGTAGACTTTCTTTTTGGTTTATTATGCTTTCTAAGCTGCTTTGTGCGGTATCACGCTGATTTTGAAGTGTTTTTAAATCAAGTTCTGATGCCATACCTATTTCAAGTTGTTTCTCCATAACAGGTATTGTTCTATCAAGTGCGGATATTGAACGCTCAAGTGCAGTTATATTATTATCTATTGTCACAAGTGCTATATATTGTGTCTCGGCACCTATAACAATTTGGTCAGCAGCATTATTTAGCTGTTTTTTTGTAGAATCATAGGTTTCAGCAAGCTCATTTTCGGCATCTTCTTCTGCGTCATTTAAACCAGACATAATAGCATTATTTGCAGTTATAGTGCCTTCTGCTTGTTTTTGCAGTATTGTTATAGCACCTATTTGAGCGGTTAGTGCAGTTTTTGTAGCTTCATCAGCAGATGGGATAGCTTGCTGAAGTTGATTTATAGCCTGCTTATATGCATCTACTTGCTTTTGCAAGGCTTGATTTTGCTCATAATACTGAAATCTTTGTAGGTCAAATTGCAATCCGATATCGGTTGAATTTATACTTGCAAGTGTTTTTTCAAAACTCTTTATACTTTGATTATAAGTTCTGATTATGTTTTCAAGTGAATTAAACGTCACACTTTGACTATCCTGTACTGGTGGGGTAGTAGGAATATTGTTTGTTTCAAGTGCACCTTTAATAGAAGTAAAACCAACTGATAAAATAATATTATTTGTCATCTGTGGGGTCAAAGCTTGGGCTGACATGCCAGAAAGCAATAAACCAGATAACAAAACAGCTGATATATTCTTTATATACATAGTGTCCTCCAATCCTAGAATAAACTTCCGACCGACTGGTCGGTCAGATTACTTTTCTATTATAAATTGCTATGCTTTTAGTGTCAACAATATGACAAAAATAAAGCTCCCTGAAAAATTCAGGGAGCTTAAATTAGTCATTAAATAACGCTTTTATTGCATCTAAGTTATTTATCGCCGTTTGATATCCTAATTCATAGCTATCTCTTAAAACATTTGTATCACTTTCAAATGATTTTAATTTATGTGATGGCTGTAAGATAACTGTATCTTGAGGTTTGCGTTTTTTTAGCTCTTTACATAGTGCTATCGTTTCATTATACATTTTAGCTCTATTAAGCATTGTTTCAGCTAAATTAGGATACTTATGACCTATCCTTTTTGCAGCTGCTCTTGTTGTTAAAGAGGTCTTTTTTAAATATCCATCTGGCCTGGTTAAAACTATAAGATGTTTTGTGTTGCCATCTTTTAATGATTTTTTAATTGGGATAGAGTCAGCAAGTCCACCATCATAATATATATTGCCATTAAGCTCGATTTCTGGGAAATAATAGGGTATTGCACAGGTTGCTCTCAGCATTGTACATTGTTTATCTAAATCTTTTCCGTTTAAATACTCAATTTGACCTGTTTTTGCATTGGTTACGCCTACTAAAACGGTACCATCATATTTTCCAAATGTTTCCCAGTCAAAAGGGGAGAGCTTGTTTGGTACTTCATCAAACACAAAATCAAGCCCAAACATTGATTTGCATATCTTATAATTTTGAAGTGACAAATATCTTTTATCATTGCGATATTTAAGAAAAACTCCTAAATTTCGCCCTCTTTGCTTGGATAAATATGAAAATGAATATGTTATTCCAGCGGAAACTCCAGATACATAATCAAACATTAAATCATTATCAAGCAGTGCATCAAGTACACCACAAGTGAATATAGGACGCATTGTTCCGCCCTCTAAAATTAGTGCTGGCATAATTTCTCCTGTTCTGCTGCTGGTGCAAAATCTATTTGACCAGAAATTCTGTCGGCTCTGATTAAACGCACTTTCATAGGTGTACCCATTGTAAGTCTAACACCATTTTTGCCTACAAGTTGCATTCTCTCTTCGTCATATTCATAATAACCTGATAAAGATTCTATTCTAACAAGACCTTCTGCACTATTTGGCAGTGTTACAAACACACCAAACGACTGCACACCAGAAATTTCTGCATCGAAAACTTCACCAAGAAACTTTTCCATATAAGCAGCTATATAAAGTCTGTCTATTGTTCTTTCGGCATTGTCTGCGGCAAGCTCTCTGGCGGTGGACTGTGAAGCCGCATTGTCTACCGTTATGATATCGCTTGCTGTAAAAGTATCATTTTCTAATGCTCTTGTAAGCATTCTATGGGTTATTAAATCAGGATAACGTCTGATAGG
>CALWMO010000039.1 GCA_944381965.1 uncultured Butyricicoccus sp.
TTCCAGATAGTCATGTAAGTAACAGTATCGCCTGCATCGTTCTGAGATACGTATACGCCACCATTAGCATTTACAACATAACCATACTTTGTATCGTAAGTAGCACCAGGAGCATCATAAGTTGAGTCTACAAGTGCGATAACCTTAGCATACTTGATACCATCTGTTTCAGATACTAGAGCCTGTGCTAGTTGGTCACCAAAATCATTGCCGAACTTCTTCAGGTCCTTACCTGTGATACAATCTAGACCGCTGATAGTATTACCAGACTTCTTCTGAACATATACAACTGCATCATCTGGAATTGTGATTGTGTCACCAGAAGAAGTGTTCTTCAGCTTATCAGATGCGTTATCAAACTTATAATCAGTTACATAGCTGTCATAACCAGCATTATTACTATTGCCTAGCTCTTTCAGTTCATAGTTACCATTGCTGTTTACAGTATATGTGAACATGGAAGCTCCTAATTTTCTACCATCATAATACTTGCTGTCATTATCATTCTTAGCAATCAGCTTTCCATTAACGCGCTCAACCTTAACAACCTTTTCTTCACCGTTGATAAGAATCTTTGCCTCTACAAGAGCTGTGCTAGAACCAAAGCTTGGCTCAACTTTGCCAAATGCAGATGCAAACAGAACATTTCTATTTGTTTCCTTAGTAACATCGCTGAAGAATACGTAATCATTTACAATTACGAAGTCACAAGTATCACCAATGTTCTTTGAACCAGTGTAAGTGCTAGCAGTCTTGTACCAATTACCGTCGATTGCGATTTCACCAGTCTTTGTACCAGTAATCTTACCAGTAATCTTGTCAGCCTTAACTAATGTAGTTTCGCCGTAAACGCTATACTTATCAGCTGTGATTACAACATAATCGTCCTTAGCGATACCTTCATAGATATTGCAGTCATCGAAGCTATATGACTTACCGCCTGCAGAAACAGACTTAGTACCAACATATGTTACCTTAGCAACATCAACTGGAGTGATGTAAGCTGCATCAAACTTATCGTTTCCTTCGTTATCAACAAGCTTTAGCTGATATGCATCATACTTAGCATCGCCAAGTACTGTATCTAACTTAGCTACTTCTGTATCAGTATTGATATAGTAAACAGCAGTCTTAGAAGCAGAATCTTCTAGCTTATACTCTGTACCACCAATCTTTACAGCGTCCTTGCCAGAAACAAGGCCAACCTTGCCAGCTACAGCTGAAACAGATGTAGAATCCTCATTTGCATATACGCCATAAACTTCATCGTTCTTATCCTTCTTATGAAGAATATTAACCTTCTGGCCGATTAGCTCACTGTAATCCTCAGTAACCTTTGTGAAATCGCCACCAGTTGTCTTTAGTGTGAATGTCTTCTTTGCCTTGTCGTAAGAGATAGACTTAAGTACTACTTCTTGTGTTGAAAGGCTCATGTAAGCATTACCAAGAGTCTTATTTGTAGTTACCTGTACAGCCTGCCACTCGTTACCGTTTGGATTCTTGATCCACTCAGTCTTAGTGGTTTCAACCTTCTGATACTGACCGTTCTCATAAACAACAACATCAGCATTTAAGCCATTGTACAGAAGCTGAGCAGCATACTGACGTGGAAGACCTGCAGACAGATTAGCAGATACATCGTCAAGCAGAGCGTTCTCACCAGCAAGACCTAGAGTCTTGTTAGCCCAAGTAGAACCTACAAGACCAGCAGTTTCAGCATTGTAACCCATAGTTACAAGAACCATCTTAGCCAGCTCAACACCAGTTACCTGTGCACCTGGATCGAAAGATGTTGCAGACTTACCAGCGATAATGCCCATAGACTGACAGTACTTGATGTAGCCTTCAGCCCAACCATAACCAGAAAGGTCTTTGAAAGATGTTGGGGTACCAGCCCAAGCAGATGCATCGTCGTTACCACCGTTACGGATAGTAAAAATCATCTTAGCAGCCTCAGCACGAGTTACAGTGCCCTCTGGCTTGAAAGAGCCGTCTTCGTAGCCCTTGATTACGCCAAGAGCGGACAGCATGTTTACAGCTTCACCAGCCTTAATATCAGCTGAATCTGTGAAAGCAGCACCAGCCATAGATGACATTGTCAGAGAGAATGCCATGCCCAGTGCCAGAACCTGTTTTAGATTCTTCATTGGTTTTTCCTCCTTTAAATTGCGGGGTTTCCTCCCCCAGTTCGTTTGGGCGTTTCGCCCCTTTAATTCGTGTATTAGTTTAGCACGTCTGCTTTTTAGGGTCAAGATTTTTTTTAAATTTGAAATATTTATGTAATATTACATTAAATCTTGTAACACAAAAACTCCCACAAAATTAATTTGAGGGAGTCTTCATGTAAATAATATTAAGTGGATGGGAGCTAAATTAGTTTTATCTTGGATTTTTAACAGCGGCTTGAGCTGCTGCCAGTCTTGCGATTGGCACTCTAAAAGGTGAACATGATACATAATTCAGTCCTACATTATGGCAGAACTCAACCGAAGAAAGGTCTCCACCATGTTCGCCGCATATACCAAGCTTGATATCTGGACGGGTTTTCTTACCGTTCTCTACTGCATATTTTACCAGTTTTCCAACGCCGTTTTGGTCGAGTCTTGCGAATGGGTCAGATTCTAGTATTTTCTTTTCAAAGTAAGTGTCTAAAATTCTACCTACGTCATCTCTTGAGAAACCATAAGTCATCTGAGTTAAGTCATTTGTACCAAAGGAGAAAAATTCAGCCTCAGTTGCGATTTCGTCAGCGGTTACAGCTGCTCTTGGAGTTTCAATCATAGTACCGATTAGATATTTCATTTTGATACCGGATTTTTCGATTAGTTCATCAGCTTTAGCCTTGATTACTTTCTTTACGAATTTCAGTTCATTTATTTCTGATACCAGAGGAACCATAATTTCTGGTACTATATTTAAACCATCATTTTTACATACATTTATAGCCGCGGAAATAATAGCTTCTGTCTGCATTTCAGCGATTTCTGGGTAAAGCACATCAAGACGGCAGCCACGAGTACCAAGCATAGGGTTAAATTCGTGTAGACTTTCAACAATACCCTTTAGCTTATCAAAAGATATACCCATATCATTTGCTAATTCTTTTATATCGTCCTCTTCTTGAGGTAAGAATTCATGTAGAGGAGGGTCAAGCAGTCTAATAGTAACAGGCAAGCCACCCATAGCTTTATAGATAGCCTCGAAATCGCCTCTTTGCATAGGTAAGATTTTAGCTAAAGCAGCTTTACGTTGTTCAGTTGTTTCGGAAACAATCATTTCTCTTACAGCCTTGATGCGTTCAGGTTCAAAGAACATATGTTCAGTACGGCATAGACCAATACCTTCTGCACCGAATTTTCTTGCTTGAGTAGCATCTCTAGGTGTATCGCCATTTGTACGGACATGAAGTTGACGAATTTCGTCAGCCCAACCCATAAATCGACCGAAGTCACCGGTTAATTCAGCTTCTTGAGTATCAATTTTACCTATATAGACATTACCAGTAGAACCATCAAGGGAGATAAATTCACCTTCATTTATAGTGGTACCATCAGCGAAAGTTAGAGTTTTGTCTGTTTCGTTTACTTTGATACCGTTTACGCCCGCAACACAGCAAGTACCCATACCACGAGCAACAACAGCGGCATGAGAGGTCATACCACCACGAGCGGTCATAATACCCTCGGAAACTGCCATACCGTCAATATCTTCTGGAGAAGTTTCCTGACGGACTAGCACGACTTTCTCACCGGTTTTGTGAGCGTTAGCCGCGGCATCAGCTGTGAAGTAAACTGCACCACAAGCCGCACCTGGGGAAGCAGGCAGACCACTTGTAATAGGAGTAGCAGCCTTTAAAGCGGCAGGAACGAAAGTAGGGTGTAAAAGAGCATCAAGCTGTTTAGGTTCTACTTTCATCATAGCTTGTTGTTTGGTGCAAACGCCCTCATCTACAAGGTCAACAGCGATTTTCAGAGCTGCTTGAGCTGTACGCTTACCGTTACGGGTTTGAAGCATATAGAGTTTACCATTTTCGATAGTGAACTCCATATCTTGCATATCACCATAGTGTTCTTCCAGCTTACTGGAGATATCAACAAATTGCTGATAAACCTCAGGCATAGTGTCAGCCAGAGCGGAGATAGGCTGAGGGGTACGAATACCGGCAACAACATCTTCGCCTTGAGCATTCATAAGGAATTCACCATAGAGTTTCTTTTCGCCGGTTGAAGGGTTACGAGTGAAAGCAACACCAGTACCAGAGGTTTCGCCCATATTACCGAAAACCATAGATTGAACATTAACCGCAGTACCCCAAGAATGAGGAATATCGTTCATGCGGCGATAAGTGTTAGCACGAGGGTTATCCCAAGAGCGGAAAACAGCACGAACAGCTTCCATAAGTTGCTGTTTAGGGTCTTGAGGAAATTCGTGACCGAGTGATTTTTTATAGTGAGCCTTAAACATATCAATAAGGGTTGACATATCGTCAGCATCTAATTCATTATCTAGTTTAACGCCCTTTTTGTCCTTAACTTCATCAATGAATTGTTCAAAAGAGGACTTAGGCAGTTCCATAACAACATCAGAGAACATTTGAATAAATCTTCTGTAACTGTCACGAGCAAATCTAGGGTTAGAAGTTAAATTTTCGACAGCCTTACAGATTTCATCATTCATACCTAGGTTAAGTATAGTATCCATCATACCTGGCATGGAGGCACGAGCACCAGAGCGGACAGAAACAAGCAATGGGCGTTCTGGGTCACCTAAAGTTTTACCAGTAATTTTTTCGAGTTTATCTAAATACTCCATAATCTGTTCTTGGATATCAGGGTAAATAGTTTTACCATCTTGATAGTAACGAGTACAAGCTTCGGTAGTAATGGTAAAGCCTTGAGGAACAGGCATACCAAGACTTGTCATTTCAGCGAGGTTAGCACCCTTACCGCCGAGCAGCTCTCTCATGCTGCCATTACCTTCAGAGAACAGATATACAAACTTCTTCATAGCTAGGAATCCTCCGTTTCGTGCTTTTTGCGATTTACCTAAATATTTTATTTAATCTCTGCAATAATTATAACATATTGACAAATAAATTGCCATATCGGTAAAATCACTTTTTTTGAGCAGTCAAATTTGTATAATTTACACAATAATTTACAGTGGTTTTCTTGCAAAAAATGTCACAATCTTAACACACACTTAACAAAACAAAAAACACAGCAAAGGTTTTAAACCTCTACTGTGTTTTAAAAGAGAAATTATTTATCCATACCGATATAATTCCATACGTTATTAAAGCAGATATCAGAAATAACCTTACCGATAGTATCATAATCAGCTGGAGCTTTACCATCAGCAATCCAACCGCCAACAAGTTCACAAAGAATTCTGCGGAAGTATTCATGTCTAGGATATGATAAGAAAGAACGGCTATCAGTTAACATACCAATAAAACGGCTTAATACACCAAGACTAGCTAAAGACTTCATCTGGGTTGTCATACCGTCAAAGTGGTCATGGAACCACCAAGCAGAACCGAACTGAATTTTACCAGCGGTTTCAGCATCTTGGAAACAGCCTGCAATAGATGCCAGCTTATCATTATCAGCAGCATTTAGTGTATAAAGAATAGTCTTTGGCAGACAGTCACGCACTGCTAGGCGGTCAAGCAGAGCGGCAAGAGATGCAGCAGAGATTGTATCACCAATGCTATCACAGCCGATATCTGCACCTAAAAGGTTAAATCTCTTAGTATTTAAGTTACGCAGAACGCCAATGTGTAACTGCATAGCGAAATTCTTCTGTGCATAAAGCTCTCCTAGATAATCCATCATAAAGGACTGGAATGCGGAAACTTCATAATCAGATGGAGTTTCACCGCTTAGAGCCTTATTCATAGCGGTTTGAGCAGCCTTTTCGTCCCAGATTGTGAAATCAGGTGCACCAAATGAATGGTCAGAAATACGGCAGCCTGCCTTTTCAAAATATTCAACACGACGCTTTAAAGCTTCCTTTAAATCGTCAATGTTTTTAATCTCAACACCGGCAGCATTACCTAATTTTTGCATATAAGATGCAAAAGTAGGCTTTTCTGGAGAAAGAGCCTGTTCTGGACGGAAAGTAGGCAGAACCTTAACATCAAAGCTCTTATCATCTGCAATTAACTTGTGATATTGTAAATCGTCAGCTGGGTCATCAGTTGTGCAAAGAGCCTTTACATTGCTTTGCTCAATTAACTTACGAGCACAGCCATTTTCACCCTGTAACTTAGCGTTAGCTGTATCCCAAACCTGTTTAGCGGTTTTTTCGCTTAGGCTAACATCAAGGTCAAAGAAACGCTTTAGTTCAAGATGTGACCAGTGGTAAATTGGATTACCAATAAGAGTTGGCATAATTTTTGCAAACTGATTAAACTTTTCTTCAAAAGAAGCGTTACCAGTTACAAACTTTTCATCAATAGCATTAGCACGCATTAGACGCCATTTGTAGTGGTCACCTGCAAGCCAAGCCTCACCAATATCAGAAAACTGCTTATTTTCATAGATTTCCTGAGGATTTAAATGACAATGATAGTCAAAAATAGGCTGTTTTGCAGCATAATCTGCATACAGTCTGCGAGCAGGTTCGGTTGTTAAAAGAAAGTTATCATTTATAAAGCCATTCATTAGAAATACCCCTTTATAAGAATTTGTTTAATTTAATTATAACTTTATTATAAAATTTTTGCGTGGTATTTACTGCTTGAAAACTGGTAATTATTACGCTCACAATTTAATATATACAATATTTTAAAGCCTCGTTTATTAAATTTATACAAAAAAGTGCAGGTCTTATTAAAAAGACCTGCATTATAAATCTTATAGATTATTTACATATCTAGTAATCATAGTTGCAACTTCTGCTCTTGTAGCAGTGCTTGTAGGGTTTAGCTTACCATCTGAACCCTTTAGAATGCCACTATTTACACAGTACTTAACAGCATCAGTAGCCCAGCTTGAAACAGTGTTGCCATCTGTAAATGTAGATAGGTCTATATTTGCACCATCGGTTGATTTACTATATTTATAGAGCATATAAGCGAGTTCTTCACGGGTGATATTTTCGTTTGGATTAAATGTAGTACCAGAATTATTTAATAAACCTTGCTGACTACTCCAAATAGCACCCTTTGCATACCACTGATTATTATCAACATCTGTAAATGGATTGGTTGCAACATCAACACTTGGAGAACCTGCGATACGATAAAGTACAGTTGTCATCATGCCACGAGTCATAGTGCCATTAGGTGTAAAAGCTGTTGCACTTGTACCGTTTAAGTATCCACTCTTAACGCATTGCATTACAGCGTCCTTAGCCCAGTGCTTATATAAATCCTTAAATGGTGTGTCATAGATTGTAGAGCCAGTTAAATCATAAGCACATACAGAGCGATAAGTTGTATTAAATACAACTTCATATTCACCATCATAATCTATATCTTCAACCACTGGAGCTGATTTTACACCATTTGTCTGGTCATTAGAGCCTAGATATCCAGTATAAGTTTTTGGAAGTTGAGTTCTGGAAATAAGGTTCATATTGCTGTCAAGAATATATAATGAACCATTAACACCAGTGTTTTCGCTTTGAGCATCATTTGTAAGTATTACCTTGCTGTCAGTCCAAGAACCAAAGATGATTTCAAGTTTTCCATCAACATTGATGTCTTTACATACTGGCTCTGATGCATATTCTGCAACAGTGCTTGAAGTAGCTGGCAGTGTGAAAGTTTTCATTTGCTTGTCCAGTGTAAAGCAGTATAATTTACCATCATAAGAGTTAAATAAAATTTCTTTATTTCCATCTCCGTCTAGGTCAGCTGCTACTGGTTCAGCAAGCACCATAGCCGATACAGAAGTTTGAGAATCCTTAATTTTTCCGCCTAACCCGCTTGGAATAGAAGTCCAATCAAAGCCTTTAGCCACATTTTGATATCTTGTGCGGTCACCATTAAAAATAGCAACGCTCATACATTGACTCTTTAACCAGAAAGCATTAGAAACATCATTTGTATCCATTATAATGCCCGTTGCAACGATTTCATTTTTTCCGTCACCGTCTAAGTCATCAATTACAGTTCCTGCATGACCAAACTCCATACAAAGTCTTTCTTTCATGTCAGTTTTACCTTCGTCAGTATCCCACCCACGCTGAGAAACCATTTTTTCATGCTCATAATCAATATATGTTCTTACATAGCCCCAAGGGTGGTCACCAAATGTATTATAATCAGCCATAACAAGAGAGCCATCATACTCATAAGCCTGAATACATCTGTTATCAGTAGGAGCTATAATTTCTGGCATACCATCATTATCTATATCACCAGTTGAAATACCATTTGCGAAAATACCATAACTTTCAGCGATATCAACCTGAGAGCCTGAAAGCTGTGGCCAGTTATTACAGATATTACCCTTATAATCATATACCCAAACACTAGCCTCTGATGTTACGCCGCCACCGATAACAATTTCGCATTTGCCATCACCATTTAGGTCATCAACCGCAAGTGAACGTATCTGACCTACTGCTGGCATTGTTTTTGGCCAACCTGCTTTAAAATATCCAGTGTAATCTAAAACTGATATCATTCCATTATGTACAGATATAATTTCCTGCCAACCATCAGCATCAATATCCTTAACCACAGGGTCACACCAAGAACCGCCAAAATTACCATCAACCGTTGTGATATACGCAGATGAACGGTCTTTACCCGAGTTAACTCGCCACTCTGTTGCACCGGTTGCCGCATCTGTAACAGTGATTGCAAATGATACACTTATAACTTCAAGTCTGCCATCTTTGTCTAAATCAGTAACAATAGGTGAGGAATAAGTTGCCTCATTTGTGTATCTGCTGTGAGATGCACCTGAGTATAAATACTTAGTATTTACAGATAATGCATCTGCTGACATTGGGCAAAGACCAGTTATAAGTGCAAAAGCACTAATACCTGCCACTGCTTTTTTAATGTTTTTCAAGATAAATACCCCCTATTTATAGTATTTAAGACCATGATATAACTGAGATAATAAAATGTCAAGTTAAGGAAATAATAAAAAAATGAGCCATTTTTTACAAATGGCTCATTTTTAATGGTTTATAATATTATTTTAATATTAATTTTTCATCTTGCTCATCAAGAGTTACATTCTGACCACGTTTAATTTTGCCGCTTAAAAACTCCTCAGCTACTAAGTCTTCAACTTGTGACTGAATAGCTCTGCGAAGTGGTCTTGCACCATAAACAGGGTCAAAACCAGCTTTTGCAAGGTGTTTTTTAGCATTATCAGTCCATGAAAGGGTGATTTCCATATCTTGCATACGGATTGCAACATTTTTAAGCATACCTTCTGCAATTTTTTCGATTTCTTCCTCACCTAATCTATGGAATACAATAATCTCATCAATACGGTTTAAAAGTTCTGGTCTAAATGCCTGTTTAAGCTCGGTCATTACCTCGTTTTTAATCTGCTCAAATGTCTGAGTCTGCTCAGTTTGTTCACCCTCAGCAAAACCTAAGGATTTTCTGCCTTGACCTGTGATTTTGTGAGCACCTATATTAGATGTCATAATAACAACTGTGTTTTTAAAATCTACTTTTCTGCCTTGACCGTCTGTTAACACACCATCTTCAAGGATTTGCAGTAACAGATTAAATACATCAGGGTGAGCCTTTTCAATTTCATCAAGCAGAATTACAGAATAAGGTTTTCTTCTTACCTTTTCTGTGAGCTGTCCGCCTTCATCATAGCCAACATATCCTGGAGGAGAACCGATTAAACGTGAAACACTGTGTTTCTCCATATATTCGGACATATCTACACGAATCATAGCGTTTTCATCGCCAAATAGTGCCTCTGCAAGAGTTTTACAAAGCTCAGTTTTACCAACACCAGTTGGGCCAAGGAAAATAAATGAACCTATTGGGCGTTTTGGGTCTCTAAGTCCGACTCTACCACGGCGAATAGCCTTAGAAACAGCGGTTACAGCCTCATCTTGACCTACAACACGCTCATGTAATGTATCTTCAAGATGCAGTAAACGTTCGCCTTCATCTTCGCTAATTCTTGCAGCTGGGATACCAGTCCAGCTTGCAATTACTTCTGCAATATCCTGTTCGGTAACTTCTCCGCCTTCTTTAGTGTTTTTGCTCTCCCAAGTCTTACGCTCGCTTTCAATTTCTGCCTTTTTAGCATTTTCTTCATCACGAAGTTTTGCAGCCTGCTCATAATCTTGAGCTTTTACAGCCTCCTCCTTGTGTGCAGAAATACTTTTCAGCTCATCTTCAAGGGTTTTAAGGTTATTTGGAGGTGTCATATTCTTCATACGAACACGAGAACAAGCCTCATCTACAAGGTCAATAGCCTTGTCTGGCAGCTGTCTGCCCGAAATATAACGAACACTGAGCTTTACAGCAGAAGTAATAGCATCATCAGAAATTCTAATTCTATGATGTGCTTCATATCTATCACGCAAGCCTTTTAAAATTTCTATTGCATCTTCCTGACTTGGCTCACCGATTGTTACAGGCTGGAATCTTCTTTCAAGAGCAGAATCTTTTTCGATATGCTTTCTATATTCATCAAGTGTAGTTGCACCGATAACCTGAATTTCACCTCTAGCAAGAGCAGGTTTTAAAATATTTGCAGCATCTACCGCACCTTCAGCAGCACCAGCACCCACGATAATATGAAGTTCATCAATAAATAAAATTACATCTTTTGCGTTTTGCAGTTCTTCAAGTACGCTCTTAATACGTTCCTCGAACTCACCACGGTATTTAGTACCCGCAATCATGCCTGTTAAATCAAGTGCAATAATACGCTTTTTAGCCAAAGTTTCAGGCACATCACCAGATACAATTTTTTGAGCTAAACCTTCTGCAACAGCGGTTTTACCAACTCCTGGGTCACCGATTAAAGCAGGATTGTTTTTAGTTCTGCGTGAAAGAATTTGAATTACTCTGTCAATTTCGTCCTTTCTGCCAATTACAGGGTCAAGTTTGCCTTCTTTTGCAGCTTTTGTTAAGTCCTTACCGTATTTTTCAAGCGTTTTAGTAGAGCTTTTCTTGCCCTTTTCGCTAGACTTTGAAACTGTCATATCACTATCACTTGATGCACCAATAGCCTCAATAAGTGAATTATACAGTTTTTCTATATCCACATCTAGAGAATTTAATACTTGTAATGCAACATTTTCGCCTTCTCTAATAAGACCCATTAGAAGATGCTCTGTGCCAACATATCCTGCACCTAACTGGCTTGCAGTCATAACAGCAAGCTCAATAATTTTCTTTGTGCGAGGAGTTAAACCTTGAGGTGCATTTTGGTCTGGTGTACCCTTGCCTGTCAGTTTTTCAATTTCTTCTATAATCTTATCTGCTGTTACGCCAAACTGCTCTAGGGTTCTACCAGCTATACCCTCTTGCTCTTTTGCAAGACCTGCAAGCAAATGCTCAGAACCCACATAGCTATGACCTAGTTCGCCGGCTGTTTGCTGTGCAAGGTTTAATGCTTTTTCTGCACGTTGTGTAAATCTATTTCTAAAAAACATAGTCTTTTCACTCCTTTAAATCAAATAATA
>CALWMO010000040.1 GCA_944381965.1 uncultured Butyricicoccus sp.
CATCATTGGGAAACCGACTTTTAAGTATCTTGCAAATGTTATAGGGTGACCATGTTTTGCAGATATACCACTTAGTACAACGTTTGCAGATGCACCAATGAGTGTACCATTGCCACCTAAACAAGCACCTAGTGATAATGCCCACCATAAAGGCATAACATTCATTCCATCTGCCTGCATAGTCATTATAAGAGGAATCATAGTCGCAACAAATGGTATGTTATCAAGAAATGATGAAAATACAGCTGAGCCCCAAAGAATAAGAACCATAAGCATTACTGTATTACCACCTGTAGCATCTACAAGTGCACCACCAAGAGCTGTTATAACTCCTGTTTCAACCATGCCACCTACTACTACAAATAAACCTGTGAAGAAAAGAATTGTTGACCATTCTACACCAAGTACAATTTCTTCCGTGTCCTGTTTACCAATGATTAACATTATTGTAGCACTAGCAAGTGCGATTGCACAAGAATCAACACCAAGTGAACTGTGGAAAACAAATCCTAAAACAACTAAAACAATCATAACAAGACTTTTAATGAGAAGTGAATGGTCTTTGATTGACTTATTTTCGTCTAGTTTCATAACGCCAGCCATTTGTTCAGCTCTTACCTTCATATGCTTGCCATACATAAAATAAAAACAAATACATACAACTGGAATAATAATAATTACAGCAGAACCTGTGTTTATTACAAAATCCATAAAGCTAAGGTCAGCTTGAGAGCCAATCATAATATTAGGAGGGTCACCTATAAGTGTAGCTGTACCACCAATATTAGATGCAAGAATTTGAGTAATTAAAAATGGAACAGGGTTTAACCCTAAAATAGATGTAATTGCAATAGTCATAGGGCCAACAAGCAATACAGTTGTAACGTTGTCAAGGAAAGCTGAAAGCACAGCTGTTATAATTGCGAAAAACAACATGATTTTCCAAGGGTTTCCGTTTGCAAGTTTTGCAGATTTAATTGCGACATATTCAAATAAACCTGAATTACGAACGACTGCAACAAACAACATCATACCGATTAAAACACCAATGGTATTAAAATCAATATATTCTACTGCTTTGTCTACTGATAACACATGCAGAAAAATCAAAACTACTGCACCAGCAACCGCAGCAACTGTTCGATGTATCTTTTCACTTACAATAGCAACCATAACCGCTAAAAAGACAACAATCGAAAGGATTTGCATAGTATCCATATTATTCCCCTTTCTTACTTGCACAAAGTATAAATATTGTTATTTTTTTATTAATTATTATAAGATTTTATAACTTTGTGCTGTTTTAGTTTTTTACAGTCATTTATTATACGCCCCGAATTTTGATTTCGCAATGTGCATAACGTAATGATTTTGTTGGATTTCCAAGAAATATTTGTTGTTTTATCACGAAATTTCCTACTTGTTTAATATGTTTATTTATATATATTTGTATTAACATTTTAACTGTATATACTTTATTTTTTGTAAAATTTTATAATATTCTTACATGTTATTATATAGTAATTTTTATATAATTTAACTATATTTAATATTAAATATAATATTTTTATTATCTAATTAAATTATTAAATTAAGAACTTAATAAACATTTTTAATATTATATTTTTTTGTTATATTATCATTTAATTATAATATAAGTGCCATAGATTAAACTCTATGGCACTTACATATGTTATCATTTAATTTGACAAAAACGCATTAGTATTGTAGCAACTTGAGCACGAGTAGCTTGACCTTGAGGGTTTACAGTACCATTATCCATACCAGAAATTAAACCAGTTTGAATAGCCCAGTTCATAGCATCACTTGCCCAAGAGCTGATTTTATTAGAATCTGAAAATTTATTTTCTGTATTTTCAGTTCTTGGACTTCCTGCATATCTATAAAGCATTGTTGCAAGCTGTTCACGACTTACAGAAGAATTAATGTTTATACCATCAGAAATACCATTTTCCTTAGCCCAATTTACACCAACTTCATACCAAGTAGAACCAGTAGATGTGTCCTGTCCATCCATACGAGCTAAAACAGTAACTATCATAGCACGATTCATATCGGTTTCTGGACTAAATTTGTTTTCGCTTATACCATTAAACAACTCATGGCTTGTTGCAAATGCGATTGCATCGTTAGCCCAATAATTTTGATTAACATCATCAAATGTTTTTGCACGATTTTCAATTTTAATTGTGCATGACTTATCTATCTTAATAATTATATTTCCATCTTTAATATAAGATGTTTTTAAAACAGTTTCATTTCCATTTGAATCAACCATAACCGCAACTATACCAGCTGATGTATGCTCTGTTGCAAGTGCTATAGAAATAGCATTTTTTAGTGTACCCTCTATAGTTTCCAATTTTACATCATAGCCTGTGTTTGTTTTATCTGCTGTAATTTCAACTATTGTGCTATCGTCTGTTTTAACCTTTACAGTTTTGCCGTCTGATACATTAACAACTGCATTTGGATTTTCAATAAGTGATATATCTGTATCACCTGTATTTGTGTTACCTGTATTTGTGTTACCGCTAGAGCTTGAGCCACCTGAGCTTGAACCACCTGATTGATTACTATTCTTGTTAAGCTCATAAGCTGCAACTGTTCCACTTACTTCAAATGCAGCAAGTAACATAGGCTTACCTGTCACGCTATTAGAGATAAAGCTCATTCCTTCTGGTGCAACATCTCCGCCTGTTACCCATTTATCAAGCTCTTTATCTTCATACTGCTCTGAACCTTCAACAGTTGTTTTAAAATCACGAGAATTAATATAATTTACAAACTCAGCATTTGCTGGATTTGTAATATCATACACCATAATACCGCCTGTACGTTCGATAGCGATAAATGCATAAGTTTTACCATTAACCTCGCCTACAGCCACGCTTTCTGGCTCTGGGCCTTTCTTTCCTGAACGGTCATCAATTACAGCATTATCATTTGATGTATTGAAAAATTCAGGAATATATTTAGCAGTTAAGCTCTCAAAATCATCGCCACTTGTAAATACTTCTGAAATACCATTTTCATTAACTTCATAAACAGTGAATGAACGACCGCCGAATAAATAATCCTTTTCAGCATTTAAACCGTCATAGTCTGAGCTGTCAAAGAATACAACTTTACCTGTTAAGCCGGAGTTTTCAGCTGTAATTTTACCCGTTGGTGAAGTTTCATCTTCATTTTTGAAGTTAACTTCATTCTCATTTAGATAATCGCCCCACTCGCGGCTGTCACCCTCATTTGCAGTGATTAAGTATGTTTTACCGTTTATTTCGGTTGCGGAAATACCGTCTGGCATACGAATACCCATTAAGCTTTCATATGTTTTAGGTGCATATTTCTCGTCTTTTTTATCAATGTCAATGCTTACCTTGCTGTAATCTTCAAAACCGCAAGAGTAAATATCTGTTATCGTCTTGCTGTTTATATCCATAACTGCAATAGCATTTGCTTCCTGTAAAGTTATATATGCTTTACCATTAGAAACTGCAATATATTCTGGTTCTAAATCGGCAGATGGATTTGTATTTTTCTTTAGAACAATACCATTTTTAACAAGCTCATCACGTTTTTCATCGAAACTTGTAAAATCTACAACCGTACTTGTAAGGTCTTGCACATTAACAACTGTAACAGAACCCTTAGGGTCAGTAGATGTATAACCTTCTCTTGGCTCGCCCTCATCAGCAGTTAAAATTGTGTTATTATCCGCAAAAGTAACCATATCTGGTTGAATACCAGTTTTTGAAATGCCCTTTAATGTTAAAGTTCCGTCAGTATTACAAGTGAATACTGCAACACGACCCTCATCATTATATCCCTCTGCCTGAATTGCAACTGCAAGGGTTGTACCATCTTCTGATACTGTAACAGAGGTCATATCACCATATACAAAACCAGCTTCTTCAACCATTGCTTTAATATCAATATCATTGCCGTCTAGCATATCAACGGTTGATTTTTGCTCTAAAGTCTTGATAGAAATTGCAGTTAAAACTCCAGATTGACCATTTACAGCATAAGCCCAACCTGTTTTAGCGTTATGAGTGATAATTTCCATAACGCCTCCATCTACATTAAACTCACCAGAATCATAACTTGCAATTTTAGTTATATCAAGAGTGGAGTTTCCGTTTTCCTCACCTGTTACCTTTTCACCGCCATCTGCATTTTTAGTAACAGTAAAATGGTCGATAAGCTCAGAATCTGGGGTTTCGCTATCACCTGCAAGGTTATACACATTTACAGTTATCGAATCACCTTGAACATCAAAAATTGCATAGCTTGGACTAAACTCTTGGTTCCATTCCTGATTACCATAAGGAAGTTTACCTTCTAAATAACCCGCTGAACCGGTTGTACCATCTTCAAGCAGTGGATAATCTGCATTATTATTTTTATCTAAAGATGCAAATGGTTCATAATACTGCATATCTGAACAGCAGTTACCTGTTAAGTAAATTGTGCCGTCTGGGTCGTTAAATGTATCGAGTCTTTCGGCATTTCTTTGACCATCTTTTAGAACATAACTACGAGAATAAACGTGGTCATGTCCACCTAGTACAAAGTCAACATTGAAATCGTCCATCAAAGATTCAAAACATGCATCAACATAATTTTCAATATCTGAATCGGCTGCATGTTTTGCAACGGTCTGTGTTGATTTATGATGTGTTACAATAATCCAATCAAATTGACCTGCATACTCAGTTGTTGCAGACTCCATAGTTTTTCGGAAATTTTGTATAATGGCCTCTGCCTCAGAGTTATCCTTTGTAGCACTAGGGACATTTAAATTTTCTGCATTTTCCTCGTCATTGCCACCAGGATAAGCACCGGTATTAAGTGTTACAAACAAAGTGTTATTATAAAGATAGTAATAATTGCCCTTTGTTTCCATTTCACGACGCTCGGTAAAATCATACTGCCCGTCTTCATTTGGAGTTACGCCATTACTCTCACTGTTATTTTCAATTTCACTTGCTGTTGCTTGAATATAGTTACCATGGCTTTGGCTTGTACCAGAGTTTTGACCTCTAAAGGTTGTTAGCACTTGCTCTAGCTCGGTATTAGTTCCCGCTTTGCCATCTTCAGCAACAGCCATTTCATTTGGCAGATTAAAATGGTCATCAAACATATAATGTCTATCATGGTTGCCAACTGCAGGAGCATAAGCTATTGATGTCATTTCTTCTGGTGCAAAGAAAGCTTCATATTCGCTTGATTTACCCCAACTCTGGTCTTCTACTTGGTCACCAGCCGAAACCATAAGTGATACGCCCTGTTTAGCTACCACTTCCATCATCTTAGCCCAACCGGTTTGGTTTGTCCCATCTGATGGATTCCAACCTTCGGCATTTGTAGAACCATTTTCTTTAATCTGTGGGTCACTTGTAAAAGCAAATTTAAATTTATCACTTTGTGGAGTCGTATATGTATAAGTTTGTGACCATGTTTTTCCACCGTCATTGGAAATTTGATACTCATATTTTGTATCTGCTGTTAAACCGTTAACTGTGGTCTTACAAACGATTTTACCTGTATCTGTATACTTGCTTTCATCAACCTTTGTAGGAGTTGTAAGAGCTCTTTCGGTAACTTCATAAATTTTCCCACCGAACTTGATTTTTGCATCAGTAGTTCCTTCTGGTGCATACCAGTTAAAATTAATAGCAGCTGTTGTTTCAGCTGGCTGGAGTGTTAAACTATCAACACTAAATCCCGTTTCAGTTGCCATAGATTTTGGCATGATATTAAATAACATTACACCTGATAAAGCAGCTGCAAGACATCTGCTTATAAAACGCTTTTTCACTTGATTATGCATTTAATCTTTCTCCTTAAAATATGCAATACATTACATATTAATTTTAACAAGAAATTGTTTTTACATTCTATCATCAAATTGTCAGTAATGTGTAAAATGTTTGTATAGAAACCTTAATAGCTAATTAAGTTTACTTATACAACAAAAAAACAGGAGATGCCAAAACATCTCCTGTTTTTATTATATAGCTTTTAATTACTATCTTTTTTTACTTTGGTTAATGCCTCATTTAAGCGTTTGCAGTCGTCCTCTGTAAACTCATTTTTCATATAATTTAATATTCTTTCAAGTGGCAACATTCCACGACGCTCAATTAGCTGTTGTGCAAGCTTTTCTGAAAATTCTGCTACTACTGCAATAGCCTGCTCGTTTTCAACTATTGTATTACAAGACTCTCTAATTGAAAACATACCTGTTGGGAACATTTTTTCTTCTTCAACTGCATCAATAAACCAGTTTTTAACGTTTATTCCAGGGTTTTTGTCTACATAGATATAGCTTTCGTCTTTTTCTTCAACACCTATAAATATAGCTTTATCATAAAGCTCTCCAGACTGAGCCATAACTTCATTTTCACCCTTGTTTAAAACGATATTTTCAAATACAAATACACCATTTGGGGAATTTTGTGTATAAGTCTGACCATTTACAGTTATAGAAACCTCATTTTGATTTGAATATACCTTAATAGAAATCTGGTCTTTTTCACGATTTACAAAGCGGCTTTCTGTAATTTTAACAAACGGCTCATTTGACCACTGTGCCTTATAATAATAGAAAGCATCTTTCTTTATTTGACGGTCATAAGTAACTAAGCCCTTACAGTTTTTATATTTAACTCCACCCTCATCACGGATTTCACTGCTAAAGTCAAACATATTCCAAACATAAGTACCCCATAGATAATCTCTTTGTCTAAAGATAGGATATACTGTCTCGTGATATAGTGCTTGGAATTCTTCTGAATAATCTCTAACCTTTGGCTCATAAGCATGATAAGATAGATTACAGTCTACACCGTATTCTGTTATGCCTAGAGGAATATTAGGATTATCATTATGGAACTTATCAACAAAGTCTGCATTATCAGCCATGTTACCATAATACCAACCAAAGTAGATATTATAACCAACCGCTTGAGTATGTGTGTTAAGCTGACTATCATTTTTTACACAGAATAAATTAGCACAAGCACTAATTCTGGTTTCGTCCATGCTTTCGGTCAGCTCGCCAAGCTCTTTCATACGGTCATACATAGCCTGACTTTCGCCAAACATAGCAATTTCATTCTGTATGCCCCAGAAACAAATAGACGGGTGATGTATATTTTGATAAATAAGCTCTTTCATCTGACTAACAGCATTTTCAAACAGCTTTACATCATCTAAGAATTTTAGCATCGGAATTTCTGCCCATACTACAAAGCCGTTTTCATTGCAAAGCTCATACATTCTCTGTGGGTGCTGATAATGAGATAAACGAATACTGTTTGCACCGATTTCAGTTATTAAATCTAAATCCTTTTGTAAATGTTCTTCGGTTGTTGCTGAGAATATACCGCCAAAATCCTGATGTTTTGCAACACCATTTATTTTCATATGTTTGCCATTTAAGAAAAAGCCCTTTTGTGCATCAATGCTGATTTTCTTAAAGCCGAACTTTATTTCGGTTTCATCGGTTTTGTTGCCATTAATTAAAATTTCAGCTTTTAATTTATACATAGCTGGGTTTTGCATACCGTTCCAAAGCTCAGGATTTTCAACTATAAGCTCGGTTTTTTCTGTTAAATCCTCGGTTTTATCAAGCACAAGCTGATTTTTATTATCAAAAATCTTGTAGTTAATCTGTGCATTTTCGCAGTTAATAGTATGATTTTCAATATAAATCTTACCGTTATTATCTATAACATCAGATTTTAAAATAAGACCGCTTGTACCATAGAAAGTTCTATCAAAACAGTTTTTTTCGGTAATGATAATATTCACATCACGATAAAGACCACCGAAAACAGTAAAATCACCTGCAAGTGGAGAAATTTGGTTAAAGCTTCTATTATCCAGTAAAACCGCAATTTCATTTTCACTGTTAAATTTACAGCTATTTGTTATATCAAATGTAAATGCAGAATATCCGCCTTTATGCTCTCCAATAAAATCGCCATTTACAAAAACCTTGCAAAAACGGTCAGCAGCACCAAAGTTTAAAAATACTCTTTTGGTATCATCACAAGCTATATTAACTGTTTTTTTATAAATTACAGTTCCCTGATATCCATTTGCATCTTGATACCAAGTATGAGGCACATTTACTAATTCAAAATCAGCATCAGAAATTTCACTAACTGATGACATCTCATTTATATCTAATTCAGGCAGTTTTTTAAATTTCCATTCAAGATTTATATTTTGCATTTTTATACTCCCTTTCATAGCAATAGCAACATTCAAAGAATGTTGCTATTTGTAGCTAATTATTATACATTGTTTTCTTTCTTACGCATTTGTTCGATTGTTTCACGAACTTCTGTCATCTTTTCTGGTGTTAACTCGTAATATTTCATAGCTATTACGTTACATAATGAGCCAATAACTAGCAAACCATAGTAGAAAAATAGACCACAAACAAATAAAGAAGTTGTATATGGTGTGTCAACATCTGGCAGTTTATCAGCAAAACCAATCCAAGCGAACACAACACCAACAAGTAAAGGTGCAACAGATGATATAAGCTTATCAACAAATGTATATATAGTTGCAACCATACCTGGCATATATTTACCACTTCGGCTTGCCTCATAGTCATTGATATCAGCAATCATTGGAGGTATAGCAGATGCACAAATCATCTGTGTTCCTTCACCTAAAACAGACAGTAAAAACATAGCAACTGTGAAGAAAGTGAATCCTGTAAAAGCCTCACCATAGCCGTTTACAAAACCAGGAAGATTAAGTGTTTTTGGGTCAAAGAAGATAAACAATAGAATTGTAAGTGTATTGAATATAACTACACCCCAACTACCAATCTGTACAGCCTTTTTAAGACCCATTTTACCACCGATTGCACCTATACCAAGTGTCATCATAATAAGACCAATGATTGTTGTATATAAACTCCAACCACCATTTAAATCATAGTTACCAATAATAATACCAAATACTACGACACTAATTGCACTAATACGACAGCTTGTTGCAAGCTTATCAGTAGCAGCGGAAACAATTAGCATCTGAAGTGGACGGTTATATTTTAAAACACGGAAATAATCTTTAAACTTAATAGACTGTTTTTTCTTAGAAATAATATTAAACTGAGGGATATCCTTCGGAGCAATAGAAATAAAAGCTATTAAAATACAAATACTAGCAGCAATAGCTGTAATAAGCCAGAAATCCTCAAATACACCAAGAGCAGACATTCTTCCGTATTTTACAACAAGTGCAGCTACATATACTTGCATTATTGCACGAGAAAGCCTTACTAAAATAGTACCTACAATACTAACAAAAGGTCTCTGTTTAGGGTCGTTTGTTAAGCAAACATTACCAGTATGCATACTCACATTTAAAAATGTATAGCCAATATAGAATAATAATGAAAAAATAGTAAAGAAAATACTTCTATATAAGCTATTATCAGGTAATAAGTGTGTAACTCTAAACATTAAAAAACTATTTATAAATAGTAATACACCGCCTATTGTCATACATAATCTGGTTTTGCCAACTCTATTACCAAATTTATCTACAAAAAAACCAACTATAGGGTCTGTAATACCGTCCCAAAGACGCATAATTGTAGAAAAACTTGATGCCAAAACAACTGCCATTCCAACAAAACCATTTAAGTAATATGAAATATACATTGTAAGTCCCATATATAGGTTAACTGCTAGGTTTACACCTGAGAAACCTATTATTCTCCATGCAGGTGCAAAATGTATACCATGGTCTTTAATATACTTGCTTGCTTTTTCCATTTTGTCTTCTCCTTTTCTTTTTCTCTTAAAGTATGACAAAATTCTATCATTTTCATTTTATATATGATAGAATAATACTATTATATATAGAATAAAACTATTGAAAGGAGATTTTTTTATGTGTGAATCTTTTTATACTTCAAAAAAGCTTATAGAAAATATCTTCGGTTTAAAAATAAATTTATTATCAACTACTTATGATTATGAATTTTTCTGTAAAAATCATATGTTACACCCAATACAAAACTTATTTAATTCGAAAAATTTAATATTATTTTCCAACTCTTTAGATAAAAACAGTATTTTTCACATAAAAGACCAACTTCAAATAAATTTTATAATATTTAAAATTAAATCTGATTTAATTATTATTGGCCCTTTTTGCTCTCATATTTTTTCTCGTAGTGACTGTATACAATTATTAAAAAGACTAAATTTATCTATAAACTTACATCCAAGTTTATTATCATATCGTGACAAATTTCCTATTCTAAGTGTAAATGAGGCATTAAATATAGTAAAATCTTTTATAAATGTACTATCTGACAAAACATACGATTATAAAAATTTAGACTTTTCTATAATTAAAGATGAAAATATAAAATCAGAAGAAAACACTTTAAAAAAAGATTATTCACAGTTTATTCGTGAACACTATTCTATTGAAAAATCTTTTATGAAAAGCATAGAAACTGGTGATACAGAAAATGCTATCTTATATTTAAGACACCAACAGCGTGAATTTCAATCATTTAAACGATTAGGAACTACTCTTGAAAATGAAAGAATAGCCGCAGCAATAGTGAGAACGATGGTTAGAATAGCTGCTATGAATGCGGGCTTACCTGCTCTATCTATTGATTTACTTTCAAGAGATAATACAATAGCTTCGAGGAATGCTAAAAATATAGACGAAATTTACGCTGCAAAAGAAAAAATGGTAACAGATTTTTGTAATGAGGTAAAAAAACATAAAACTCACGAATATAACAATCTTATATCAAGCATTATGTATTATATGGAACATGAATTTGATGAAAACATAACTGTTTCTAAACTTGCCAAAGAATTTCACATAACACCCAACTATTTAACAAACCTATTTCATAAACAAACAGGTTTATCTCCAACTGAATATTTGCGTCAAGTCAGAACAAAACATGCTTGCCAGTTATTGGTAACAACAAATATGAGTATTCAAAAAATAAGTGAAAAAGTTGGTATTGTAGATTCTAACTATTTCGTTAAACTTTTTAAAAAAGATTTTAATTTAACTCCTAGCCAGTATCGTAAAGTTAATAAATTATAAAAAAACAGGAGATGCCAAAACATCTCCTGTAAAAAATAATTATCTCTTAGAGAACTGTGGAGCACGACGTGCAGCCTTAAGACCGTACTTCTTACGTTCCTTCATACGAGGG
>CALWMO010000041.1 GCA_944381965.1 uncultured Butyricicoccus sp.
GCACTTTTACCATCTATACTTGTAATGATGACATCATTTACAAGAATAGTCATTTCTCTTTCTTTCCTTCGTACAGCTATGGGTACACAACAAAACCCACCTAACACTGTACTCATAGGTATAGCACTATTTTTAACTTTGTTTATTATGAATCCAGTGTTGACTGATATTAAACAAAACGCTTATGACCCTTATACAAGACAGGAAATAACTCAACAAGAGGCAATAGAAAGGGCAAAAGTACCTTTAAAAGATTTTATGATTAGTCAAACCGAAACATCTTCTATAAAAATGTTTTGTGAAATGGCAGGGGTAGATGCACCAGAAACAACTGAAGAAGCAAGTCAGCTTGCAATGCGTGTTATCATTCCGTCTTATATGACAAGTGAGCTTAAACGTGCTTTTCAAATAGGTTTTCTACTTTATTTACCATTTTTGCTCATTGATATTATAGTATCTTCCACTCTTATGAGTATGGGTATGATTATGCTACCACCAGCTATGATTTCTATGCCTTTTAAACTGCTATTATTTATAACAGTTGACGGTTGGCAGCTTCTGTTTTCAAGTCTTGTTCAGGGCTTTAATTAGCAGGAGGTGTAATCAGTGTTAGACCAATACCAACTGCTTGATATAATGCGTGAGAGTATATGGATTGCAATTAAACTTGGAGGTCCAATGCTTGTTGGAAGCATGGCCATAGGTGTAATTGTTGCTATATTCCAAGCAGCAACTCAAATACATGAACAAAGTGTTTCATGTATACCTAAACTTATACTTATAATTGTGTTTTTACTTGTCGGCGGAAACTGGATGCTTAATACTATGCAGGAATTTACAAGAATGATTTTCCTCCAAATAATTGGATAAATAAAAGGGGGAAAATCATATGTATAATGAAGCACAGCTTGTTCTGTTTCTTTCGATTTTAATGAGAATTACAGGGTTTGTTTCATTTAATCCGATTTTTGGTAGAAAAGGTGTGCCAAACCTTGTAAAAGCAGGTTTTATATTTGTTTTGACCTTATCAGTATACTTTTATACTCCATCACAACAAATAGCTGTACCACTTACAGTTTTAGAGTTTGGAGTGAAAATGCTTTTAGAGCTTGGTATAGGTTATGCAATATCATTTATTATACAATGTTTTTTCTATATTTTAATGCAAGCCGGAAGTCAAATAGACAACCAAATGGGACTTAGTATGTCGGAAAGTTATGACCCTTCGATGGGAACTAATATAACAATGACAAGTACATTTTTTAATATAATGTTTATGTTATTGTTTTTCTCAGCAAATGGTCATATAACACTCTTAAGAATATTAATCTCATCAGGGCAGATAGTACCCTTTGGTTCGGTTGTCATAACCGAGCAAGTAGCCACTCATGCACTTGATACCTTTGTATCATGTACTATTCTATCTTTAAAGCTTGCAATGCCTATATTGGCAGCTTCGCTTATAGGTCAGCTTGGAATGGGTATACTAATGAAGGTTATACCTCAAATAAATGTATTTGCCATAAACCTAGAGCTTAAAATTATATTAGGATTATTTCTTATAATGCTACTTATAGCACCTATGGGTGAATTTATTCTACTTATAGAAAAACAAATGCTTGTAGCAATACAAGATGTAATAAAAATAATAGCCGCTTAAAAGTCACTTAAAAAAGGAGGGAAACAAAATGCCGGGTGGTTCGGGAGAAAAAACCGAAAAAGCCACGCCGAAAAAGCGACGTGATGAACGAAAAAAGGGTAATGTAATGATGAGCCGAGATGTCGTGGCAGTTGTTACATTGCTTGCAAGTTACGCTGCACTGCGTTTTGGACTTCCGATAATGGCTGATGCACTTTCACAGTTTACAAAGTATATTGTTTCACTTATTGGAAGTGTGCCGACAGGCGGCGTGAACGCCATAATGCCTCAAATAAGCAGTCAGTCGGTTATGACGCTCACGCGGTCGGTCGCATTGCCGCTACTTGCAACTGTTTTAGCTGCTACAGTAGCAACATTTGCACAGACCAAATTACTTGTATCTTTTGAATCAATAAAACCTAAGTTCAGTAAACTTAATCCCATTACAGGACTTCAAAACCTATTTTCACTTAAAAGTCTTGTTGAGGTTCTAAAGGGTACAATAAAAATTACCATACTTTTAGTGCTTATTTATATGTTTGTAAGCGATTCATTAATCTATTTTGCTCAGTTTTTGTCTACCGATTTATCGGTTGTAGCAAGTAATATGATGGATATGGCTCTTACAATGCTTTTAAAAATAGGTGCTGCCTTTATAGCAGTTTCTTTTTTTGACTACCTTTATCAGTGGTGGGAGTTCGAGCGTAATATGCGAATGACTAAAGAGGAAGTCAAGGAAGAATACAAACAGCTTGAAGGTGACCCTAAGATAAAAGCAAAAATTAAAGAAGCACAAAGAAAAATGTCACAATCTCGTATGATGCAAGCTGTGCCTGGTGCTGATGTGGTTATCCGTAACCCTACTCATTTTGCAGTAGCACTTAGGTACAAGCCTAAAAAAGATATGGCACCTATGGTTGTGGCAAAAGGTCAAGATGAACTAGCACTTAGAATTGTAAAGGTCGCAGAGGAAAATGGCGTAGCTGTAATGGAAAATAAACCGCTTGCACGAGCTTTGTACGCCGAGGCGGAAGTCGGTCAGCCTATTCCTTATGAGCATTATGGTGCAGTCGCTGAAGTGCTTGTTTATATCTATAAACTTAATAACAAATTGCCACCAACTAAATAGTGGCAAAATAAAATAATATTAGAAATGGTGTAGCTATGAAACGAATTTTTAACAACATGATATCGGTTTTTGTTGTAATCATAGTATTATTCCTGCTTATTCCATTGCCGCCGTTTCTGCTGGACGTACTTTTTATATTCAACATATCAATTTCGCTTGTTATTTTACTTATTACAATGAATATTGGTGAAGCTCTTGAGTTTTCGATATTCCCATCATTACTGCTTATAACTACGCTTTTTAGATTAGGTCTTAATATTTCATCTACAAGACTTATTCTTTCTGAAGGCGGTGAGGCAGGCGAAGTAATCAAGCTATTTGGTGAATTCGTTATTCAAGGAAACGTAGTAATTGGTGTAATTATATTCTTAATTATCGTTTTAATGCAGTTTATCGTTATCACCAAAGGTGCAGAACGTGTTTCTGAGGTTGCAGCAAGATTTACCCTTGACTCCATGCCTGGTAAACAAATGGCGATTGATGCTGACCTTTCTTCTGGTCTTATTAACGAACAGCAGGCAAAAGAACGTCGTGCAAAGGTTCAAAGAGAAGCTGACTTTTATGGTGCTATGGACGGTGCAACAAAGATTGTAAAAGGTGATGCGATTATGTCGCTTATCATCACTACAATTAACTTTATTGCAGGTTTTATTATCGGTATAGTCCAGTCAGGTATGGATTTAAATCAGGCACTTAGTGTATATTCTATTGCAACAATAGGTGATGGTTTAGTATCTCAGCTCCCTTCCCTTATGATTTCAACCGCAACTGGTATGATTGTTACTCGTTCGGTATCTGAAGGAAGCCTTAATAAAGACGTAATTAAACAGTTTTTAGCTCAGCCACAGGCACTTATGATTGCAGCTGTTATTCTTGCATTCTTTGGCATCTTGCCAGGAACACCACATGTTCAGCTTTTTATAATTGCAGGTACATTATTCTTTATAAGCTATAAGGTTACTAAGAATATGAAGGCTATGGAGGAGCAGAAAGCTGCAATTCCTGCTGCAGAAGAACTTGCAAGAAAGCAAGCAGAAGCTCAGCAATCAGAAATGGACTATTATAAAGATGTAAATAATGTTTATTCACTCATTAATGTCGAGCCTATTGAAATGGAATTTGGTTATAGCTTAATCCCACTCGTAGATGAGACAAACGGTGGTAAACTTATAAATCGTATAGTTATTTTCCGTAGACAATATGCTCAAGAGATGGGCTTTGTAATACCATCTATTCGTCTTAGAGATGCATCTATGCTTGGCACAAACCAATATGTAATTAAAATTCGTGGCGAAGAAGTTGCAAAAGGCGAAATACTGCTTGATTATTATCTGGCTCTTGAGCCTTCAAATCCAGCCGGTGAAATAGAAGGTATAGAAACTATTGAACCTGCTTATGGCATACCATCTCGTTGGATTTTACCAGAAAATAAGGAAATGGCTGAAATTTATGGTTATACAGTTATTGACCCTCTTTCAGTTATGTTAACCCATTTATCTGAAACGGTTAAAAGACATACATATGAGCTTCTTGATAGAGCAGAAACAATTCAGCTTGTTGAGCATCTTAAGAAAACAGCTCCTCAGCTCGTAGAAGAAGCGTTTCCAAGTGTACTTTCTTATGCAATGCTTGAAAAAATACTTGGCAATCTGCTAAAGGAAGGTATTCCTATTAAAGATATGGTTACTATTGTTGAAACCGCAGTAGATGCTCTTAATATAACAAGAGATACTGACATTATAACCGAAACCATTCGTGCAAGACTTAAGAGAACTATTACACGTAGATTCTGTGAGGAAGATAAACTTAATGTTATCACACTTGATGCAGAAGTTGAAAAGAAAATTGTCGCAAGTCTTGTGAAAAATGAGCAAGGCGTATACCTTGCAATAGCTCCTGACCTTATGCAAGCTATGCTTGCACAGTTAACAGAAAATATCAAAAAATTCTCTGAGCTTGGTCAAAAACCAATACTGCTTACAAGTCATGTTATAAGAGTATATTTAAAACGACTGCTTGAACAGTTCTATCCTGATTTAACAGTATTATCATTTAATGAAATTATTACAAATGTGCAGATTCAGGCACTTGGTAATATAACATCCAATTAACGATTTATTTTACGCAAAAGGAGGGAATCACCTTGAGCCGCAATAAAGAGTGGGAAACTATGCCAAACGAGGTGCTTCTCACTGAATATCATAGAACACGTGATGCCGAACTTAAAAAAGTTATCGTAATGAGATATGTGTATCTTGTAAGAAATGTCGCATTGAAATTACGAGGTGTTTATTTGAGTTTTGCACAAGTTGATGATATGATAAATGAGGGAGTAATTTTACTTATGGGTGTGATTGATAAATTTGACCCAGAACAAAATGTAAAATTTGAAACCTTTATAGCTAAAAGACTTCGAGGAATGATAATAGACCTTGCAAGAAGACAAGATTGGATGCCACGTTCGGTTAGAAAGCGTATTAGGGAAATAGAAGAAACAACTATTACACTGTTTTCTGAGCTAGGGCGTCAGCCGACAGATAAGGAAATAGCTGACAAAATAGGTATTACCGAAGCTAAATATCAAGAAGAACTTGCAAAAACAGCTTTAAGTAATGTGCTTTCACTGGATATGCTTTTAGAGGAAAAAGAAGGCGAAGTTCGTGCCAAACGACCACCACAAACCGATATAAACGCACAGCCAGAGGAGCATTTTGAAAAGAAAGAAACATATGAGGTGTTGCATAAAGCAATATCTGACCTTAGAGAAAATGAACAGCTCGTACTTTCACTTTATTATCAAAAATCACTTCAAATGAAGGAGATTGCACAAGTTATGGGTGTAAGTGAGCCGAGAGTTTCTCAAATACATTCAAATGCAATTCGCAAACTGCGTATCTGTATGGAAGAATATATTTGTGATAAATAATAAATGGGAGGCATATAAGTGTTAAAGGGATTTTATAACTTGAGTTCAGCAATGCTTACTCAAACAAGAAATTTAGATATAATTGGAAATAATATGAGCAATACATCAACAAGTGGTTATAAAGCTGACCGTTATGTCGATACAACATTTGATGATGTAATGCTTAGCAGAATCACAACTAAACAAAGAGATGCAGAGGAGCTTGGAACAACTACAAGTTATATAACATCTATTGCTGATGTTGTTACTGACCACTCTCAAGGTACATTAGAGAGAACTAATTTGCCTCTTGATTTTGCAATTGAAGGTGAAGGATATTTTTCTGTACAGACAGCTGATGGTGTTGCATATACTAGAAATGGCTCGTTTATGCTTGATAATGAAGGATATTTATATCTTGGTGGTCAAGGTCGAGTTTTAGGTGCAAATTCTCAGCCGATTTACCTTGGCACAGATAAGATAAACGCCGATGCAAACGGCTTTATCACAAATGAACAGGGCGAAATTTTAGGGCAATTAGGTGTGTTTACTTTTGCAAACCCAGCACAGGATTTACAAAAGGGCAACGGTGAACTATTTACCGCAAATGGTCAGCCACAGCTTGCTAATAACTCTGTTGTGCATCATAAAACAATTGAAAAATCAAACATAAACCTTGTTCAGCAAATGACTGATATGATGGTTTGTCAAAGAGCATTACAGAGTGCATCTCAGGTAAGTAAAATGTATGACACTATTATGACTAAAACAGTAAGTGAAATCGGCAGAGTATAAAAGCAGGAGCGTAAACTATGAATCAATCTTTTTATGCAGCAGCTGTTGCAGCATCACAGCAGCAACAGAGCTTAAATGTAGTATCTAACAACATTGCAAATATAAATACCATTGGCTTTAAATCCCAACAGACACAATTTTCTGAGCTTTTATATACAGCATATCAGGGTGCAGAAAATGATGTTTTTCGTGGAAGCGGTAGCAGTATAATGCAAACCTCAACTGACTTTGCAGATGGTGCACTTATTGCAAGAAGTGGCGGCCAAAATTATGCTATAAGCGGCAATGGCTTTTTTGCGGTACAAAACCCTCAAACAAATCAAATAAGCTATACAAGAGCAGGTTCATTTCACTGGGGAAATACAGACAATAATCTAAATGAATTTTACCTTTGTGATGCAGAAGGCAATTATGTATTAGACCAAAACCAGCAGCCTATTTTAATGGGAGAGGATGCTGAAGCTCAGTATCCTGTTGGTGTTTTTGATTTTATAAATACAGATGATATGCAACATATAGGAAATAATAGATTACTTCCAGTTGAAAAAAATGGAGATGTTTTAGTAGGCACCGGTAAGGTTGTTTTTGGTGCAGTAGAAGGTTCTAATGCCGATTTAACAACCCAGTTTACAAAAATTATAGAAGCTCAACGCTCTTATTCTTACGCACTAAAAATGGTTCAGACACAAGATGAAATAGAATCCACTATAAATGGCCTTAGAAGTTAATTAAAGGAGTAAGAATATGGGTTTAAATAAATTTGAAGAGTTGAATTCTGTGCAAATAGATGCACTTGGTGAGATTGGCAGTATTGGCACAAGCCATGCAGCAACTTCTCTTTCATCTCTATTAGGCTCGAGAGTTACTATCCCTTTGCCAGAGGTTAAAATATTAGATTTCAATAAAGCAGTAGAGGAATTAGGCGGTTTTGAAACTATTTCTACAGGTATTATTTCTTTATTATCTGGTCAGATAAATGGTATGATGCTTGCACTATTCGAACTTGAAGCCATAAATTTACTCTTACATCGAATGATGGGCAAAACTGTAAAAGATTACAGCGAATTAACAGAAATTGAAAGTTCAGCTATTATAGAAGTTGGTAATATATTAATATCAGCTTTTGTAAATGCATTGTCAAATCTAACAGATGTTAAAATAACACCATCAGTTCCACAAATTGCTATTGATATGCAGGGTGCAATGATAACAGTACCAATGGCAGCTTACGGTAATCAATCAGATTATATTATGCTTTTAGGTGGTACATTCCTAATGGACGACAAGGAAATACCCTGTAAGTTGTTATTAGCACCAGATATAAAATCATTAAATTATCTTTTGTATCGTTTGGGGATTGGTGAATGATGGAAAGACAAAATGTAGGAATTTCAGATATGAAGCTTGCACGAACCAAAGGCACATTGGTAACTTATGCCCTTGGTTCATGTGTAGGTATATGTTTATGGGACCCGCTTTTAAAAATAGGTGCATTAGTACATATAATGCTTCCAATAAATATGGAAACAAATAGAACATCACAATTTAAATATGCTGATAGTGGTATAAGACTAACTATAAATAAAATGGAGCTTATGGGTGCTAAACGTGCCAGAATTGTAGCTAAGATTGCTGGTGGTGCAAAAATGTTCAATGTTCCAGGAAATAGCTCTCTTGGAAACATAGGACAAAGAAATATAGAAAGTGTGCATCAAGTTCTTCGACTTGAAGGTATATGCCTTATTAAAGAAGATGTCGGAGGTAGTGCAGCTAGAACATTATTCTTCGATGTTGCAACAGGTGAAGGAACAGTTAAAATATATGGTAATGTTGAACGAAAGCTGTAAAGTAAAATAAAAAAGGAGTGACAATGCAATGCAGAAGAATGAGCGTGGAAATATTCTATTAGAATCAGGAACTAATGAAATCGAAATCATGCAGTTTACCATAAATAATAATTTGTATGGTATAAACGTAGCTAAAGTTCGTGAAATTATGATGAGTGTTCCTGTAAAACATATTCCAAATATACATCCAGCAGTAGAAGGCATTTTTAAACCAAGAGATATCGTTTTAACAGTTATAGATTTACCATTCTATTTAACTGGTAAACATTCTGAACCAGACCATAAAGATTTATTTATTATTACCAACTTTAATAAAATATATATTGCTTTTAGAGTACATACAGTAGTTGGTATAAGCCGTATCTCTTGGACAGGTATACATAAACCAGATAAAACCATTGCAAATGGTGATGCAGGTGTTGCAACGGGTATTGCTCAATGTGAAGACCAGCTTGTTACAGTGCTAGACTTTGAAAAAATAGTTGCAGATATAGCACCAGAAACCTCTATACAAATGAAAGAAGTAGAGAATATGGGCGAACGCAATGAGCGTGAGTATGCTGTACTTATAGCTGAAGATTCTGTATTGCTTGCCAATGTGCTCGAAAAAGCTTTGCAAAAAGCAGGATATACTAATCTGAAGATGTTCTCAAATGGTCAAGAGCTATGGGATTATGTGAAATCAATGGCAAATGACCCAGAATTACTAAGAAAAAATGTGTCTATAGTAATTACAGACATAGAAATGCCAAGCATGGACGGTCATAGGCTAACTAAACTTATTAAAACTGACCCAGCTTTAAGCGATATCCCAGTTGTTATATTTTCATCACTTATCACAGAAGAAATGTGGATAAAAGGTAAAAAATTAGGTGCAGATGAGCAGCTATCTAAACCTGAAATCGGTCACTTAATAGATGTTATGGATGCACTACTTGAGAATAAAAATAAAGCTTAAGTGAGAAGGTGATAATATGGTAGATAAAAATAGATATATTACCAGACAGGCTATAAAAGATTTTAATAGTCATGTTTTAGGTTACGAAGTTATGTATTCTGGTGGAGATGCTTATGGTGTTACAAACACAAATGAAGTATCAGTAGCTGAAACAATCTATAATTGTTTGGTACAAAATTCAGAGAAAGCTTTAAGCGATTCTCGCACATTTATGACTTTTACAAGTTCACTTCTTGTCCAAAAAACACCTCATCTATTTAAAAATACCGATTTGGTAATCCAGATTGATGATAGTGTTATTATTCATCCATTTGCTATGAATCTAATTCAGCAATATGTTGATGAAGGTTACGAAGTAGCTGCAAATGATTTTCAGTTTGCACCTAGATATCTTGCTCTGCTAGAGCAGCTTTCATACATAAAAATTAATCTCAAAACATTAAGTGCTAATTCTGCAGAAAATATTATGAGAGTTGCAAAAAGCATGAATAAACGTGTAATTGCAACTGGTGTTGACACTAAAGAAATTGCAGACTTTGCAAAAACATTAGATGTCTATGGTATGCAAGGTACTTATGTAGCAGATAAACTCGCTAATAAAGTGCATCAAAGTGGTTATCTTCGTAGTAACTTCTTTAGACTGGTTGTTTCAGTTACAAAAGAAGAGCCTGATATCCATGAAATAGAAGAGATTATCTCGTCTGATGTTACTTTATCTTATAGCCTTTTAAAAATTGCTAACTCTGCTTACTTTGCAAGACATGTTAAAACCGATTCTATTCAGCAAGCGATTGTAACTCTTGGATTAAATCAGCTGAAACGTTGGGTATATCTCCTTAGTATTGATGATACTGAAGATGAAAATATGCAAGACTTTGAAGAATTTATTAAATTGTCATTTATGCGTGCAAGCTTTGCAAGCGAACTTCATCGTTATATGCGTGGCTCAACTATAACTAAATCTGAGGCATATATGCTTGGCATATTCTCAACACTTGAGTATCTTATTGATGCAAGTATGGAAGAGATATTAACCGATATTCCATTAGCAGATGAGCTTAAAAAGGCACTTATCAATGGCGAAGGTCAGGGTGGCGAACTGCTTAAACTGGTATTCTGTTATGAAAAGGCCGATTGGAAACATATTACCATACATGCAGAACAGCTAGGTATCCCTGCTAATATGCTTACTACAATCTATTTTAATTGTATGGAAAGTGTAAATGAAATTTGGGATCAAATGATAAATCCTCAATTTAATAATGAAGAAACACAATAAAATTACAAAAGCACTGGATAATTTAATTCCAGTGCTTTTTCTTGCTAAAAATAAACATAATTAACGAATATACAATCATAAAAATAGGCATTATCATAAATGCATTTTTATAGCCTAGAATATCAGCTATATTGCCAAATAAAGCATTAAATGCTATATCTGCAAGAGATGCAATACTTATTATAATTCCAGACATAGAAGTTGCTATATTTATATCCCAAAGTCTTGAAATCAACATAACAAGTGTTGGATATATTATGGAAAACATAAAACCGCTGAGAGATAATAAAATTAGTGTTTTCTCCCCACCTAAAAAAAAAAAAAAAAACATTATTGCGGCTATAAGTGAAAAATATCTGAGCGATTTAAGCACACCTATCTTAT
>CALWMO010000042.1 GCA_944381965.1 uncultured Butyricicoccus sp.
TTTATTGTACGTTTCATTGTACGTTTGTACGTTTCAGATTTTAAAACGTACAAGATTTTTCCTTTTATTTCCTTTTATTGTACGTTTCATTGTACGTTTGTACGTTTCAGATTTTAAAACGTACAAGATTTTTCCTTTTATTTCCTTTTAATTTGAGTTTATAATTACCTATATTTTACATTTTTTGTACGTTTGTACGTTTCATTGTACGTTTGTACATTTCGTTGTACGTTTTTTGTACGTTTCATCGTACGTTTTAAAATTTATTTTTTAACTTTTTAAAGCTATAAATCAAAAATATTATTATATTTATTTATATTTATAAACTTTTTTATATACTCTTGTACGTTTTGTACGTTTTATTTCATTTCTTAGCAGAAAAAATAAAAATATAAATATATACTATACAAGTAAAGTATACAATATAATAAATTATAATATATATGAAGGAATTTAAAACAAATGTACAAAACGTACAAAAAAATACCATAAAATGTAAAAAATAAAAAATGCATATAACATTTTGACTGATTTATATATGTTAAGATACAAAAAACCCCAGAATATAAATTCTGGAGCTTCCATATTCTTATAGGTTTTCTATATACATTTATTCTATGGTTTACTGAGCTAATTTTAATTTATTTATAGCATCATCTATATTTGGAAATATTACACCGCTTTCTAATATTTCAATTACATCTGTTATTGTATTAAATAAAATGGAATAATCCTTTTTATAGTCCATAGTTTTCCACTCCTTCCTATAATATGCCGTATATTGAGCATAACAATATATGACCATTATAAGTCATACTTAAAGATAGTAAAGGAGAGAAAGATATGATTTCTTATAAACCATTATGGGAAACCATGAAGAAACAAAATGTTACTACTTACTATCTGAGAAATAAATGTGGCGAAAATAATATAAGCGGTTCAACAATTTTAAGAATACAAGCTGGTGAGTCAATATCAACCAACACGATTGATGCTCTTTGCAAAATTCTAAAATGTCATGTTTCAGATATAATTGAGTTTGAGGAAGAATAAATTCTTATGGTTTATTTTTACTATTTGATTTTAAGTTTTCATACCACCCAAATTCAGTTATAATACTTCTACTGGTATGAATCAAGCGAATGGACTAAGTATTAGCAAGCAACGAATTAGCACGGACTAATTCAAAAAAGTGGGTTGCCCCTTTAACCCCTTAATTGCAAATGTGCAATAGAGTTCATACTTCTTGAAGTATGATTTTTTATTTGAAATCTAAATTTAGCATTTGAAAATGCGTAGCCATAAAATGAAATTTTGTGTTTAAAAGGGGCTTGGGGAAACTATCCTCAACAAGCGAAATTTGCATTTGTGTATATACATATGCATTGCTTGCTATTATTGTGTGAATTTAATGAGGTGTATAATAAGTGAGTTATTTAAGCGTACCTAAATTTGCAGAAAAAGTTGGTGTTACCAAACAAGCTATATATTTAAGAATTAAAAAAGCTGACCCTGAATTTTTAAAGTTTGTTATAAAAGAAGGTAATATAACAAAAATATCAGAAGATGCGGAAATTTTATTTAATTATAGACTTTACTCAGATGGTGAAGAAAGTAAAGACAAGGAAAATCAAGAAAGTAAATTAAATCAAGAGAACGGTATTGAAGTTAACTTTGAATTTGGACAAGAAAATAAAGATAATCAAGCGATTGACTGTGAAGAAAGACAAGATAATAAATATAGTCAAGATGAGTTAAAAGAGGAAAGTCAAGAAAATAAACTTGACTTTACTTCACTTGACCTACTAGTAAAGCACTTGCAAGAAGAAAATAAAGATTTAAAAAGCCAAATTAACACTATGTTAGAACTACAAAATAAACAGCTTGACCAAATACAGCATTTATACAATCAAATTGATGATAAGGACAAGCTAATAACAGAATTATCAAGGCGTATAGCAGAACAAACACGATTACCTGTATTGGTGCAAGAACAAAAACAAAACTTATGGCAAAAGATAAAGTGGACTTTTTTTTGTAAATAAAAAATAAATCCCCTCTAGATTGTTAATTTTCTAAAGGGGATTTTATATTAGTTAAATTTTAGCCAACAAAGAAATTCATTGGTATTATCAATAGATTTGGGAATAAAACCATAAGTAATAAAATTATAACTTCGGCTAACAGGAATGGCCACACTGATTTTACAATACGCTCCATATTAATTCTACCTGCACTACAAGCAACGTTTAGTACAGTACCAACCGGAGGTGTTAACAGACCAAGCACGCACATTAAAATAAATACTACGCCAAAATATGCAGTATCTATACCAGCAGCCTTTATAGCAGGTAATAAAACAGGTGTTAAAATCATAATTGTTGGTGTTACATCCATAGATGTACCAACTAACAATACAATAGCACAAATAACAAACATTAATAAAGTTGGATTGCCTATAAATGGAGAAAGAATACCAGTTACAATAGAAGGAACATTTGCAACGGTCATCATCCATGAGGAAACCATAGCACCGGCTGCAAGGAACATAATAACAGAAGATGATTTTGCAGCAGATACTAGACAATCCATAATCATACTAGGCTTCAGTTCTTTATAAACGAACATGCCTATAATAAGAGCATATACAGCAGCTATTACACCTGCTTCGGTTGGTGTAAATTTACCACTTCTAAGACCGAAAAGAATGAATAATGGTAAAATTAATGCCCATAAACCATCTATTAGAGCTTTAACAACTTGTTTTGTACTTTGACGTTTTGCCTTTGGAAGATTATCACGCTTTGCAATGAAAAACCAAATAACACAAAGTGCAAGAGATAGATATACAGCAGGAGCAATACCACCCATAAATAATTTTGTGATAGATACACCAGACTGAACACCAAATATAATCATTGGTACAGATGGTGGCATAATAGGTGATAGAATATTACCAGCAGCAATAAGAGCTGTACTCTTATCTCTGTTATATCCTGCACGAACCATCATAGGAATTAAAATTGCACCTAGAAAAGCCGTTGATGCAACAGCAGAACCAACCATACTAGCAAAAAGTAAAATTGCCATAATTGAAACATAACCAAGACCGCCACGAACATGACCAATCATAGCATTTGCAGCATTTACAATTCTTTTTGTAATACCGCCTCTGTTCATAAATTCGCCTGCCATGATAAAGAAAGGAACAGCCATCATAGAGAATGAATCAGCACCAGAGAACAAGTTTTGTGATAAAATTTGTGGGTTAAATCCGTTTAGAAAGCCCATCATACATACACCACTAAAAAGCAGTGCAAAACATACAGGTAGACCTATAAGCATACCACCTATAAGTGCTGCTAAGAATACAACTAATGTCATTTATCTTTTCCTCCATCTTCACGTAAAGACTTTTCATACTCTTCATCTGACATGCTAGAGTTTTGAGTTTCTGCAATAATTTCATCATCATCAGATGTGCTCATTACTACAATAGAGGAAATTTCATCTTTATGCTTTATAGCATGAATTATATTTGAAATAGCCATAAGTAAAATAGCTGCACCGGTTATATAACCAATGCCATAAAGTAGAGAATAAGAAATGCCTAAAGCGGCTGTACGAGATTCAAGGTTTTGAAGAACCATTTTATGAGTGCCTGCAACTAAGGTACCCATAAGGCAGGCAATAATAGCTTGAGATACAGTATACATTAAAAGCTGAATAGAAGGTCTCATACGTGAAATAAGTGTGTCAACACCTAAGTGACCATTTACTCTCATAGCACTAATTGCACCGATATATGTTACAAATACAAATAAATAACGTGAAAGTTCTTCCGACCAAGTCAGGCCAGAATTAAAAAATGTACGTAAAACAACATTCAAGAATACAAAAACAACCATTAAACCAGTTAAAATACCAGTAAAATAATCAATTCCCTTGAATAATTTATCCATAAATTTCTGCATGATTTTCTCCTTACTTATTCAATAGAATCTATCATATTACGAACGTCATCAGCCCAATCATATGTGGAATCTAAATAATCATATACAGGCTGAATTTTCTCCATCATTTTTTCACGGTCTTCGTCTGTAAGTTCGGTAACTGTAATACCTTTATCAATCATAAATTGTTTATCAGACTCAAGTTGTTCAATATATAAATCCCATGCATAATCAGATGTTTTTTGTGCTGCATCATTAAAGATTTGCTTTTCTTCATCTGTTAATGTGTTCCAAAACTCAGTTCCGGCAAATAGCTCCAGAGATGCAATAATATGGTTTGTATTATAAACATACTCTTGTACTTCGTACCAGCCTTCGGTTTTTACTGTTGCAAGAGGGTTATCCTGACCATCTGCAACGCCTTGTTCAAGAGCGGTAAATACCTCTCCCAAATCCATAATAACAACATTTGCATCTAAGCTTTCTGCTAATTTAACATGAATTGGGTTGTTTGGCATACGAAGTTTTTGTCCTTTAAAATCTTCTAAGCTTTCAAGCGGTTTATTTGATGAAAATACACGAGCACCATTTGGGAACCAAGAAAGCAGTTCGACAGGCTGTGTAGATTCTATATCATCAGCTATATATTCACCAAGTTCACCTTGGTAACAGCGTCTAGCATGTTCAACATCTTTAAAAACAAATGGGAAATCAGGGATTGCCATTGTAGGAGTTTCAGACCACATAGGAGTACCTACAACACACATTTCAATAATGCCTGCACGAGTATAGTCATAAGTTACTTTTTCACTGCCTAAAACACCAGATGGATATAATTCAATATCATATTTACCTTGTGTTTGCTCTTCAATCATAGGAACAAAAACCTCTTCAAGAGCTTTAGCGGTTGGTGTTTGGTTTGAAACACAGATTGAAACTTTAACAAGTTTACCCTCGTTAGCATCTGCTGATGAGCTATTGCCACAGCCGGCTAACATTGATATTAAAAGTGCGGCTGCAGTCATGGTACATAGTCCACGCTTTGCTAAATTCATAATTTGCAAATCCTCCCTTTAATTTCTCTTTTTCTTGCCTGTAATTTGCATACTTGTATGGTAGTATACTTTTTATATTTTTTCAATCCGTAATAATATATATATTTTTACTTGTTTTTTTGTGTAGAAACAACAATAAGACCTATTTTATGTTATTTCTATTGACATCTCAACCTTTTAGAGCTAATATACTTGTGTACAAGTTTAAGCGTTTGTATAAGAATATACAGTTTTGCTATATAAAGGAGATTATTATGAAAGCAGTTCGTATTGTAAAACCTGAACAATTAGAAATTATTGATGTGGAAAAACCAGTATTAACAGATGATAATAATGTAATTGTTAAGATGACAGCAGCTGGCATATGTGGTTCTGACGTAGGAATTTACCATGGCACTAATGCTGCGGCAACCTATCCACGAATTATAGGCCATGAAATGGTTGGTATTATAGCCGAAGTAGGTAACAACGTAACTAATGTTAAAATCGGTGATAGAGTTATTGTAAATCAGGTTATTAGCTGCGGTCATTGCTATCCTTGTAGCAAAAATCGTGGTAATGTTTGTGATAACCTAGCGGTTAGAGGCGTTCATACCGATGGCGGTTATCAGGAATATATAAATGTACCTGCTACCGATTGTTATATCTTGCCTGATTCACTTTCTGACGCTGATGCTATTATGATAGAGCCAACAACCATTGCAATTCAGTCTTGTTCTAGAGCAGGACTTGAAAAAGATGATATGCTACTTCTTTACGGTGCTGGTGCTTTAGGTAGCTCAATTCTAAGAATTGCTAGACAAATGTGTGATAATATCATTATTGCTGATATAATGGACGATAAATTAGAAGAAGCTAAAAAGAATGGTGCTAAATACACAATAAATGTGTTAAAAGAAGATTTAGTGGAAAAGGTAAAAGAATATACTGGCGGTCGTGGTGCAACTGTTTCTATTGATGCGGCTTGTGTAAAAGATTCTTTAATGCTGCTTTTAAATGCTACTGGTAACGCCGGCAGAATAGTGACTATGGGTTTTTCTACCTCTTCAACCGAGGTTAATCAGTTCTTAATCACTTCAAAAGAGCTTGAAATCCGTGGTTCTCGTCTGCAAAATAAAATGTTTGGTAAGGCAATCGAAATGATTAATGATGGTAAACTAGATCTTAATGGTTCTGTTTCTCATACTTTCCCATTAACCAAAGCTCAAGAGGCTTTCGATTTTATCGATACTCGTGACCCATCTATTCGTAAAATTGTTTTAACCTTTGATTTTTAATTTTATTTGTAGTATACTGATTGTGTAATTTGAACCAAAAGAGAGGAATTAACTTGGTAATATTAAAAAAACTTCTCTCTGAAAATGCAAGATCTTATGCTGTCAGAGTGCTACTATTTAATATAATAAATTTAGAATTAATTCCCGGAAGTTCTGTAAGTGAAAACGAGCTTTCAGCAGAGCTGTCTGTGTCACGAACTCCAGTCAGAGAGGCTCTTATAGAACTTAGTCGTATGAACTTAGTTGAAATCCAACCACAACGAGGAAGTTATATATCAAAAATAGATTATAATAGTGTTGAGGAATCTCGTTTTGTGCGTGTTGTAGTCGAAAATGCTGTTGTAAAACTTGCTTGTGAAGGTATAAAAGATTTTTATATCGATGCCTTGGAGAATAATATAAAAAAGCAAATCGAAAGCTATCAACAAGGTAATATGGAAGATTTTTTAAATCTAGATAATGAATTTCATAAAATTATTTTTGAGTCAGTTAATAAAAATTGGTCTTATAAAATAATTAAAGAACAAATGGTTCATTTTGATAGGCTCAGAACTCTATCCGCAAAATCAAGAAAAAATAAATATACCATCAAAGACCATGAAGATATTTTATACGCTATAAAACGTAAGGACTCTGAACTTGCAGAAATGCTTATGACAAGACATTTAACACGTCATAGACTGGAAAAAACAGAGTTATTAGAACAATATCCAGACTATTTTACCAATATTAACTAAATATTATGCTCCTTTTATGGAAAGTAGTTTGCTAAAAACAAAAATCATAATAGGAGCTTTTTATATTTATAAAAATGACCGTTAAATCTAATATTTTAAATTTATATATTATCTAAAATAATAAGTATAATTTTTATACTATATTTATTTATATTAAATTTAATACTAAACTTTTGAATATATTAACACTTGTAAAATATATAAAAAAGTCATATTATAATATAAACAGTATCTCACACAGCTCGTTTTAATGCGAAATATGTGAGGTCTTTTTTTAAGGAGGATTTATATTATGGAGAATATAAATTTATATGATATTTTTAAACAATATTCATACTCACAGTTAAAAGAGCTTTTTGAAAAGGCACAAACTAAAGAAGAACAAGATTTTTATATGACTTTAGCAAATATTGTGCTTCAAAAACAGCAACTAAAGGTAATAGGTGAATAATATCATGCCAACATATACAATATTTGCTGGTGTAAACGGTGCTGGTAAAACATCTATATATAAATCTATTTATTATCAGGAAAATAAAAACGAAAAGAGAGAGTAAAAATCAGAATAAGCAAAGGTGGTCATGGTATCCCAGAGCAAGATATAGAAAAAAGATACTATGAATCACTTCAAAATCTTAATAAAATTATAACTTTATGTGATAAATTAAACATCTATGATAACACTCATATATTAAAAGAAATAATTTATTATAAAAATGGTGATTTAATCTGGAAAGACAACTCTATTCCAAATTGGGCAAAGTTTTTATTTTAAGCAAAGAGCAAGACTTTTATTTGTCTTGCTCTTTTATATTTATAATATTTTTTCGCATAAAAAAAGTCGAATGTTTTTTATTTACTTTTAGATGTAATTATATTATAATTATAGCAAAGTTATTAACTAGAAAAGGAATGATAATATGCCAAGACCAAAAGGTTTGAATAATAAAGTTAGCGTATCCATATCTATGACACCAAATATTAAACGCCTTTTGTCTGAAGTTGCATGGGATAAAAGATTAAATTTAAGTGTTCTGATTGAACAATATTGTGTTGAGTGTCTGAAAAAAGAAGGTAAGTTATAAAAACAAACATAAACTACTTAATTGGTATACATTTGTAACCAAAATAGTATACATTCCATGAACCAAAATAGTATACATTTGTAACTTTTTTGGTATACTTTAAATCAAAAAATAAAAGACCACTGTTACTCGCACTAACAATGGTCAGAAAGGAAGTGTTTATATGATAAACACAAACAATAATCGTACATTAAGTGTACCACAGGATAAAAAAATCGTCAAGATTATCATTGATGATACAGGGTATAACATCAAACCCAAAGAATATATGGGAGCTATTACAAAGCGTATGACATCTCCTAAGAACGTCCACACAGTCGATTTAATTCAGCTAGGAGATTATATTACAAATGGACATACATTCTCTGTAAGCTATGCTGAGGGTGGTATGACTGACAAAAACTTTCTATCTTCTGATTTAGTGGGTTTGGATTTTGATGGTGAATTAACTGTAAATGAAGTATTAGAAACCCTGAAAAAGTATAATATTCCTGCAAATATAGTATATTATACATACTCTCATGGTGAAAAAGGTGAAAGATTTAGAGTTATAACCGCTTTAAAACAAACAGTAACCAATAAAGATGAATATAAGCAAATTATAAAGGGTTATCAATCTATATTTGAAAATAATATAGACAATGCTACTGTTGCAGCTGTTCAGCGTTTTTTAGGCACAAATAAGGGTTTAGCAAGAGAAATTGACCCTTATAATACCGCAGATAAACAGATTTTTTTAGATTTATATAATCAAAACTGTAAAACAGTTGATTTTAAAGTTATAAAGCAAAATAAATCCAATCTATCTAATTTTGACTTACAAAAAGAAATAGATAATTATGATTTATTAGATTATATAAGAAAAACATATCCAAAAAGTGAATTTAAACCTGCAAGCGGTGGTGTTTTTGTAAATCCTTGTCCATTTTGTGGGCATAGTGACCATTTACATATAACAGGTAATAAATTTCATAGTTTTGGAAATAAAGCGTGTTTAGCTTTAGAAGGCATCGGCATTGTTCAGTGGCTACAATATACGGAAAATCTCTCCAGTTATCAAGCAATAGCTAAGTTTAAATATGAACTTCTGGGAATTGATGAAAAAGAGGATAAAAAAGCCTATGCACAAGCTATGTCAAAAGCAGAAACACAGGACAAGCCTATATTTATTGAACCGATTTTAAACCGAAGTGGTGAACAAATAGGAGAAAAAATCATTCCTCCACTGCTTGCACAACATATCAGAACAACTTTACACTATTTTTTTGTAAAAGATAATGCAATAAGCGATATCCAGCGTTATGTTTATAAAAATGGCTGTTATCGCAGAGTTACAGATGATGAATTTAAAGGTTATATAAAAAAATGTATCACAGATTATAATATAAAACTGCTTAGAATGAAAGATGTAAACGAGGTTTTTCAGGATATTATAACAGATACCGTATTTATAAAAAGTGATTTAATAGATGCTGATGAAAATATTATAAATTTCACCAATGGTATATTAAAACTTGATACAATGACCTTAGAACCACATAGCCCAGAAATAAAAAGCACTATACAGCTACCTTGTGAATGGTCTTTCGAGGATATAGAAACCCCTGTTTATGATAACTTTATCACCACATTAACTGATGGAGATATTAAAGTACAGTATTTTTTAGAACAATATGCAGGAGTAGCTTTATCTAATGTGTATGGTTATAGAATGAAAAAAGCTCTTATTATGGTTGGTGCTGGAGATTGCGGTAAAAGCCAATATAAACAGCTTTTAGAGCAAATTTTAGGCACAGAAAACTATTGCAGTATTGATTTAGAGGGACTGGAAAGACGTTTCGGAACAGCAAACTTATATAGAAAACGTCTTGCAGGCTCATCAGATATGGGCTTTATGAAAATAAACGAGCTAAAAATATTTAAACAAGCCACAGGCGGTGACTCATTATTTGGTGAATTAAAGGGTAGAGATGGCTTTAGCTTTAAATATAAGGGCATATTATGGTTCTGTGCCAATCAAAAACCACATTTTGGCGGAGATAAAGGCGATTGGGTATATAATCGTATGGTATTTATAGACTGTAAGAACGTTATACCAAAAGAAAAACAGGATAAACGGCTGTTAGAAAAGATGTATGCTGAAAGAAAAGGCATAATCAGAAAATGTGTACTTGCTTTAAAAACAGTTATAGATGCTGGTTATGATTATGCAATTCCAGAAAGTGCAGAACAAAGCCTAAACGAGTTTAAAATAGAAAATGATAGTGTATTGTCATTTATAAATGAATGTGTTATAGAGCGTCCTATATCTGGCATTATGGACGATTGTACAGCAAAGAAAATGTATGATGTATATTGTGAGTGGTGCAAGGAAAATAAACTATTTGCTGAAGGTAAACAAACTTTCAATAAGATATTAACTAATCATTTTGGATATGAAGATGTAAAATCAGCCATTTATAGAGATGCAAAACATAAATATTTCAGGAAATATACACTTTCTCAAGATATAAAAAGAGAATATCAATATATTTATGGTGTTGATTCCATGCCACAACCAATTAAAGAATAAATATAACATTTAAAGGGGTATACTTACCCCTTTTTTTTTGTACGTTTTGAAATTTCTCTTGTACGTTTTGTACATTTCAGATTTTAAAACGTACAAGATTTTTCCTTTTATTTCCTTTTATTGTACGTTTCATTGTACGTTTGTACGTTTCAGATTTTAAAACGTACAAGATTTTTCCTTTTATTTCCTTTTATTGTACGTTTCATTGTACGTTTGTACGTTTC
>CALWMO010000043.1 GCA_944381965.1 uncultured Butyricicoccus sp.
TCCTCACACACCTGAGCTGGTGACTCATCTGGAGATGGCATATAATCAGCAATACCCTTTAGCATAGCATAAGAGCCAATACCAGTAGCTGCTGTACCGCAGAATACAGGTGCAATAACAAGGTCACGCACACCTTGGCGAATACCAGCGATTAATTCTTCATCTGAGAACTCCTCACCTGCAAAATAACGCTCCATAAGTTCTTCAGACAGCTCTGCAACGTTTTCACAAAGAGCTGCTCTGTGCTGATTGATACGCTCAACCATATTTTCAGGAATAGGAATTTCAACTCTAGTCGTGCCGTCCATTTTGTAAGCCTTACGGATTACACAGTCAACAACACCAACCGTATCACGGTTACCTTCAAAAATTGGAACAACTATCGGACAAACCGATACACCGAACTGCTTTTGCAGTTTATGTAATGCTGTATAATAATCGGAATTTTCCTCATCTATTTTGGATATATAGAACATGCGAGGCATATTTTTTTCTGCCGCACGTTTCCAAGCTTTTTCAGTGCCAACTCCTGGGCCAGCCTTACCGGTTGCAACGATAAGTGCGGAGTCACAAACTCTAAGTGCATGACGCACTTCGGACTCAAAATCAAAGAAACCAGGGGTATCTAAAAGATTTATTTTACAGCCTTCCCACTCGATAGGTGCAACAGCTGTAGAAATTGAAAATTGACGTTTAATTTCTTCTGCATCGAAATCACAAACAGTGTTTCCGTCAGGCACTTTGCCTTCTCTTTCAATCATGCCAGCGGTGAACAGTAGGCTCTCAACAAGGGAGGTCTTACCATCGCCACCGTGACCCATCACGCAGACATTTCTCAACTCATTAACTGGATATGTTGCCATATTTCACACGCTCCTGCTTGTCATTGTATAAGACGCTCTGAATAATTTTTTATTCAAGCTCTCTCTATGTTTGTTATTATACACTATATTCAAACTGATTGCAAATATTATTTTGTGTATCTTAACAATAGGTAAAATTTTTCGCAAAAAGCTATGTTTTTTTACAGCAATAAAAAAAAAAATAAAAAAAAGTATAAAAAATCCACTGAAAACATTTTCACAGGTCTTCAGTGGACTAAAAATTTTATTTAATAACTTATTTTAGTTGAAGTATTTACAGCAAATGTTGGCAAGTACCAAAGCAATAAATAAATGAGTACATTTTTAGGTTCAACTGCTTCAGCAGCACCCTTATATGTCAGATAGAACATCAGGAGCATACCTGCAATACCTGCAACTGTACCTATAAACAGGTTAGCTTTTAACGAAGTTAACAAACGCTCAGCCGATTGAAGTACAATAGCAAATGGCATAGCACCATCTTTTGAGAGAAGTGCACTTACCTTATCATTTTGAACATATTTAATATTGTTAACTTCATCAATACGCTGTGCATCTATTGAGCCAATCTCACCTTTTTTAACTTCAAACATACTTTCAAGCATTGCAGGTGAGATATTAAAATCTTGAGCACAGATAACAGGATATTTTTTAACTCTTGTCATGGTATGAACTGCACCATAAGTTTGAGCAGTTGGGTGATAGCTCATAACTATTTCACCCGCAATCTGACTATTTATAACTACATACACACTGTTAGAAACGGTGTATTCAGCAGGCTGACTTATACCAAGCTTACTTAAAAATGCCGCTGTACCGACCATAACATTATCTGTACCAATATCAGCAGACATACCACCAGATTCATAATAAACAATATTATTTGCCTTAACTGGTCTGCCGAATTGCTCACGAAGTGCTTCTGCAAGCACACGACCTATTTCAAGGTTATTATTTGCAGTTAAAGCAGATGCATAAGCTAAAAGTTTTTCTGTTGAATAGTTACCATAGTTTTTAATTTCATCTATAACAATAGAGCCAGTAGGATAAAAATCCGAGTCACGCATTATAGCTTGCCTTGTTTTACAAAGACGTTGTGCATGTTTAGCACCTGCAATAGCTGCACCTTCTGAGAGTAATTTTCTTGATATATTCTTGTAAGATGTACCAAATGAACATAATATACCAAGTGGTGCAGAGATAGACATAATAGCAGAAAATGCCCAGAAGAAACGAACCCAGTCTTTTGCAGCGATTGCAGCCATTACAGAAAATGCAACAGATGCTAAAATTGCAATAGGGGTATAAATTCTTTCAAAAACCTGTACTGTGTCTGTGCGTTCCATCTCTCTTAAAAAGTCATCAACGCTACGCATACGATATTTAACAGCACGACGAGTTCTGTCTTTAGAGTCTGCATGTGCATAAACACCTGTTGGGCGGTCTCCAAGAGCTGTGGCTTTATATGCACGATAACGACCTGACATAAGTGATTTTTCCTCTTGCATTTGAGCGAATAATAAAACCATACTTATAGCACAGTAAGGCATCCAAGCATTATTTTTAAATAAAATAATTGTCATGCCATGTAAAAGCGAAGCTACAAGAGAAATTACAACAAGAGTACCTCTATCTGGTCTTCCTTTTAAAAGGTTATATATACCATTTCCAACAATATCAAGACCAATAAACATAGCGAAAAACTGAAGCATCATCATAGTCATAACAGTTAAGAATGTATGTTCAGCATATTTAAGCATAGATGGAAGTGGAAGTCCCATACCGCTTGCAACCGTTATATACATAGCTATAATTGTTAAAATTAAGACTAATAAACTACGTCTTGCAAGGTTTTTTGCTCTTCGTCTGCAGTATTTAAGAGCTTCTCTAGGATTACGAATTTCGATTTCATCCTCTTTATCGAGCATACGTTCATTTTCCATACGACGCTCTTTTTCAAGCTTTCTACGCTCTTTTCGAGTCATTCTGCGTTCTCTTTCCTGTTCTTCAGCAGCCTCGGTTGCAAGCTCCTTTAGGTGTCTTGCTTGTTCGTCAGCCATTTTACGCATATTCATCTCGACTTGCATAGGGTCTACTCCTGGAATACGAGGTATTCTCTGGCTTGCCTGAGAGTATCTTCCCGTTGACTGAGATACTCGACCGCTGTCAGAGCTAACTCTGCCGTTTACTTTTGGAATACGACCTGTACCGGTTGATATTCTTCCTGTACCAGGCTGAATAGTACCTGTTATACGAGGAATATTAGCTGTGCCACCTGACATTCTTGTTTTAACACGCTGAGAACGCTGAGAAGTCGAAGAGTTTGCTATGCTTTTCTTTGTTTGGTCAACAACACCGCTTACCTCAGCCAAAATATCATTTAAATCAAATGAATCTGTATTTTTTTTCTCTACAGTCGGAATATTTGATAAATTTTCTTCGTTTGGTTCTTCACCGAGCATACGACGTATATCGTTAAGCTCTTGAGTATCCATTAACTTCTTGCTCATATCAAAATCCTCCTTTTTTTATTTAAATTCTACGGCGAACGGCTTCATAAAGTAAAATAGCGGCTGCATTTGATGCATTTAATGAGTTAACCTGTCCACGCATTGGAATGCTTACGATAAAGTCACACTTTTCACGAATTAAGCGGCTTATACCACTGCCCTCTGAGCCGATAACAATAGCTGTTGCACCTGCAAAATCAGCTTTGTAAATATCAACTGTGCCATCAGCCTCTGCACCATAAACCCAAACACCACGTTTTTTTATTTCGTCAATGGTGCTTGCAAGGTTTGTGGCTTTGTGAACAGGCATATGTGAGAGTGCACCAGCAGACGCTCTTGCAACAATACCTGTTAAACCCACTGCTCTACGTTTAGGAATGATAATACCATGAGCACCAGCAGCCTCAGCCGAACGGACGATAGCACCTAAATTGTGAGGGTCTTCTAAGCCATCACAGATGACAAATAAAGGCTGTTCACCTTTTTGCTCTGCACGTTCAAAAAGCTCATCTAAAGAAACATAATTTTGAGCAGCCGCTTGAGCGATAACACCCTGATGATTACCTGTTTGGCTCATTGAATCGAGCTTTCGTCGGTCACAAATTGTAACTGGTATGCCATTTTTCTTTGCAAGAGCGATAATCTCGCCCATTCTTCCGTGTGCACTTTCAGCCACTAATAGCTTATCCACAGCCTGACCAGATTTAATAAGCTCACTTACGGCATTTCTGCCTTCTATGAGCATATTATCATGCTGTGTGTTATTCTTCTGTTTTTTATCAAACATATTTTTTCATTCAACTCCGTATTATATTACACAGCTTTCATTATAACACAAATGGCGTGCTCCATACAATGGAACACGCCGAAAAAATCGTACTTTGTCAAAGGCTATATCTGTGTAATTTTATGCATTAAAGAACTTATCATGGATAGCCTTAACAGCCTTTTCAGAATCTTCCTCATTGATAAGCACAGAAATTTTAATTTCAGAAGTAGAAATCATACGGATATTGATGCCAACAGAAGCAAGAGCCTCGAACATCTTAGCAGCCACACCAGAGTTAGATGCCATACCAGCACCAACAATGGAAACCTTAGCAACAGCAGTATTTACAGAAATATCCTCGAAACCTAGCTGGTCTTTATTCTCACGCAGAATACGCTCTGTTTCCTCTACACTGCTCTGAGGAATTGTAAAGGTAATAGACTTTTTATGGTCTTGACCTACAGATTGTAAAATAATATCAACATTTATTTTATATTTAGCTAGTAGTGCAAATGTACGGAAGGCCACACCTGGTTCATCAGGTAGGTTAATAATCGCAATTCTAGCACAGTTATTATCACGAGCAACGCCGCTTACATTCATTTTCTCCATGTTTGAACCCTCCTTGACTTTTGTACCCTCATTACGAGTAAAGCTGGATACAACCTCCAAATCAACATTATATTTCTTAGCCATTTCAACCGAGCGATTATGAAGCACTTGTGCACCAAGACTTGCAAGCTCAAGCATTTCATCATAGGTGATGGCGGATAGTTTTTTAGCATTAGGAACAATTCGTGGGTCAGCTGTATAAACACCATCAACATCAGTATAAATCTGACATAAATCAGCACCAAGAGAAGCAGCGATTGCAACAGCGGTTGTATCAGAGCCACCACGGCCTAAAGTTGTGATATCATCTTGTTTGTTAATACCTTGGAAACCAGCGACAATAACAATACGGTTTCTATCAAGTTCTGAGCGAATACGTTCTGCAGTTACCTTGCGTATACGAGCTTCTGAGTAGTTGATATCTGTTTTAATACCAGCCTGCCAACCAGTGAGAGAGATAACAGGATATCCAAGTTTTTGAATAGCCATAGCGAGTAGTGACATTGAAATCATTTCACCAGTTGATAAAAGTACGTCCATTTCACGCTTTGATGGACGGTCATTTATCTGAGCTGCCTTTTCGATTAAATCATCGGTTGTATCGCCTTGAGCAGATACAACAACTACTACCTGATTGCCCGCCTTATAAGCAGATGTTGCAATATCTGCTACATTGAAAATACGCTCGGTGTTGGCAACAGATGTTCCACCGAACTTCTGAACAATAAGACTCATGTATATATTTTCCTCCTTATAAACCCCAAGTTGAGGGTAAAAAGCAAAGTTATTTAATATCGGTTACAACTGCACCGACTTCATCACACACAAGGCGAATAGGTTTCCAATGTGGGAAATTATGCTCGCAGTACATTTCCGCACGGGAAAGATATGTTTTGTCGTTTGCATCTACAACTGCAATTATAGATGGGCCTGCACCGGAAATAAATGTACCTAACGCCCCCATAGCCTTAGCCGCGTGTACAAGCTCACGACCATCTGGAATTAAATCAAATCTATAAGGCTGATGCAAGCAGTCACCTACTGCAACGCCTAAGTTTTCCAGCTTACCAGTGGTTAAGCTGCCTGCAAGCAGTGCCGCACGGGATAAATTAAACACCGCATCATGGTGAGCAATAGTTTTAGGAAGTGCCGCACGAGCTTTTTCGGTTGAAAGCTCAAAGTCTGGAATAAAAGTTATAAATTCAACTTTTCCATTCATAGGCACTCGAACACTCCAAACCTTGCCATACTCTAAAAGAGCGACACAAAAACCGCCTAAAATAGCTGGTGTAGAGTTGTCTGGGTGACCTTCAATATTAGCTGCAAGGTCAATCATGCTTTCCCTATCAAGAGGGTTTCCTAAAAGAGCATTAGCACCTAAAATACCTGCAACTGTGCAAGCGGAAGAAGAACCCAAACCTCTTGTCTGTGGAATATCACACTGCTCAATGATTTTCATACCTTTGAGAGGTTTTCCGCAGATATCATAAACTTTTTTTGCACATTGATAAATAAGGTTGGTTTCGTCCATTGGAATAGATGCACCCGAAACATCGCTTATATCGATACAGTCAGATTCTTCCATTTTAATTGTGTTATATAAATTCAGTGCAATGCCTATGGAGTCATAACCCGAACCCATATTTGCACTGGTTGCTGGGACTTTTACCTCAATCATTTTATTCTCCTGTATTATAGAATACGCATACAAGACTCAGCTTGTGCAAACTGCTTATTTGCCTCAGCGGTTGTCATTTCTGGCATAATTTTGCCTTCTTCACCTTGCATACGAACATACCATTTGCTAGAAAGTGTATCAATGGATTTAAGCAGATGTTTTTCACCACTGCCCCATGATACATCACGGCGTTTTTCACTGTGAGCAATAGAATCCATCATATCAGCTACAACAGCAGAAGCTGTGGCAAGCTTACCTGCACCCTTACCATAGAACATTACATCACCAGTTGCATTACCGTCAATCATAATAGCATTAAATACATCTTCAACAGATGCGAGTGGGTGATGCTTGTCGATTAAGTGAGGAGCTACATAAGCATAAACCTTACCATCATCGCATTTAACTGCACGACCAATAAGTTTTACAGCATAACCTAACTTTTCAGCCTGCTTAATATCCTCAAGTGTGATTTTTGTGATACCCTCACAAGGCACTTCATCTGGATTAAACTTGTCGCCAAAAGCAAGGTCGGATAAGATGCTAATTTTGCGGCAAGCATCATGTCCTTCAATATCAGCAGTTGGGTCTTTTTCTGCATAGCCATTAGCCTGAGCCTGCTTTAAAGCGTCCTCAAATGCAACACCATTTTGAATCATTTGTGTTAAGATATAGTTTGTTGTGCCGTTTAGTATCCCACGGATTTCAACAATTTCATTTGCTGCTAAACACTGCATCATAGGGCGAAGAAGTGGAATACCGCCGCCAACAGATGCCTCAAACAGATAGTTTACATTGTTTTCTTCAGCGATTTTAAGCAGTTCATCACCTCTTGTAGCCACAAGCTCTTTGTTTGATGTGCAAACGCTTTTACCAGCCATGAGTGAGCGTTTAGTAAACTCATACGCAGCACCTGTGCCACCCATAACCTCTGCAACAACTGTAACCTCTGGGTCATTTTCGATAACTGAAAAATCGGAAACGAACTTATCACCGTAAGGCAGATGAGAGAAATCACGCAAATCGAGTACATATTTAACTTCAACTGGCTGACCTACTGCCTCAGCAATTTTTGCAGCATTCATATCGAACACTTCATAAACGCCAGAACCAACTGTGCCATGACCTAATATTGCTACTTTAATCATACTATTTTTCCTCCAATTTTTCAATTACTCACTTGCTAAAATCACAACTCTAAGCACGCCATCTAAAGCCTGTGCACGCTCCATAAGTGATTCTACTGTACATTTCATCTCAGCGGTGCGAGCCGCAATAGTAACAGCCGCTTGACCACCGATAGGAATGGACTGATTTATTGTAAGCACATTAGCACCCACACGAGCAAAAAGCCCTAAAATATTGCTAAGTACCCCTGGTCTATCAATAAGCATTAAATGAAAATTGATAGTTCTATTATGAGCTGCTTCATAAAATGGTCTAATACCATCTTTATATTTATAGTACGCACTTCGAGAAAGCCCAACACTTTGTGCAGCTTCGCTTGCGGTTTTAACACGTCCAGTGTGAAGTGCAGCATTTGCCTTAACAACCTTGCGAAAAACCTCAGGTAATAAAGTGCGTTCCACCAGATAATATTTAGTATCTGTATCCATAATTTTGTCCTCCTGAAAAATACATATGTCTTTCAAGCCTTATAATCGTACCATAGGTTTTAGCAATTTTCAATGGTGAAATTAATAAATTTTGGTGTTTTTACAAAAACCTTTTTGTTTTTTTGTAATATGCATTCATTTTGCATACATCATCTAATTTTTACTATTTTTTACGAGTACAATATGCTATTTAAAATAAAATATAATTTTAATTGTTAGCAGATTAAAATTGTGCTATAATAACTAAACACACAATAATACTTTGGAGGAGAAAATGAAAAACAAAAATCAAAACGGAACATTTTCCAGTAAGCTTGGCTTTGTCTTAGCGGCGGTTGGTTCAGCCGTTGGCATGGGCAATATCTGGATGTTTCCATACAAAACGGGTCAATATGGTGGGGCTGCCTTTCTTATACCATATTGTTTATTTGTAATTTTATTTGGCAGCATAGGTTTATCAGGTGAATTTGCATTTGGCAGACTTACAGGCACAGGGCCTATTGGTTCATATGATTATTCACTTAAGAGCCGAGGGAAAAAAGGCGGTGCAATTTTAGGTGCAATACCACTTTTAGGCTCGATGGGTATAGCCATTGGTTATTCTGTAATTGTAGGATGGGTACTTAGAACATTTTTAGCTTCGCTTACAGGCTCACTTATGACCGAAGTACCAGAAACTGCTTTTGCTAACATGACAGGTGATTTCGGCAGTATTCCATGGCATTTAGCTGTTGTTATTATAACCATAATAATTTTAATCTGTGGCATATCTGAGGGCATTGAAAAAGTAAATAAAATCATGATGCCTACATTTTTCGTATTGTTTGTAATAGTAGCTATTAGAGTTGCATTTTTAAATTCAGATGCAATTTTAGGCTATAAATATCTGCTTATTCCAAAATGGGAATACCTAAAAAATCCACAAACTTGGATTATGGCAATGGGACAAGCATTTTTCTCACTTTCTGTTACAGGTTCAGGCATGATTATCTATGGCTCATATCTAAGCAAGAAGGAAAATATTCTTCATGCTGCGGGTATGACATCATTTTTAGATACTTGTGCGGCTATGGTTTCAGGTTTTGCAGTAATTCCGGCCGTATTTGCATTTGGTCTTGACCCAGCAGCTGGCCCACCACTTATTTTCCATACTTTACCTCGTGTATTTCAGCAAATGCCAGCGGGCAGACTGTTTGCAATTTTATTCTTTATCTCGGTATTATTTGCGGGTATAACTTCACTTGCAAATATGTTTGAAGTTTGCTCAGAAGCCGCTCAAAAACATTTAAAACTGCCTAGAACTCTTGCTGTAATAGGTGTTGGTGCAATAGTATTTATTGCAGGTTTATTTATAGAAGAACAAAGCAGACTTGATACATGGATGAATATAATAAGCATATATATTGTTCCTATTGGTGCTGCACTTGGTGCAATAGTTATTTTCTGGGTGCTTGGCACTAAAAAAATCAAAGAAGAACTGCAAATCGGCAGAGAAAAGACCATATCAAATACATTTGATATACTTGCAAAATATATTTATGTACCGATTGCAATTTTAGTTGTTATTCTTGGAATTATATTTGGTGGCATAGGCTAAAAAAAATCCGCTGTGAATCAGCGGATTTTTTTATTATTCATCATCTTTTTTATCTAAAGACACTTTGTCTTCTGTTTTAACCTGCTCATCAGTAGGGTTTTGTTCATTAACACCCTCTGGAGTGCGGTTTAACTCCTCAGCAGATGCAACTGTTGCAGTCTTGTCTGGCACATACTCGCCATTAAAGATTTTAACAAACACATCGCCGTCCATTGTTTCATTTCTGAGCAGATATTCAGCAACATCATGAAGCTGTTTATCATGGTCAGTGAGAATTTGTGTGCAGCGTTTATAAGCCTCATCAATGATACGATGAACCTCGGCATCAATTTCAGCCGCCTTATCTTCGGAATAGCTGTGAGTTGCACCGAAGTCACGACCGATAAACACTTCGCCACTATCGCCATAATCAACTGTACCGATTTTATCACTCATACCATAGTTAACAACCATAGCACGAGCCATAGCGGTAGCCTGACGAATATCACCAGATGCACCAGTTGTAATTTCATCAAAGATAAGCTTTTCAGCCACACGACCACCAAGAGCAGTTACAATGCTGTCTTCAAAATAGGATTTTGTTTCAAGTCCGCCCTCTTCCTGTGGACGCCACATAGTGAAGCCACCAGCACCGCCACGAGGAATGATGGTAATATAGTGAATTGGGTCAAGAGTACCCATTGCATGGTGAGCTACAGCATGACCTGCCTCATGATATGCAACAATACGCTTTTTCTTTTCACTTACAACACGGCTCTTCTTTTCTGGACCCATTTCAACCTTTAGAAGTGCCTCTTCAATTTCATCATTAGTTATAAGCTTTTTATTTCTTCTAGCAGCGAGTAAAGCAGCCTCATTTAATAGGTTTTCAAGGTCTGCACCAGTCATACCAACTGTACCCTTAGCGATAGAATTAAAATCAACATCTGGGTCAAATTGCTTATTTCTTGCATGAACATGAAGAATTTGCTCTCTGCCCTT
>CALWMO010000044.1 GCA_944381965.1 uncultured Butyricicoccus sp.
TATTCCTTTTGGCATGATAAAGCACCTCACTTGTTATCAGTATACCATACTGTCTAACAAATGGGGTGCATATCATTAGTACAAGGTGCTTATTTTTTTCAAAAAATAATGTAAATAGCTGTAACAATTTGTTACAGCTATTTTTTATACCGCATTATCTTTTTTGTTATTACACAGAACATCATAAAAATGAGGCAAGTCCCTTTGCAGCCTTATTATATTTCCGTTTGTATCAAGAAAACAATGTGTGCTTTCTCCTAAAAACACAACTTTATTGTCCTTTGTCATCTCATAACCAACGGTAAATTTCGCCGATGTGCATGATAATACATATGATTTTATCTCAACAATATCATCAAATGTTGTGCTTGCTTTATAATCGCACTTTACACCTATAACAGGTGATGATAAGCCTTTAGCCTCCATCTCTGCATAGTTAAAACCTATTCGGTCTAAAAAGTCTGTTCTAGCTTCTTCCATCCATCTAATATAATTTGAATGATGTGTTATTCCCATTCTGTCAGTTTCATAATACTGTACCTTATGCTGATATGTAGACAAATTACATTCTCCTTTTTTTATTACTTATTTTCAACAATATTGTATCATATATTTGTGAAAAAATGTAAACAAAAAAGTAAGCTAAAAAATTAGCTTACTTACTCATTATATCATTAAATATGCAGTTTTATTAAACTATTAGTAAATTCATTGTAAAATACGCAATAGTGCCGACTATACCAGAACCGAATATTATTTTAATAGCACTTATTTTATATTTTCTCAGCATATATAAACAACCAACAAATAATATGGTTTCTATCGGTCTTATGCTAGAAAGTGAAATTGCTGTTTCACTGCCAAATATTCCAAGAAGTAATATTGATAATCCTGCTGAGCCTATAAGTGCTACTACTGCTGGTCTAAGTGCCGAAAGCACCGTTTGTACTCCGCTGAAATTGCGGTATTTATAATAAAAATGTGCAAGGGTTAGACATATTATAAATGATGGTATTATACAGCCCAGTGTACATAAAATAGCTCCGCCTATACCGCCAAGCGTTGTACCAACAAATGTAGCTGAATTTATAGAAATAGGCCCAGGAGTCATTTCTGCTATGGTTATTAAATCGGTAAATTCACTAAGAGTCATTAAACCATGAACATCTACTATTTGATTCTGTATAAGTGGTATGGCTGCATAGCCACCACCTACACTGAATAATCCAACTTTTATAAATGATAAAAACAACTGTGTTAATATACTCATATATTTGCTCCCTCTTTTAAGACCTCTTTTTTCTCTGTCTTACTTCTTTTTAATGTTATAATTAAATCAGCAATGCCTACCGCTAGACACGCAAGAATTAGAATCATTGCATCTATGCCAAAAATAACCTTTGCTATAAATGCTGCAATCATCAAACTAATATATAACACTCTTTTTGTGGCAACTACATTCTTTGCAAGATTTATTACTACATCAAAGATTACTGCCGCTACGCCAGCTCTCATTACCATAAGTGCTGTTGCAATAATCTGATTACTTCTAAACTGTGCGTAAAAATATGAAATTAATGATATAATTATCATCGGTGGCAAAGCTGTGCCTAATATCGCTACAAGTGAACCAACTATTCCACACATTCTATAACCTAAAATTACAGATGCATTAATAGGTATAGGCCCAGGGGACGATTGGGCTATTGCTGTTATATCTAACATCTCATCTTCATCTAACCACTTTAGCTCCTCAACAAATTTCTTTTTCATTAGTGATACTATTACAAAGCCTCCACCAAATGTGAATGCACTTAACATAAATGTAGCTTTGAATAGCTGCCATAACACATGCTTTTTTTCTTTCATAACTTTAACCCCTTTGTGGTATTTTTTCTTGATGTGTATACAATATCACACTTTATCAATAATTAAAAATTATTTATATTTATATTAACATAAAAATATATTATACTTAAACTATATCTTATTATAAGAGGTGAATATATTATGTTTGATTTCAGAGTACAAACTTTTTTAGCAGTTTGTAAAACTATGAATTATACTAAAGCTGCAGATTTACTAGGACTTACCCAGCCCGCTGTATCTCAACATATTCATTGGTTAGAAGAACAATATGGTGTTAAATTGTTCTCATATAGAGGTAAAAAATTAACTCTAACAGATGCAGGAATTAAAATGCAAACCACTTTTACAACTATTCAGCATGATTTGCAATCACTAGCTAAAAATATTAAAAACCAAAAACAGACACTTTCTTTTGGTGTAACTCCTACGGTTGGTACTTATCTTATACCTAAGCCACTTACTAACTATAAAAAACAATTCCCAGATATTGAGATTAATATGCAAGTAGATAATACAGCCAAACTTTGTATGGCTATTGATAAGGGTGAACTCGATTTCGCAATAGTTGAAGGTTATTTTCATAAAAACAATTATGACGCTCTATTATACAAAACTGAAGAATATCTTGCTGTTTGCTCTGCTGATATGAAAATGGATAATAATATATCTAAACTCGCTCAGCTTGTTTCATTTCCTATAATAATCCGTGAGCATGGTTCTGGTAATAGAGAAATAATAATAAGAAGTTTAAGCAGACATAACCTATCTATACATGATTTTCAAAGTATTATACAAATAAGTGATTTACATGCTCTTAAAGCTTTATTATTAGAGGGGGCGGGTATAGGCTTTATGTATCATGCCGCTGTTAAAAAAGAACTCGAACAGGGCTTATTAAAAGAAATTATACTTGATGACTTTAATGAACAACACGAAATAACATTTATTTGGCGTAAAAATAGTGTTTATTCGGATAAATATAGACAAATACATAACTTATTAAAACCTTAAAGCAGCTATATAAATTTATAGCTGTTTTTTTGTAGAAAAATATTACGTAAAAAAATAAAATAGTACTTGACTTTTAAATATAGATGTAATATTATAATATCAACAAATGTGAAAGCGTAAAATGAATACGCTAGAGCAAAGAAAGGAGTTGGTGCTCTTGATTTAATTTAATCTTTTACGACTGGAGGTGATAATTTGAATAAAATTAATTTATGGCTAAATGATGAGAATATACAAAAAATTAAAAACTTACACCAACAGGGCAAAACTAAAAAAGATATTGCTCGGCAAATAGGTATAACTGTAAGAACACTAAACAAATGGTGTGAAAATTATAACGCTTTTGCTGAAATCTTTAACAATGACGCTTGTGCAAATTCCAAGCGTCAAAATTTATCAAACGATATTACGCAAAAGAGAAATAAAAACGCGCAATTTGACGCTGAAAAGTATATGCTCTCCGCCATGAAAAAATTAGAGGACAAAGTCAAAAACGGTGATATAGCTAGTGCGGTTGAATATTCTCTTCTTAAAAGAGCTTTAGGATATAATTACTCCGAACAGCGTACAGAATATACCGAAAAAACAGGTGAGAAAACTGTTATAACACAAAAACACGCTCCGCCTGATACCACAGCTCAGATGATTTGGCTTAAAAACCATAAACCTGAAATCTGGAATGATAAAAAAAATAATACAAATAGCGAAAACCTATTTGAAATCAAAATAAGTCTTATTAATCCCGATTGTGATGATAATGGAAATTAAAATTACTCAAAAACAAAACCTTTTTATTAACGCTTCTGAGCAAGAAGTCCTTTTCGGTGGTGCTGCTGGTGGCGGTAAAAGTTATGCTCAGATTATTGATGCTCTATTATTCGCTGTTAAATATACTCAAAGTAAACAGCTTATACTCCGTAGAACATATCCAGAACTTGAAAAATCTATTATCCGTACAAGCTTGGAACTTTATCCAAGAGAAATTGCCACTTATCAGTCAAGTGGACATATATGGAGATTTAACAACGGTTCGGTCATAGAATTTGGTAACTGCGATACCGAAAATGATATTTATAAATATCAATCGGCTGAATATGATATCATTCGCTTTGATGAATTAACACATTTTACCGAAACTATGTATACATATCTTATAAGCCGTGTACGTGGTACTAACGGCTATCCAAAACAAATTAAAAGTTCTACCAACCCAAGCGGTGTAGGTCATCATTGGGTCAAAAAAAGATTCATTGACCCTGTGCCACCTATGACTACTTATAAATATGAGGCTGGCTCCAGAATTTTTATACCATCAAAAGTAGATGATAATGTTTTCCTTATGAAAAATGACCCACAGTATAGACAAAGACTCAAAAACTTATCCAAAAAAGACCAAAAAGCTCTGCTATATGGCGATTGGAATTTAAACGATGGTGCTTACTTCGATGAGTTTAATCCTCAAATACATGTTGTTAAACCTTATAATCTCGATACAAATAATAGGCTTTATATGTCCCTCGATTATGGCCTTGATATGCTCGCTTGTTACTGGTATAGCGTTGATACTCTTGGTTATGTTACCGTTTACCGTGAGCTTTATCAGCCTAACCTCATTATTGATGACGCTGCAAATGCTATTAAAAATGCTATGACACCTCACGAACACTCAAAAATAACAAGTATTTTTGCTCCGAAAGACCTTTGGAACAGACGTCAAGAAACAGGTAAATCGGTCAGTGACCGTTTCGCCGAGCTTGGGCTATATCTCGACAAGGTTTCTAACAGCAGACAAGCTGGTTGGTATGAAGTTAAACGTTACCTTAGACCTCAAGGTGATGTTTTCGGCAGCTCTCGACCTAAATTACAAATCTTTAACACTTGTAGAAACCTTATCCGTACTTTGCCTGCAGTTTGTCATGACGATAAAAACCCTAATGATATAGCTATAACACCTCATGAGCTAACTCACGCTCCTGATGCTCTTAGATATTTTTGTGATGGTTTGCCTATCCCTGCTGAACCTTTAACTAACAACAAAATAAATACATTAAACTTCGAGGATGAAATGGAGGAATTTAATGATTTTAATGGCTTTTGAAATCTTAGCAATATCTATTTGCTGTGCCATATTCTTTGCTATCGGCTTTCAGTGTGGCAAAGCTAACCCAAAAATGATAAATCATAGCATCAATAACACTCAGCAAAGCACAGAGTTCGATAACGATTTATCTAAAATCCTAAACTATACTGGAGATTATAACAGTGATTAAACCTGATATTTCTGCACAAAAAGTGCAAGACGAATTCACTAAAGGTAAGCAGTTTAAGGAAAACCTTAATATTTTTGAGCAGGTCAGAAAAAATGAGAAATTTTATCTCGGTAAACAGTGGGAAGGTCTTAATACAAAAAAAATTCAGCCTGTTACATTTAATATATTAAGACGTGTCACCTCACTTTTTCAGTCTCAGGTAGTTTCTGATGATATATCTTGGGATATTAGACCGTTTAGTGTAAACGACTACAACAGCATTGAATGTCAAGCTCTAAATGCAGTTGTTGAACGTGTATTCGAGCGTCAAGCTATCAAAACTAAAAACAGAAAAGTCCTTAGAAATGGTGTGGTTGATGGTGATTTATGTATGTATTTCACTTTTAACCCCAAAATTAATACGGGTCAACTTGTAAAGGGTGATATTGTAGCCGAACCTCTTATGAATACTAATGTTTTCTTTGGTAACCCTCACTGCTCTGATGTTCAAAGTCAGCCTTACATAATTATCGCTAGGCGTAGACCTTTAAGTGATGTGAAAAAAGAAGCTAAAGAAAATAATATACCTGACTGGGACGAAATTCAATCAGATATTGGCTCGGAATTCGTTGGAGAAGATGAAAATGTTTCAAATGAGCTTGTAACCGAACTTACAAGACTTTGGAAAGTCGAAACAACTACAAAAGATGATGAATTCTCTATCCCTAAAACCTCAGAAAATATATATTTTATGAAGGTTTGTGGTGATGTGATAACTCATAATATAACTAAAACAGATATGACCCTTTATCCGCTCGCTTGGGCTAGTTGGATTGAAAGAAATAACTGTATGCATGGGATAAGCCCTATAACCGAAATGATACCAACTCAAATAGCTATTAACAAACAGGCCACTTATATCGGTGCTTACACCCAAAATGTGGCTATGCCTAAGCTAGTTTATAACATTCAAAGATTGCCTAATGGTTGGAATGGTGACCCGTCTAAGCCTATTGCTGTAACTGGTGACCCTCGTGAGGTTATTGCTAATCCTATCGGCGGTATGCAGCTGCCTAGCGGTGTTTTCTCTAGCATTGAAATGTATCAAAGTATGATGAAAGACTGTATGGGTGCTTCTGATACCGCACTCGGTAATATTTCTAACCCAGATAACACTTCCGCTATTCTCGCAACACAAAAGGCTAGTAATGCACCTTTAGAATTACAAAAGCGTATGTTTGAGCAATTTAATGAGGACTGTATTCGCATTATTGTTGACATGGCTTGTGCTTATTATGGTATTAGATACATAAGCGTAAACTTAAAACAAACTAATCTTGATGGCTCGCAAAGCGAAACTAAATCAGATGTTTTACTCGATTTTAGTAAGTTCTCAATCGGTGCTATGGACATAAATGTCGAAGTCGGTGCAGCCACTTATTGGTCGGAAATCGTTTCCATGACAAATATGGACAAGCTTATGCAAGCAGGTATGATTCCTGACCCTGTACTCTACCTAGAATCTATTCCTAATAGCTATATTCCTAATAAACAACAAATTATTGATTCTCTTAAAAACCAAAAAAATAAAGGAGTGAAAACATAATGAATTCTATGCAAAACACAAACCCTATGACAAATCCTATGCAGTTTGCTAACTGCCAAAACCTTATTAATCCTTGGATAGATGCTATTAAGGCTAACCCAAACATCACTACACAACAAATAACACCTCAAATCGCTCAGCTGATTAAATCAGGAGTTTCTCCATCAGATGCTTTATCCTCTGGTAGAGAAGCTGAACTATTAAACAAAATCGCTCAGCTTCAAGAGATTATTCGTGCTATGCAGATAAATGATAAAAATAAACTCTCTAGCATCGGCTCTCTATCATCTATGCCTATATCATCAGACGCTTTTATTAGCGGTCTTTCTAAGTAAACATTTTTTTTAAAGGAGATATTTTATTATGGCAATCAATTTAACAACCAGATATTCACCAGAAATCGAATTCGCTTTCTCTCAAGATAGTTATATAAAATCTCACAGCAAGGCTAAAGTTGACTTCACTGGTGCTAAAACTGTTAGAGTTTATATGCTAAAAACTACCCCACTAGTTGATTATCAGAAAAATGGCTCTAGCCGTTATGGTAAACTCGAAGATGTTCAGGATACAGTTTTAGAATACACTATGACTCAGGATAAATCTTTCACTGGCGTTGTTGATAAGGGCGATGAGTCGGCTCAGTCTATCACTAATAAGGCTGGTCAGTGGCTTCGTCAGCAAATTCGTGAACAGGTTGTGCCTATGGCTGATAAGTATGCACTTAACAAAATACTTAACTTCGGTCATATTGTAGCAGCAGCCGCTAAACCTACAGCAGAAAATATTATAACCGAAATATTTAAGGCTCGTACCTGGTTTAATAACCACAGAGTTCCTAGAGAAGGCAGATTTATTTATATTCCTGCTTCTATGACTCCTGATATTATGCTTTCTAAAGAATGGTGTGGCCTTGATAACCTAGCAGGTAAACAGCTCCCTACGGGGGTTATTGGCTCGGTCGCTGGTTTTACTATCGTTGAAATTCCAGATTATATGTTCACTGATGGTCATTTCTTTACTGCTGTTCACGAACAGGCTGTAGCATTCCCTTACAAAATTAATGCCGCTAAAATTCATACTGACCCTGTCGGTATCAATGGTGCTGTTATCGAAGGCAGACAGTTCTATGACGTTTTTGTGCTTGGCTCTAAAGCTGATGCGGTTTATTCATTGGTGCTTGAGTCTGCTCAGCAGGCTAAACCTTCTATAACAGATGATACTATAACAGCAGTAACTTTAGAGTCTTCTGGTGCTAAGGCTATTTACTACACTCTGGACGGCTCTGACCCTCGCTATTCTATGACTAGACAAATTTATACCGCTCCTTTTGATGCAACTAGCAAACTATTAAAAGCTGTTGCTATGGATACAGAAAATAAATTTACTTCTGATATAGCTGAAAAGCAAATAGCCACAGAATAAAGGGGTTTTATTATGACTGCTCGTGAACTGTATGAACAAGGTTGTTATTTAGTCTATGAAATCCCTGACGATGATGATGAGCTTAAATCAGCTTTTCCTACTATATTAAATCAAATAATGGCGGTTTGTTTGCCTTATGAAAATCAGTTCCGAACACTTAGGGGGCAAGATAAAATGCTTGCTCCCCCTTTCTTAACAGGCTCTGATTTTAATGAGTTTCAACTCCCGTTCTGTGAGGAAATAGCTAGAATGGCTATGCCTTATGCTATCCAAAGCAAATTCTTAGAAGCTGATGATGATAAAAAAGCAGAGTCAGTTTTAGCTTATAACAAGTTTACTCAGGTGCTAAACAGCATAACCCCTGCAGTTGAAGTAGAAATGGAGGTGTATGACCATGCTTGAAGCTCTTTCTGTTCCTGCGTTTACTCAGCCTGCTCAGGGTTATAAGGTTTATCAGCAGTTTAGAGGTGTTGACCTTCTAACTGATGACACTCAAATCGATGACAGCAGAAGCCCTTGGGCGGTTAACCTTATTTCTGATGCTGGTGGTTATCCAGAAAAGCGTGTTGGCTGGCGTACATTACACCAGTTGTCAGATAACGCTAGAATAAATGGTCTTTGGTCTTTTGTTATAGATAATGAAAGACAAATGATTGTTCACGCTGGAACTAAGCTAATAAAGCTAAAACAACCAGAAGTTGATACATTTACTACTGATGAGCCATTAGAAGAACAAGTTTTACTACAAAATATCAACGACAATAAAAGCACTGGATTTTATTTCAATGGCGACCTTTGGATTTTAACAGGCAAAGAATATTTGCATTATGACGGTAAAGAAGTTAAAAATGTGGAAGATGAAGCCTATATCCCAACCACTACCATTGGTGCTAAGCCTACTGGTGGCGGTAATCTATACGAAAGTGTGAATTTACTCTCAAAAAGACGTAAAAACACTTTTATTCCTGATGGTTCTGCTACTGAGTTTACAGTTGATACTAAAAAAATTGATGAAGGTTCAACAGTTAAGGTTTGGAATAATGGCGAAGAAATAAAAAGCGGCATTTCTTTTAAGGCTGATACCGGTGTTGTAACTATTTCGCCTGCTCCTGCTAAACCTGCTGCAAGTGGTACTGCTACGCTTACCATTGAGTTTCAGAAAACTACTGAAGGTTCTGCAGATAAAATAAAAAAATGCAAAATCTTTACCACTTTTGGCATTAATAACTCAACTAGAGTGTTTTTAACTGGTAACCCTGATATGCAGGCCACTGAATGGTATTCTGGCTTAAAAGATGCAACCTATTTCCCAGACAATCAAAGCATTGAAGTCGGTACAAATGACTTTAAAATTGTCGGTTATGCAAAGTATCAAGGCGAATTACTTGTTTTAAAAGAGGATAACCGTCAAGAAATAACTGTTTGGAATCACACTGCAGAAACATCAGATAGCGGAACAAGTATTTTTCCATTAAAAGAGGGATTAAACGGTATTGGGGCAGTTGGTTCGTATGCAATACAAACACTACTTGATGACCCTTTGTTTCTTTCTCCACGTGGTGTATTTGCTCCTGTTACCAGTTACACTTACCCGAACATTCAACGCTCGCTAAAATGTCGCTCTGAACGTGTTAACCCTTATCTTACCAAAGAGAAAAATCTTGAAAACGCTGTTTCTGCTGTGTGGCAAGGCTACTATATACTAGCTATAAATGGTCATGCTTATGTGGCTGACAGCAACCAAAATATAAGTGATGGCGGTTATGAGTGGTATTACTGGGATAACATCCCTGCAAGATGCATGAGTACAGAAGATGATATTCTTTACTTCGGTACTGATGACGGTAAAGTATGCCGATTTAACAATGATATGGTTGACGACTCCGGCGACCGCTTGATGAGAGCTTACAATGATGATGGAAAGCCTATTAAATGGGAATGGCGGTCTAAACTCGACAGCTTAGGCTATCCTACACGCTATAAAACACTGCATAAACGTGGTAATGGTGTTCAGCTCAAGGCTTTTACTCGTTCTAGCTGTGAAATATGGCTAAGAACCGAAAAAGATTATGGTGTTAAAGTTGATACACCAACGGTAGATATTTTTAGCTTTGGTGATATTGATTTCAATAGATTTACTTTTTCTAATCTCGACGTACAAGAAATCATATTTAAAAAGAAAATTAAAAAATTTCTTTTTATTCAGATAATTCTAAAAGGTGAAGAACTCAACGAGGGTTTAGGTATTTATTCAGCTGCTTTACATTACACCATTGGAGGTTATGCTAAACGAAAGGGGCGTTAGAACTTAACAATATGACTTTTTAATATCTCAATGAAAGGAGAAAATCAAAAAATCGCTCTCTTTAGACAGAAAGCGATAGTAAAAACTTGATATAGGGCAGTTTCTTGTGTTAAAATAACTCAGGTGCTGTC
>CALWMO010000045.1 GCA_944381965.1 uncultured Butyricicoccus sp.
TAGAAACTTTCAACGAGAGTTCTGCCAAAGGACCTAATATTTGTCATCTTGCACCGGCCGGCCCTCATCATATTGAGCAGCTTTATGCAGCAGGTGGCGTACCAGCTATTATGCATGAGCTTACAAAGCGTAACTTCCTTGATACATCTCTTATCACTTGTACAGGTAAGACTGTTGGTGAAAACCTTGAGGGTGTTCAAAATAAAAATCCTGAGGTTGTTAGACCTATCGAAAATCCATACTCTGAAACAGGCGGAATTGCTGTACTTTGGGGCAATATTGCAAAGAACGGCTGTGTAGTTAAGCGTTCAGCAGTAGCGGCTGAAATGATGGTACATGAAGGCCCAGCAAGAGTATTTGACAGCGAAGAAGATGCAATTACTGCTATTTATGGCGGTAAGATTAACAAGGGTGATGTTGTAATTATCCGCTATGAAGGCCCTAAGGGTGGCCCTGGTATGCGTGAGATGCTAAACCCAACTTCTGCACTGGCTGGTATGAAACTAGACAAGGACGTTGCACTGATTACAGATGGACGTTTTTCTGGTGCATCTCGTGGTGCATCTATCGGTCATGTATCTCCAGAAGCTGCCGCTGGTGGTGAAATCGGTCTTGTTAAAGAAGGCGATATCATTTCTATTGATATTCCAAACAGCAAGGTAAATGTTAAGCTATCTGATGAAGAACTTGAAAAACGTAAAGCTGAATGGAAACAGCCAGAGCCAAAGATTAAATCAGGTTGGCTAAACCGTTATTCCAGACTTGTAACCTCAGCAGACCAAGGTGCTATTTTAAGATAATAAAACTAAAAGCGAGCTTTTAAAAAGCTCGCTTTTTTTACTTTTTCTTTTTAGGTTTTGCCCAACCCTTTTTACGAGGTTTTGAATTATTGCTTTGACTAGGTTTTTTATGTTTAATAACTGGTGGTTTTTCTCCTCTTGCTGGACGAATTAAACACTCCTTGCCAAAGCCTATTAAATCTTCTCGACCTGCTTTTTTAAGTGCGGCGATTATAATAGGGCGTTTATCTGTTCTACGCCATTGGAGCAATGCTCTTTGCATTGCTTTTTCTTCTGCGGTTTTTGCAACATATACAGGTTTCATTGTGCGTGGGTCGATTTCTGTATAATACATTGCAGTTGAAAGTGTACCTGGGGTAGGGTAGAAGTCTTGCACTTGTTCTGGGCAATAACCGATTTTATTTAAATATTCAGCAAGTAAAATTGCATCATCAAGTGTTGCTCCTGGGTGAGATGACATTAAATATGGCACAAGATATTGTTTTTTGCCCAGTTTTTCATTGATTTTTGTATAGCGTTCTCTGAACTTTTCATAAATAGAGAACGATGGTTTGCCCATATAATAAAGTGCATTATCGCTCATATGCTCTGGTGCAACTTTAAGTTGTCCGGAAATATGATGTTTTACAAGCTCAGTGAAAAACTCATCATTATTATCTGCCATCATATAGTCATATCTAAGACCAGAACGTACAAAAACCTTTTTTATGCCGTGGATTTCACGAAGTTTTCGTAAAAGTGATAAATAATCTGTGTGGTCAGCTTCAAGCTGAGAGCAAGCCTTAGGGAATAAACAGCGTTTATTTGTACAAAGACCGTGTTTTTCTTGTTTTTTACATGATGGAAAACGAAAGTTTGCAGTAGGGCCTCCGACATCATGTATATAACCTTTAAAATCTGGGTGTTTAGCTATCTGTTTAGCTTCGTTTATAACAGAGTCATGTGAACGAGCAGAAATATATCTTCCCTGATGGAAAGCAAGTGCACAGAAATTACATGCACCGAAACAACCTCTGTTGTGAATAATGGAAAATTGTACTTCTTGAATTGCTGGTACTCCGCCAAATTTTTCATAAGATGGGTGATAAGTTCGCATATAAGGAAGTGCATAAACCTTGTCCATTTCCTCGGTGGTAAGAGGTATTGCAGGCGGATTTTGCACAAGTATGCGTTTACCATGCTTTTGAAGTATTGCTTTTCCTGTTACATGGTCGGCTTGGTCATATTGTAGTTTTACAGATTTAGCATAAGCTATCTTTTCAGCTAAAACATCTTCATAAGATGGACATTCTACGCTTTCAAATGGTATTTGCTCATTATTATGAGCAAAATAAGCAACACCTCGAATATTTCGCCATATATCATTGCCTTTTTTGCCAGCTTTCATATTTTTAGCGATTTCTATAATAGAGCGTTCACTCATACCAAACATAAGTGCATCAGCACCCGAAGACGAAAGCACACTAGGCATAACTCTATCCGCCCAGTAATCATAGTGAGCAAAACGTCGAAGTGAAGCTTCAAGTCCACCGATAAGCACAGGTGTATCTGGAAAGGCTTTTCTTGCAAGCATAGAATAAACAGTAACCGCTCTATCTGGACGTTTACCACCTACACCGCCAGCTGTATATGCATCATCATGTCTACGCTTTTTTGCAGCCGTATAATGAGCAACCATTGAGTCAATATTGCCTGCATTTATTAAAACAGCATAACGAGGTTTACCCATAGCTAAAAAATCTTTCTCGCTAGTAAAATCGGGCTGACTTAAAATAGCAACTTTAAAACCTGCATTTTCAAGAACTCGGGATATAATGGCTGTACCAAAAGAAGGGTGGTCAATATAAGCATCACCAGTAACTAAAAGAAAATCGCAGTAATACCAACCACGGTTTTCCATATCCTCACGGGAAATAGGTAGAAAATCAAACATAAATTAACCTCTAATTTTAAAATAACAAAACTTATAATACTTCAAGAAATTATATCACACTGAAATGCTATTTAAAAGGGTTGTTTTCGACAAAAAGAAAAACAGGAAGCTTTTTAGCTTCCTGTTTTATAGTTTAATGATAAGATATCATTGATTTGTAGGGTTTGTTTCAGATGTTGAACCGATGTAATCACCACTTGCCATAACTACCTGCCATGAATAGGTTTGACCATCTTCATTTGCAACTCTTTCGAGTCTAAATGCAATAGGAGAATCCTTACGTCCAACAGCATCCTTAGATGCAAATACACCTGTTGTTGTGATACCGTCATATGTAGGTGTAATGTAAACAGTAGTATCAGGTAAGCAATACTTAAACTCAAGTTTTAGAATTGTTCCTGCTGGTTTTCCTGCATTTCCTAATTTAACTTTAGAAGTACCAGAGGCAGTTGACTGAACATCACTTGCTCTTACAATATAAGGATAATCAGCAGCCTCGAATGTCTTTGTATCTATAACATGGAGTTCTTTATTAAATGTTACAAATACAGTACCTGTAAAGTAATTATCATTTGAACCTGTATTGCTAGGCTTAGATATGCTGTCAACCTTAGGAGGCTCAGTGTCATATTTACGAATTGACTCTACGATTGAGAATACAGGGTCACCACCGAGTACATTCTTAGCTGTTACAAACAATATGTATCTATTGTTAAGCTCTAACTTATCAGTGTTGATAATAGTCTTTTTAAATGATTGGGTGTTAGTAGCTAATACTCCAAGGTCTGTATCATCACCAGAATCAGTTATTGTATAACCACCAGTTTCAGAGTTTGCTATTGTATCATATACTTGGTTTTTAAATGCAAGATTAGTGATTTTATTTATATCACCAGATTTTATAAGCGTAGAAACCGGTGTGTCTAGATATTGTGAATCAATATCAGGACTTGTATATCCTAGGTCTCTAGGTGTTTGTTTGAATATATCTGGATAACCACTGTAAGGATACAGATTCCAATAAACGTTAGCTTCAACAGTATTAGCAATTTCGCCAGTATTAGGGTCTTCACCAGGAGCAATAGTGTATTCAGCACGAGAACCACCACCAGTGGATATTGCCTTTAGTGAAGGAGAAACAACATCACCAGTTTCAAATGTATAAACTAAAGGATTTGAAAGCTCACTTACATACTCGTTTCTTAGTGTAAAGAAAATATAGTACTCAGTATTTGCCTTAAGTCCAGTAAGTTCTATTTTCTGTGCTGCACCACCAGTAACAAAGTTTGATGAACCAGTTATATAGTCTTTGCCAGAAAAACCAGTTTGCTTCATAATACTGTTTGAAGATGGTGAAATCAGATTGTGATTACGCACGCCAGGCTCTCTATCTGTTTGACTATCATCAGGCGGATTGCCAATATTTGTTTCGGCGTCTTCCGTTTTGCCACTGTCACCATATTTAATATTATTTTTATAAACATCAATTGGAACAACTACATAATAAACAGTACCATCACGGTCTAACATATATTCGATGTTAGCTAGGGAATCTCCGACAGCAGCTAGTGGATAAGACTCTAAAAACTGTGGAGGTGTGTTTGGTCGACATTCTACCTTAATATCTAAACCATCTGCAGGATTACCGACTGATGATACGCCATAAGCAGGATTAGATATATAGTCATTGTAGTCTTTATCAGTAACAGAGTCACCAGGAGTTAAACCATCTAAATCAACTGATTCACCAGCTACACAGAATATCTTTAGGTTTATAGTGGCGTTCCAAGTTTCCATTTTTCGGTCGCCATCTATCGACCTTATAGAAATAGCATAGTCATATCCGGCAGGATTAAAACCAGTTTGAGGGTCTTGTTTATTTAACTGAGGATAATCACCAGTATCTATGCCTTGTGCATCATTAAGGCTAAGTGCAGTCCACTTATTATTTTTAGAATCATTTGTAATTTTAAATACAGAGTTTTTTGTTTTTGGATTTGAAAGTTTAGTCCAAGTGCCAGTTTGTTCTGTTCCATCCACTCTGACTCTACGATAAATTTCAAACTCAATCGAAGTATCAGATGCAACAAGAATATCATATGTAATTCCATCAGCAGCACTTGCTGTACTATTTGCATATGGTATCATAGAAAATGCTGCATTTGCTTTAACATTACCGTCTTCTGCATATGAAGCATCAGGTTTCGGGTCACTATCAGGAACTGCTGTAACAGGAAGTTTACTAATATTAATCTGAGCATTCAATACAGTAAATTCATCAACCTTAATATTTTGACCCATATTATTATTAGATGAGTCAGTTATATAGTTCAAAGTAAACTGATAAGTACCACCACTCTTTAATGGAAGTGCAATATCTTTGAAAGTTACTTCAGTATAACCATCTTCGGTAAGTTTTATATCGATGTAATTTTTGAACTCACTACCACCTAGATTGAGTTTCAATGTTTGGTTACTTGGGTCAGCATTTAAGTCTGATAATACAAACATTCTATTGATTAAATCCTCAAATGAGAATGTTTTATTATCGGTAGTTGTAAGCACAATGTCATTTGCAGATTTTATTTCATTAAACATCTCATAGAGAGATTTTCTGTTTTCATTGCTGTATATATCTTCATCAAAAACTAAAGTTATATCAGTATCTGCAAGAGGTATACCCTTGTCATTTGCAAGGGAGAATTTTTGTTCAAGAAGCTCAGGAGCAGAGATATCAAGAGTTTTTGCATTATTTATAACTTTGATTTCTGATAGATTACCATGACCATCTTCTGCTACAAAATAAATATCATAAGCGGTTTCGGCTTCAAGACCAGAGAAACTAATACTTTTAGCAACATCTTCACTTGTAGAAACAGAGCCACTCTTTAAGGCATACATACCGCCTTTAATTTGGTTTTTATAGTATAGCTCTATTTTTTCTTGGTCATTTGGGTTGTTAGGGTCAAGACTTGGGTCTGGAACAGGGTAGTCAGCACCATGTTTTACAAGAGCCCAATAAACTTTACCATCTTCATTTATAGCAGCTTCACCAGTAAGCTTTTTAGCTTCAATTTTTGAAATTCTAGGATAGTTTGTTAAAAATTCTGGTGGGGTTCTATCAGCGGTTGTTATGCTAACCTTTTTGATTGAAGAATCGTTTACACCATCGGATAAGAAGAAATAAACATCATAATCGGTATATTCCTTAAGTGCATTTGATGCAGTTTCAAGAATATTACCCATAGTTACACTTTCTTCTTCACTCTTTATCATTTTGAGTGTTCCAGAATCAATAGAACCAGTTAAAACATTATCTTTGAAGTCATTTGCAATAGGTGCAGTCATACCCTTTTTATAAATAGCCCAATAAAGAGTACAGTTTTTACTTGCTGCAATATCAAATGTAACATAAGTATCTTCAATTAGACTAGTCTTAGGGTATCCGCTTGCAAAGTTAGGTTTAGAGTTATCTGGAGTGGTAAAATACAGTGTTTTAACTAGGCTACTAGTACCACGTTCATCTACTAAAACAGCAGAAAGAACATAAGAAGTATCCAGTTTTAAACCTGAAATTTTAGATTCTATAACTTTATTAGCTTCTTTAGCGGAAACCTTACCGCTCTTGACGATTTTTGCACCATAAGAAGGAGGTTTTATTATATCGTCAGCGACCATAGCTCCATCACCACTAAGTCTTACAGCCCAATAAACAGTACCTTCTTTATTGGTTTCAAATTTAGCAGTTATTTGAGTTGGAGCGATATCATCAGAGCGAGGATAACCTGTTAAAATACGAGGCATATCGGACATTTGTTGAGCTAAAGTGCTATCCATTTCTATGCCATTTATGTTAGCTGTGATACCTGGACGAATATAGATATAATCAGGCAGCATTTCAACCTTACAACCTGGTGCATTTACATAAAGGGAGCCAATATCACCTTTGCCAGTTACAGTTGTTGCAACATCAAGATTTAGAGTTTCAACAGCGGCACCTTGGTCAATTTTAACAGTGGAATTTGTAGCATTTTCGTCAATGGTAAGCTTTTTTACTACTCCAGAACCGACAGTTATTGCACTTTTTGGTGTAGTGCTCACAACTTCGTTTATGTTTCCTGAAAGGTCTAATTTAGTGCCTTCCTCACCATCAATCTCAATATATGTCATACCATAGCCATCATTAGATTTATCCTCTAAATAAGCATCAGTACGCACGTATGTTTTATCAATAACGGTTAAACCAGCTGTGCGGATAGTCACATATTGATTAGATGGACTGTCAACTATCATTTGAGGTGCAGAGCTATTTTTAATTATAATACTACAATCGCCCTTATTACTTTCGCCTGCACCGCTTGCGATAATTTGACCATACACATGAACATTATTTAGTGTGACATAACCAAGACCAACACCGCCAGTTATATATAAATCACCAGAAATGGACATGTTATCAAGTGTAATACCTGATTTATTAATCATAAGATTGCCAGTTACATTATTAGAATATGTGCCTGTATCAAGAATAGGAGTACCGATAATTCTAGCAAGTAAAATAGCAACTTCACCACGAGTTATATTAGCAAGTGGACGGAAAGTACCAGAAGTATCACCTGTTACAATGCCTTTTTCAGCAGCAGCTTTGATAAAACCACGGCTCCAATCACTTGCAAGTCGGCTGTCAGTAAATGATAAATCTTCGCCTATTTGCTCTTTTAGCATGATATTTCTGCAAAGCATAACAACTGCAGCTTCACGGGTAAGATTAGAATTAGGTGATGCAGTATTTTTGCTTGTGCCTGCAAAATAACCAGCATTATAAGCAATTCTTATATCATCATAGAACCAGTTGCTGCTTGCAACATCTTTAAACGGTTCAGAAGCCGTTTTAGTATAACCAAAAGTACGGTTAAGCATAGTTACAAATTCAGCACGGGTTATAGCTCTTTCGGGGGATAAATTACCGGCTTGGTCACCACGCATTATACCCCATTCAACAAGCTTGTTAAGTGCTTCTGTCTGTGTGGTATTAGCAGCTTCAGCTTTATTAAAAGAAACTTGGGGCATAATACCGATAAGTATAGCGGTACATAAAACTAATGCACATATACGTTTGAAAATTCCTATATGAGATTTAGCTTTACTAGCTTTCATGAAAAATATTCTCCTTTTTAGTGTTTGTTAACGTTTGCTGTGGGTTCTAAGGTCATATTCAAAAATGCTTTCTTGAATAAGGGCTTCTTCTTGAGATAGCAAATTTATAAATTGACATGCATACAGATTTTCACCATCTGGTAACATTCTTAGAACCTCAATTGGTACAATGATAGGTGGTTCAGTGCATGGAATTACAATTTCAAAACGCTGACCCGCAGAAAGTTTAACGTCTGAAAAAATACTCACACCACCACAACTTATATCATTAGATTTTACTTTATATCTTATTTTATCATTCTTTAGAGAATAGATATATGTATCAAAATTCATATTTATTCTAAGAAGTCTGCGGAAATTTTGATCAATTTGTTCTTCTGCAAAAAATATAACTTGTTCATCACGTTGTCTTGTTATTTTTCCACGCCAAGCCATAAATTCAGTAGAATTAAGACTTAAAAGATTCAAATGTTCAAATGCTGTAAGGTCAGTGTCTGGATAAGTAAGCAGCTTAAGCTGTTTATTTTGACCTTGTTGACTTAGCATAACACAAGTAGCAAGAGTATTACGCTCATCATTGACTATTGCAAATTTTACTTTTTGTAGTTTGTTAGACATTTAAGATTCTCCTTTTTCATCAGAAATCTGTGGTAAAGATGGTTTTTTTAGATTTTCTGGGTCGAATTTCAGAAAATAAACATAAATATCAACAATGAATTGATAAAGTGATTCTGGAATTGGCTGACCAAGTTTAAGCTGAGAAAGCATGGTAGCAAGTGAAGTATCTTCATAAACAGGAACACCATTTTCAGCTGCAACTTCAACTATTTTTTCAGCCATATAGCCCATACCTGATGCAACAACAACAGGTGCAGGATTACCTTTATCATATTGAAGTGCTATCGCCTTACGGCTCGGGTTATTAGATTGAGACATTTATGCTATCCTTCCTTTCAAAGATTTTAGGGAAAACCTCTGATATGGTCAGAGGTTTAACCATAGTAGAAGCCTTTATATTAGACGTTTTAAGACCATCTTTAGTTGCAAGCTCAGAGAGTTTTTCTTCAAAAACTTTATTAAATTCTGAAAGGTGAGGTGGACAATTTATAGCCAAATCAATAGTATCATCTTCACGATATGTTATAATAAGGTCAAAAAGCCCAAGGTCTTGAATATCAAATTTTAAAAGAAGCCGCATAGCTCTTTGATTTTTACCACCAGATGAATTATTATCCTCATCAGGGTCTACCCATATTTCAGAAAACATCATACGGTTTTCCATTTCAACGGGTAAAATCGCATGTGAAAGCGGCATATACACGCTTTGATTTAATAAAATGGAGTCAACAAGTGCTTTTAAGCTTTGTTTCATATCCGAATTTGTTTCACCAAGCAGTGAGCGATTAGTTATTTGTGCAAGCAAATCTGGAAGCGGAGAAGGTGCAGAGTTTGCATTTGCTGCATTTTGCTGCAGCATAGCAAGCACCTCATTTGCATCTGGGTTACCAAGACTGTTTTTTACAGCTGAGTAGCCGAGTAGCTTATAAAAAGATTGTAAAAGTTCTTCTGGTGAACCGTTTTGGAAACGTGCAATATCTAAAACAAGCATGCCAAGTAAATTTCTTGCAATTCCACGTTCATGCATCTGTGATACATAATTAGACATGTAAGGAATGATACTATTTTGCAAAAGTTTTAATACACCCGAACGATTACCAGAAGAAAGTAAGTTTTCTAGCTGAGAAAGCTGTTCATTAAGTGGATTGCTAAAGCGTTCAGGCATAAACCATGACATCTGCTTTATAAGCCTTTGAATATTACGCTCTATGTGCGGGGTAGATGAAAAATCATTATATTTCTTTAAAAACTGTAAAATATCATCTTGCAAGGATGCAGAAGCATTTTGTTTTAAAGCATCTCTAAGAGCCTGAAAAAGCTCACTTCCAAAGCGAGTAGAAGCTGAAAGCTGGCCTTTAAGAAGTGCTGCAAGCTCTTGTTCGTCAACTTTCAGCATTCTAAGAAGTTCGGCAATCTCCTGACTTATACCAGCAGACATGCCAGAGGTTACAAGTACACCAGGTCTTGAAATAAGAAAACGAGTCAAGGTTTCAGAAATAGAACCAGTATCTCTAAGTGACTTTAAAAACGCTTGAAAGTTAGAATCATATCTTTTCGCACCGTTTGAAGTTGCTGTATCTTCTCTTTCGGTGCGAGAATCTGAACGCCCGACTCTCGATGGGTCAGGAATATTTTGTATTTGTGTGTCGTTTGGTGTGACCGATGGCTTATATGAACTGACCTCTTGTCCAGGTACAGGATTGGTCACATTGCTTATATTAGGCATAATATAACTCCATTTCAATAGAAAAATTTATGGAAAAAATTCTAAGTTACTTAATTAAATTTGAAATTGGTCGAATTAAGTATAGAAAATACCAAAATCCAAATTCGGAAAGGGCGGCTAA
>CALWMO010000046.1 GCA_944381965.1 uncultured Butyricicoccus sp.
GCTTTTAAATTTTAAATTATTTTTATTATAAACATTTTAAACTTTTATGTCAAGCAAGTTTAAACAAAACATGTATATGTTAATTTATTCTATTAAATACAATAATTTTAATAATATTAGATTGACTTTATTTTATAGTATTGGTATTATAAACACATGAATTTTAGATAGGGGGTATATCCATGAAAAAAACAAACTCACTGAAAAGAATGCTTATTGGTGTTACTGCACTTTGTATAATGTTTTCACTAGTTGCATGTGGCAACAATGACTCCAATAATGCTTCTAAATCCAATGCAGGCAACACTTCTCAATCTGAAAATGCTGCTGTTTCTAAAGAAGATTATGAAGCTTCTTTTACTCAACTTGCAGCTGATTTAGAATCAATTCAGGCTGATGCTGCTAATATTGATGTAACCGATGTTGAAGCATCAAAAAAGGTTCTTGAAGACTTAAAAAAGCCATTTTCTGATTTTATGAGTATCGTTCCTCCTGCTGAGTACGAAGAAGCTCATAAGAAGATTTCATCAGGCTGTCAGTCTATGATTGATTACATCGATGGTTGCTCTGCCTTAATTGGTGAAACCGATGCAACAAAAATACAAGAAGCAACTGCAACACTAACCGAACATTTGCAGACTGCTATTACAGATTTAATGGAAGGTTCAAATCTTATTTCTTCTGCTAGTTAAATATAAAAGACAGGCATTTATTTTACATGCCTGTCTTTTTTTGTATCATAGTTGTATAATATTTTCTATTTTTTCTAGATATATTGACGGTTTATTTAAAGGTAGTTATAATGTGCGTAGTAAAGGAGGTTTTGTTACATGAAAAATAAAATTATAACTAGTATATTGACACTTAGCTTAATTATCTCTCTTACAGCTTGTGGTTCATCTTCTGCTATGAGTAAGGAAGATTATGAAAAAGCAGTTTCTCAAATTGGTGTTGATATTTATACATTATCTGATAATATTTCAAATATTAATTCTAAAGATATTGAGCAAACAAAAAAAACACTAGAAAATTCTAAAAAAGCATTTAATGATTTTTTAGAAATAACTCCACCAAAACAATATGCTGAGGCACATGAAAAAATTAAAGAGGGCTGTAAAGCAATGGTAGATGTTATAGAACAATCTAGCAAAGCTCTTGAAACAAGTGATGAAAATCAAAAGAAACAAATTGAAGAGCAACTAAACCAAAGCCTTGAAGACGCACTTTATAATTTAATTGATGGCTCTGACCTTATGAGCAAATAAAAAAATCGAGCCACAGTGGCTCGATTTTTTAGAGTTTAAAATATCCAAAACTATTTACAAGAGCTTCTATTTGATGACCATTTTTACATTTTGGGCAATCCATAGCTGGATAATGTGCATAGTCTGGTATATCATTTATATGAAACAGCGAATGAATAGGCACTTTATCGACATGGTCAACCGCACTGAAGATTGATGACACTGCAATAGGGTGACCTTTATAATAATTTATACATTCTATACTTTGTTCTACTGTTTTACCTGTTACAACAGATGAAACAAGCACTAAAACATTTCTATTTTCAATTAACGGGCGAACATTATCACGAAATATCATCTGACCTGCCACATTTATTTCTGGTGTTACAACATGAATACATTCGCCACGGTTTATACCACGAAAGCCATCTTTAGACAGTTTTTGTGCAAGAAATCCACCTATCATTTGCGTTTCATCAAGGCACATAATTGTATGTATAACTGTTGAAGACGTATACTTATGAGCTAAAAGATGACCACATTCTTCTGCCATACGCTGATTTGTTTTACACTCTGTCATATCTAAATAATAGTTAACATGAGAATGTTTGGTAGAAAAATGTCCACTTACAGCTTTTAAACTTATTCTTCCAGATGTACTTGGCAATTTAATGATTTTTCTTTCCATAGACTCGCCTCCTATCGTTTGTATTTATTATACAGCTAATTGTATGAAATTGCAATATTTTATTGTGCAATATGCTATTTTTTAACGGTTATATTTTTATAATTTTTTAGTGTATATTAGCTGTTTTTACACTTTTTTTACTCATTTAAGGGGTTGAGCTTATTTTTTCTCTTTAATTTTGTATTTTTGTTGTATGGTCAAACAAACTGTTTTATATTATTTTATCTAAAATATCACTGGACAAGTATGCTCAATGCTACTATCATTAAATAAAGAAATCTGTAACCGAAAACTAAAAATTGGAGGAAATTATGCGTCATTTAATTGACCCTCTCGACTTTTCTGTCGAAGAAATTGATTCACTCTTAAAGCTAGCAGATGATATTGCACAAAATCCTGAAAAATATCAAAGTGTATGTATGCACAAAAAGCTAGCTACCCTATTTTATGAGCCATCTACTCGTACACGCCTATCTTTTGAAGCTGCAATGCTTAATTTAGGCGGTTCAGTGCTTGGCTTTTCTAGTGCAGATTCTTCCTCTGCATCCAAGGGCGAAAGCATAGCAGACACCATTCGTGTAATTTCATGCTATGCTGATATTGCTGCAATGCGTCACCCTAAGGAAGGTGCACCACTTCGTGCAGCTCGTTATTCTACAATTCCTGTTATCAATGCAGGTGATGGCGGTCATCAGCACCCAACACAAACACTCACTGACCTTATGACAATTCGCAGACGTAAAGGCAGACTTTCTGATTTAACTATCGGTTTATGTGGTGATTTAAAATTCGGTCGTACTGTACATTCTCTTATTAAATCACTCTCACGCTATAATGATATTCGATTTGTACTTATCTCCCCTGAAGAACTTCGTGTACCTGAATATATTATAAGTGAAGTGCTCGCACCAAAGGGAATTAAGTTTGAACAGGTAACAAGTCTTGAAGATGCTATGCCAAAGCTTGATATTCTTTATATGACTCGTGTTCAGCGTGAACGTTTCTTCAATGAAGAAGATTATATCCGTTTAAAAGACACTTACATTTTAAATGCTGATAAGATGCAGCTTGCAAAGGAAGATATGGCTGTACTTCACCCACTGCCTCGTGTAAATGAAATCACTCTGGAAGTTGATGATGACCCTCGTGCTGCATATTTTGAGCAAGCTCAAAATGGTGTTTATGTTCGTATGGCTCTTATTATGACACTTCTTGGACTTGTACAGGAGGATAAAAACTAATGCTTAACATTGATTCCATTCAAAATGGTCTTGTAATCGACCATATAAAAGCTGGCACTTGCATGGAACTTTATCATTTAGCTGGTCTTGATAAGTTAGATTGCTGTGTTGCTATTATCAGAAATGCCCGCTCTAATAAGCATGGTCATAAAGATATTATCAAAATTGAAAGTATGGTTGACCTTGACCTTGATGTTTTAGGTTATGTTGACCCTGATATCACTATTGACGTTATCCGTGATGGTGTTATCGTTGAGAAGAAAAAGCTTGCAAAACCAAGACGCCTTGTAAATGTTATAAAGTGTAAAAACCCTCGTTGTATAACATCAATCGAAGAAGGTATAGAACATATTTTCTATCTTTCTGAAAATGGACGTTATCGTTGCACATATTGCGAACAAGAACACGGCGAAAACCGAAATTAAATTATTTCTGCTAGAATTTTTTATTCTAGCAGTTTTTTATATATTCTATATTTCTATTAAGTTTTTACAGTATTTATGTTATAATCATATTATTATCCACACGCAAAGGGGGCATTTTTTTATGCCAATCATAGGAATAGACCTTGGTACTACAAACAGTCTTGCCACTGTATGGAAAAATGGAAGATGTGAACTTATACCAAATGCACTTGGTAAATTTTTAACTCCATCAGTTGTAAGTATAGATGATAATGGTGAAATTTTAGTTGGCGAATCGGCAAAAGAACGATTAATATCTCACCCTGAATATACAGCAACGGGTTTTAAACGTTTTATGGGCAAAGATACTAAAATCATGCTTGGAAACCATACATTCACACCAATAGAACTTTCATCTTTTATTCTACGCAAATTAAAAGAAGATGCAGAAATATTTCTAGGTGAAAAAGTAACAGAGGCTGTTATAAGTGTTCCTGCATATTTTGATGATAACGGAAGAACTGCAACCAAAATGGCTGGTCAACTAGCAGGCTTTAAAGTTGAAAGAATAATAAATGAGCCAAGTGCAGCAGCTCTTGCATACAATAGAAATAATGACATGAGTTTTCTTGTAATAGATTTTGGCGGCGGCACACTTGATGTATCTGTAGTTGATTCATTTTCAAATGTAATAGAAATTGTTGCAGTTTCTGGTGATAACCACTTAGGTGGTGATGATTTTAATAATGCAATCGCCAATTATTTCTGCAAACAAAATAACATAAAACCTGATACACTTCCTAAGGAAACTATTGCAAGCCTTATAAGGCAAGCAGAACGTTGTAAAATAACACTTTCTAAAATTGAACCCGTCATGATGGTATCTGAAATAAATGGAAAACAATGCTCTGCATTACTTACAAATCAAAAACTAGTAAAAATATGTGCTCCTTTACTTCGCAGAATGGAAAAGCCTATTGCTCGTGCACTTCGTGACTGCAAAAGCACAATAGGTGAAGTAGATGAAATTGTTATGGTAGGCGGTTCTTGTAATATGCCACTTATACGCCAATATATAGAGCACATACTTGGTAAAAAACCGCTTTTTGACATTGATTCTGACAAAACAGTTGCAATAGGTACAGGAATTGCCGCTGCCATAAAAGAACGTAAAAGTGACATCAAAGATACATTGCTTACAGATATCTGTCCTTTTACCCTTGGTGTTAATGTATTAAACTATGAAGACCCAACAAATGACCTATTTTCCCCTATTATAGAGCGTAACACTACACTTCCTACAAGTCGTATGCGTACATATTACACCGCACATGATAATCAATCACAGATGTTTATAGCTATCTATCAAGGCGAAAGCATGTATTGTAAAGACAATTTAAAACTTGGTGAAATTGAAATTGATATTCCTCAAGCCCCAAAAGGCAAAGAATGTGCAGACATTCGATTTACTTATGATATAAATGGTATTTTACAAGTTGAAATAACCTGTCGTTCAACAGGCAAAAAAGATGAGCTTATAATTTTAAATCCTAAACTTTCATTAAGTGAAAAAGAGCTAAAAAGTAAACTTAAACAGCTTGAAAGTTTTAAGTTGCTTCCTCGTGATAATGAAGAAAATAAACTTATTTTAGCGACTGCCTCAAGACTCTATGAGCAATCAACTGGTCTTGTAAGAGAGCAAATCCATGAACATATAGATTACTTTAATTTGCTTTTACATGAAGGTAATGATGCAAAAATTCGCAGATATCGAAACGATATAACCAAGTTTTTCAGCCAGATAGATGATGAATTAAACTCAAATGATGATGAAATTTTACAGGAATTTCGTGATAATTATGATGATACAGAATTTTGCAAAGATTTTCCAGATGATGGAGATGAAGAAGAATGAATCCATGGAATATATTAGGCATTGAACAAACATCTAAACTGGAAATTATAAAAAATGCATATGCAGAAAAAAGTAAATTTCATCACCCCGAAGATGAGCCCGAGGAATTTCAAAAAATACATCAAGCTTATCGTGAGGCAATAAAACTTGCTAAAACATTGCCTACTAAAGAAAAAAAAACCGAGCAAAAGCGAATTAAACCACCTGTTTTGCAGTTTAAACGCTCATTTTATATACACAAACCTTATGATAATCCTGCTCGTGCTAAATTTTATAAATCTGAGTTTGATGAATATGCTAAAGGTCAACTTGACAAATTCAAACGAGAAAATTGGAATTTTCCGAAATCATTTGAATATAAACCTCAAGCTGATACAATCACATCTATTGGAAAAATTCCGATAAAAGGAGCTAAAAAAACCGATAGCGAAATTAATTTCACTACATTAGAAAACATAGATTTTAATATTTCAACTGATGAATTTATCTTATAATAAAAATCAAAGGGACTTCAAATGAAGTCCCTTTGATTGTTTTAGCACTGTGCCACTTGATAAATGCTTAATCCTACATTAGAATAAGAGAATTTACTTGCATCGCCTACAACTTTAATAGTAGTTGGTAAGTTATCAACCTTAATAGGTGTTGTAAATGCGATATTAGTAACACCTGATGGACATGGGAAAACGTGTACAGCAGCGGCACCATTAACTGGCACATCATCTTGAGTTATAGTGATAGTAAGAGTCGATGGATAAGCTTCACCCGCTATAGGTGTAAAATCGCCATGAAATTCTACAGAATATATACCAGTTTCAGAAATTATAAATTCTGAACTTGGTTCTTCATGTGAAATAGCATCACCAACAACAACGCCATTTTTATCAAAAATCAAATCTGTATTGTTAGTTCCAAATTGACTAGGTGTAGAATAAGCAGATAATAATTGAATATTCATACAACCAGTTGCACCCGTTGCACCCTGAGGGATAGTAAAATCAAACACAGCTGCATCTGGTGTACCACTATTTGTAACAAATGCCTCTGTTCCTGCCTCACCAGTTGTCACTGTTCCTACACTAACAGTTGCAGGTGTGCCATCTATACCTGCAGTACCAGCAGGACCTGTTGCTCCTGTTGCTCCGGTTGCACCTGTTGCTCCTGTTGGACCGGTTACTCCGGTTGGACCAGTTGCTCCTGTTGGACCGGTTACTCCGGTTGGACCGGTTACTCCGGTTGGACCGGTTACTCCGGTTGCACCGGTTACTCCGGTTGGACCTGTTACTCCGGTTGGACCGGTTACTCCGGTTGGACCGGTTACTCCGGTTGGACCGGTTACTCCGGTTGGACCGGTTACTCCGGTTGGACCTGTTACTCCGGTTGGACCTGTTACTCCGGTTGCACCAGTCGCTCCAGTGGCACCTCTACAGCCACAACAGCCCATAGGGCCAGTTGCTCCCCTGAAAGCATTTATATATGCACAACTATTATTTTAATTTTAAACTACCCATTTGGATATATTCAAGCATACGTTTATGTTGGTCTTCAAAATTAAATTCTATTGTAAGACCTCCACCTTCATGAACATAAATATTATCAATAAGTTCTACTAATATTCCACGCTCAAGATGGTCTATATTTTTATGCTTTAAAAATGTTTGTAAATATGGTTCATTTACACTTATACCAGTAGATAACTCGGCTTTTTCTTTTTCTAAATTAGCTATTACCTCTTTGACTTGCTCAATCTGAACTTCAAACTTTGATTTAATTCTTTTATACTCCGTCTTTGTAATTTCATTTGTACGCCAATCCATATATAAATTATCAATTAAAGAATTAAGCTTATCAAGCTCTTTTTGCTTTATATCTAATAATTTATTTATACGTTTAGACTCTCTATGAATAACTGGAGCATTGTTGATTTCATCAATTATCTCAGTCAAATTATCTACAAGAGCAATTTGCTTTTGTATGGCAGTGAGTACAGCTTTTTCAAGTACATCTTCACGAATTGTATGTTTAGTGCAAGCGGTTTTTAGTTTGCGTGAATAAGTGGAACAACTATAATAAACTATATTTTTTGCACTTTTTCGTGTCATAGCTTTTTTGCAATCAGCACATCTTAATAAACCTGAAAAAGTATAAACTTTTCTTTTATTTGGACATACTCTAGTATCTCTTTGATGAAGTTTTTGTGCTTTTTCAAATGTTTCTTTATCAATTATAGCCTCATGCGTATTTTGCACAATATACCAATCTTTTTCCTTTAAGTTTATTCTATCATGCACTTTATAGCTTATAACTTTTTGTTTACCTTGTACCATATTGCCTATATACATTTGATTAAGTAAAATATCAAGTACAGTCCTTTCACTCCATAAACCGTCATTTTTATAGACATTTGGATTACAATATTTAAATCCTTTACTATGTTTATAGGCTGTCGGATTTGGCACACCAAGTTCATTTAACCGTTTAGTAATTCCACTTTTACTCATACCCTCATCTACAAACCAATGAAATATATCCCTAACAATTTCAGCCGCCTCATCATCAATTATAAGCATATTTTTATTATCTGGGTTTTTCATTAGTCCATATGGTGCAAATGCTCCGATAAACTCACCTTTTTTTCTTTTGGTGTCAAAAGTACGTCTAACATCAACACTTGTTTTATAAGCATACTGTTCATTCATAAAACCTGTTATACTTACTTCTAAACTATGTACAACCTCTGGATTTAAAAATGTATCAATATGTGGCTCATAAAGAGAAATAAAACGTGTATTGTAAAGCGGAATAAATTCTTCAAGAAATTTTCCTTGATTTGCACTATTACGAAATGCTCTTGATAAATTTTTTGTAACTATACAGTTAATTCTTCCGCATTTTACATCTTCAACTAAACGTAAAAAATCAGGGCGTGTATTATCTGATGTTCCTGTTCGTCCATCATCAATGTACTCATCAACAATATAATAATCACTATCAAAATATTTAGGAATTTGTTCATCAAGAATTTTTCTTTGATTTACTATACTTTCACTTTCATTGCTTCCATCATCTCTTGACAGACGAATATATTTTCCAATTTTCCAAACATTTATAATTTTATCTTCTTGTAAGCTGTTACGCCTTATTCGTGCCATGTTCACTCCAATCCTCTATAATCACATTTTGATTATATCATACATAACTTTAAATTTCTCGTTTAAGACCTAAAAAATATAACTTTAATTTTTCACCAAGCTCTATTCCATTTGATAAAAAACGAACATTAACTGGTGTTTTTCCACACATGAAATAATATGGGTTTTTTACTAATTCTAAGTAATTTAACATTCTCTCAGCAGCTGGTATAGCTGTATCAATATTGATTTTCTGTACATCAATTAAGCAGTTATTTTCTAAACTTTCATTTTTTTTTAAATGTTCTAATTCATCTAAAGTCATAATAATTAACCCCTTAATTAAATAATTTCTAAATTAATATATGAATATATTTTTATAAATTATGATAAATGAATTTTATAAAAGCAGCTGTACAATTTAAAGTTATACAGCTGCTATCTATTATCATATATTCGTCATATATTGCCACGCCCCCTGACGCTTGGGCATATTACAGACTGCCTTGGCTGACATCAAAACTCCAAAATACCGTTTTAAACAAATATACCAGAGTTCCCCCTCTGACGTGGGAGGTCTTACGATTCGATTGTATCATTATAATTTCGTATTATCATGGCGTATCAAATTTGCCACATTTGATTATGAAGATTAACACTTATCGCTCGATAAAGATGTCATGGCGGTGTTTCTTCAATTCGCTCCAATACGAATTTGTATCTGTAACATCGTATATCAACTTATCAAGGTTATAAGGGCAAAAAATCTCCCTTTAATAACCTAGGACATTTTTTCAAGCAAATCGTACTTATTTAATATAATTTTTTTCAAAATATTTTTTCAATTGTTTTAAACCTAAATCAATACTATGGCGAACAGCTCCCTCAGATACACCTTCAGAATATGCTATTTCTACCTTGCTCATACCCATTAAATAATGTTTTGTTATACGTGTAGCCTGTTTTTCTGGGAGAGTATCAATAGCCTTATGTAACTCAGATATAAGCCATTTCTTTTCTACAATTTCATCTGGCATTTCAACTTTAATTGATATATTGCTTTCAATACCATCTTCCGCATTCAGTGAATATATATCCTTGTTACGCTTACGTTTTTTTGCAAGAGCCTCATCTGCACGTCTAAAATCTTCAAGAGCATTAAATACATCATCTGATATATTATGTATTTCACTATTTCTATAATTATTTGGATATAAGTTTTTTAAATCTATTATTTTCATTTTAATTACTCCTTTGTTATGTTTTTTAAACAAAGGAGTGTTTAAGGATATTTAGCTATGTAACATTGCCAAATATTCACATACACATAAAATGGCATAAAAAACAGGCATACAAAATATCGCTGTTTTTTATACAACGATACCTAATATGCCTGCTAAAAAAATCATATATATTTAATTTTTTCATAATAAAATAAAAAAAGGTCATTTAACTAGCTTTTGATAACTAGATAAACAACCGTTTAATATATATTTTGTTGTGAACATAAAACAAAAGCCAATAGATATTGCTACATTTTTATACATTATTTTTATAATAATACAATATTTAACTAAAATAATATCACAGAAAGATTTGATTTCTTGTCAAAATGTGTCTTATAAAGTCTAAAATTGTATAAAAAAACGAC
>CALWMO010000047.1 GCA_944381965.1 uncultured Butyricicoccus sp.
TTGCTATTTGCCCAAAAAAGCACGATAAAAAGCAAAAGAACGGACAGAATTGTCCGTTCTTAGTTTACCACTTATATATGAATTTTTCAAGAAAAACCGCAAACTTAAGCATTTTTTATAAACTGCTCCAAACGGTCGAGTCCCTTATCTATATCGCTCATAGATGTTGCATAACTCCAGCGGATAAATCCAGGTGCTGCAAATGACTCACAAGGTACAGTTGCAACCTTGCCTTTTTCTAAGAATAGTCTTGCAAAATCGCCATCATTGTTTATAACTTCACCATACATTGTTTTACCGAGGAAGCTTTTCATATTCATCATAACATAGAAAGCACCTTGAGGTTTAATACAAGAGATACCGTCAATCTTATTCATACGCTCAACAAGATGGTCACGACGAGCCTCAAATGCCTTACGCATTTCCTCGATATCCTCCTGAGGGCCTTTCAGAGCCTCGATAGCTGCCACCTGAGAGATTGTAGATGGTGCAGAAGTTGAATGGCTTAAATAGTTGCTCATAGCCTTAGCGATAAAAGGTTCTGCACAAGCATAGCCAATTCTCCAACCAGTCATAGCGTATGACTTAGATACACCATTTATAACAATACATCTGCGTTTAATCTCATCACCAAGTGCTGCTATAGATGTATATTCAATTCCATCATAAACAAGGTTAGCATATATATCATCAGCAATTACATAGATATTATGACGCACACAAACCTCAGCGATTGCCTCAAGCTCCTTGCGAGAATAAACCATACCAGTAGGATTAGATGGTGAGTTAAGCATAAACACCTTGGTTTTATCTGTTATAGCATTTTCAAGTTGTTCTGCTGTGATTTTAAAGTTCTGGTCTTCACCTGCTGCAACGATAACAGGCACTGCACTAGCTTGCTTTACCATTTCGCTATAAGATAGCCAATATGGAGCAGCAATAACAACCTCATCATCTGGGTCACATAGAACCATTAGTGCAATATAGATAGCATGTTTTGCACCAGAGGCTACAACAACGGATTGTGGTTCATATTTTAGACCGAAATCCTCTTCCAAGCGGTAACAAGCCGCCTTTCTAAGCTCCATCATACCAGCCGCTGGGGTATACTTTGTTTTATTTCCTTCAATAGCAGAAATACCTGCCTGTTTGATATGCTCAGGTGTAGGGAAATCTGGCTCACCAGCACCGAAACCAACAACGTCTTCTCCGGCTGCCTTCATATCCTTAAACATACTGTCAATAACTAATGTTGTAGACGCTTGCACCTGTGCTGCGACCTTTGAAATTGGTTTTAATTCTTTTGACACAATCAACGACTCCCCTCATATATTACAAACCCATTATACACTGGATAAGCTCATTTTGCAAGTATACAGATTGAAAATTGCAAAAATCAGTTTTACTAGTTTATTGTACAATCAATCAAGATTTATCATCAGCTAGTATTACAAGTGCTTTTCCCGAGGAAATCTCTATTAAAACATCATCACTGACAGGTTCATTTGATACAGAAATGATTTTTTTTCGTGTTAAAACCGCATTTTCAAGAGGATATTTTAAACCTTTCATTGTAACTCCCTCAAGTTTTTCATCAAGAGGAATAAGTGAGATGTATTTTTTTAGTTCTTTCCTTGCAAACTTTATTTGTCCGCCAGTGTGCAGCATAACAATATTTTGTTCATCTATTACGGAAAGATGTCCTCCAAGCTCATAAACCTGTTCACATAAAAGTAAATTAGATAACATATGGTCTATTCTTCCGCCTGTTGCACAAACTAAAATCAGCTCTTTACACCCTCGCTCTAAAGCAAGTAAAGCTGCATGCTGAGTGTCTGTATCATCTTTTTCTGGCGTTAGCTTTATAACTTCACCACACTCAATAGTGTTCTCGCTTGAATCAAAATCTGCAACTATAACATTGGGTTTTATATTTAGTTTTCTAGCATATTTTGCCCCACCATCGGCACATATAACCACTATATCGGGATATTTTTTCAAAATATCTTTTACATAGTCCAAGTTTTCACATGGTGCAGCCGAAATTATTAACGCCCTGCGTCCTTGCCAAGCTCCCATTTTTTCAATTCCTTTACGCTTTCATATAGCTTTTTATAGCTTTCGTGTCTACTCTGCGAAATTTCCCCATTTTCAACTGCTTGTAAAATTGCACAGCCTTTTTCCTTTACATGAGCACAGCCTGTAAATTTACACTCACCTATATAAGGTTCAAACTCCCTAAAAGCATACTGTAAATCTTCTCTTAAAACCAAATCCATTTGTTCGGTATCAAAAGATGAAAATCCTGGGGTGTCAGCAATATATCCGTCTTCAAATGGCACAAGCTCTATATGTCTTGTTGTGTGTTTACCTCTACCTATTCTATCCGAAATATTGCCAACTTGTGCAGAAAAATCTGGTATAAGTTTATTTAAAAGGCTTGATTTTCCAACGCCAGAGTTGCCAGCAAATGCTGAAATTTTACCTTTGAGTTTGTCCTTTAAATCGCTCACACCTTCACCCGTATTTGCACTGACTCTTAAAACATCTATTCCCGCCTGTTTATAAATTTCAAACAGCTCATCTGCTGGGTTTATATCAATTTTATTTATTACAACCATAGGTGAGATATTTTTATTTTCTGCGATTGCGATAACTTTATCAATTAAAAATGGGTCTGTTACAGGTGGTGCAGCACTTACAACAGCAATAAGTAAATCAATATTAGAAAGTGCAGGACGGATAAGCTGATTTGTTCTGCTTTTTATCTCAAGTAGATAACCAGTACCATCATTTTGAACTGCAACAGTTACTCTATCGCCAATAATAGGCTTTCCAACAGTTTTTCTAAATTTTCCACGAGCTTTACACTCTATAACACCATCGGCGGTGTCTACATAGTAGAAACCGCCGATGCCTTTTATTATTGTTCCAGTGATATCCAAAACAATTCTCCCTTTTAATTAAATGTGTATGTGTTTGATGTTTTGTTGCCATCGATATAAATATCTAGCATTTGTTCACCAATAGGGCCAGTTACCTCTATTGTTTGTGTGCCACCAGCTGGTGAAAATGTTTGTTCTGCAAGCTTTTGTGTTCCTAGATAAATAACAACCTTGCAAGACTCGGAGTCTGGAAGTGCGACAGATACCTTAGCTGTACCTGTTTGAGGTGTGGTATTATTGTTATTACCACTTTCGCCATCATCAGGGTTTTGTGGCTGTTGTTCTTCTTGTTTACCAGTGCTTACATATAAATCAATCTTTGTTCCCTTTTCAACCTCAGTGTTTTCAGAAACAGACTGTTTAAATACCTGACCTACTGGGCTATCGTTTTCCTCATTAATGGTCTGACCAATTTCTAAACCATAAGAGGTTAAAAGAGATTTAGCACTGTCAAGAGTCATACCAGTTACCTTTGGAACTTTTACAGTTTCAACTTTTTTGCCTGTGCTTACATAAATAGTAATTTCATCATCCGAAGTAACCTCTGTACCCTTTGATGGACTTGTTCGAATTACATAACCCTTTTCAACTGTATCACTTGATTCTTCTACGATTTTATATGAACCCTCAAGTCCATTTTGTCTGAGCAGTCGCTCTACTTCTTCAAGCTCCATATTTGAAAAATCAATTAATTTATAAGATTCTTCTTCCTCATCATCTTCAGAACCACATACAGTTAATGTGATAGTTGAACCTTTTTCAACCTGTTTATTAGCGGTCGGGTCTTGTCTTATAACTTCTCCTTCTTTGTAAGAAGAATTATATTCACGTTTAGGTGCTTCGACAATTTTAAAATCAGCATAATCGGTGTTTTGTTTTGAAAGTATAGTGTCTATATCTTGACCTAAAAAGTTTGGAACGGTTACAAGCTCTTTATTGTCAGAGCCTCCATTGATTAACATCATACCGCCCGCAACAAGTGCGATAACTGCAATTATAGCAACAATAGCACCCGCTACAAGCATTGAAGAGTTATTTTTCTTTTTACGTCTATTGTTATTAGAGCTATTTGAGCTTTGATGATTTTGTTGGCGTTTTGGTGCATATTCTTGCCTTTGCTGAGGTCGTGGCTGTTGTTGTCTTTGTTGCTGATAAGGTTGTTGTCTTTGTGGCTGTCTATAAACTTGTTGTTGCATAGGCTGCTGATATGAATTATTACTAGCTCCAATGGTTCTGGTTTCATCAAACAAAGCTGCATCACCTCTGCTATCATGTGCCGCATAGCCAAAAACCGTATGAGGATTTTGCTTTATACGCTCTAAATCCTGATAAAGTTCTTGAGCTGAAGCATATCTTCTTGTAACATTAGGACACATAGCATGCATAACAATATCGTCCATACCGCGAGGTACACCAGCCATAACTTTGCTTGGCATTTCTGGAATAGAATTTATATGCTGCATAACAATAGCAACTGCACTATCTCCTTCAAATGGCAGTTTACCAGTAAGCATTTCATACATAACTACACCAAGCGAGTAAAGGTCAGCTCTTGCGTCAATAGATGAACCCTTCGCCTGCTCTGGTGCAATATAATGAACCGAACCAATAGCTTCCTGCACAACTCTAGTTTCTTGATTGCTTTCAAGTCTAGCGATTCCGAAATCGGTAACTTTAACAGTACCATCACGAAGCAGCATTATATTATGTGGTTTAATATCTTGATGTATAATTCCTCTACTATGGGCATGACTCAAACCTTTAGCGATTTGCTGAGCAAAAAACACTGTTTCCTGCCAAGAAAGATGGCCTTTCTTTTGTAGGTATTCTTTCAAAGAAATACCATCTATAAGCTCCATAACAATATAATCTTGTGTGTCGGTTCTTGCAACATCATATACGGCTACAATATTATTATGTGAAAGCTTTGCAACGGCTTGTGATTCATTATAAAATCTGCGACGAAATTCCTCATCTTGAAGAAATTCCTCCTTGAGCATTTTAATCGCAACATAGCGATTAAGCACTCTACATCTTGCTTTATACACAATTGCCATGCCACCGATGCCTAATATGTCTAAAATTTCATATCGACCGCCAAGCAGGGTTCCAATGTATTTATCCATATGATTTAATCTCCTAATTCAAGGTCTGCACAGCTATAAAGTGCTGCGGTAATGTTGTCTAAACCTCCGTTGTCACAGGCACGCATAATAAGCGTATTGACCGCCTGTTCAAATGACTCTGCTTCACGAACTATATTTGCTATCTCGTAATCCTCTACCATACCACTAAGACCGTCTGAGCATAAAAGCAAAATATCATCTTTTTCCATTGTGTAGTGAAACAAGTCGCTGTCTACAAATGTGTCAACACCTATTGCACGTGTTATCAAATTTTTATGTGGGTGATTTCGTGCTTCTTCAGGTGTTAATTTACCCTTTCTAACCATTTCCTGAACAAATGAATGGTCTTCTGTAATTTGTTTGATGTCATCTTTTGTAATTACATATGCACGACTGTCACCAATGTTTATAATTGTGACTTTTTCGCCCTGTGCAATCGCACCAACAAGCGTTGTACCCATACCACGGCATTCAGGTTGTTTTAAAGAAATGTCATAAACTGCCGCGTTTGCATTTTGTGCACTTATTCTAAGCATATCTTCGGTTGCAGTTTCATCCATTTCAGTTTCAAATTGATTTTGTACATTGCTAGAGAAAATCTCAAGTGCTACATGACTTGCAACATTGCCTGCATTTGCACCACCCATACCATCACATACAACTAAAAGCACAGTTTTTTGGTCATCAAATATCTCGATAACATAGCCATCTTGATTATTTGTTCTAACCATACCTTGATGGGTATCTCCATAGGTTATCATTTAGACTCACCTTCTTCTATGGTTCTACGGCGTAACTGACCACAAGCCGCATCTATATCGGGGCCTAATCTGCGGCGAACAGTGGCTGTTATGCCATTTTGCGTTAGAATCTGCTGAAATTTACGCACAGCCTCTTTTGTAGATGGCTGAACATCACTTTCTTTAACAGGATTGAGCGGAATTAAGTTTACATGGCATGGTCTGCCATGAAGCAGCTTTGCAAGCTGTTTTGCTTGCCATGGACGGTCACTTATATTTCTTGACATAGCATATTCATAAGAAATTCTTCGACCAGTGGTATCAAAATAATATCTGCAAGCTTTAATAAGTCGCTCCACAGGGAAACTACGGGTAACAGGCATAATTTTCTCTCTGCTTTCATTATCTGGAGCATGTAGAGAAATTGATAAAGTTATCTGTAATTTTTCCTGTGCTAACTTCTCTATTTTATCAGCTAAACCGCTAGTTGACAAGGATATATGACGCTGACCTATACAAATACCGTCTGAACTGGATACTAAATGCAAAAATTTTAGCACATTGTCATAATTATCTAGTGGTTCACCAGTACCCATTAGTACAATATTACTTATTTTTAAACCTGAATCTTTTTGAGCAAATAAAACTTGGTCTAAAATTTCACCTGCTGATAGATTGCGTTTTAAGCCAAACAGACCAGATGCACAGAATTTACAGCCCATTCGACAACCAACCTGAGTAGACACACAAATTGTGTTTCCATGCTCATAACGCATAAGTACACTTTCCACACAATCTCCGCCTTGCATACGCCATAAGTATTTAATTGTTCCGTCAAGCTTTGAAACTTGTTTACGCTCAATGTGAGGAACAGTTAATGTAAACTTATCTTCTAATCTTTGACGTAAAGCTTTTGATTGGTCGCTCATTTCTTCAAATGAGCTTACAGGCAAATGCAACCATTTAAAAATCTGTTTAGCACGAAAAGGCTTTTCTCCCATATCAGTCAACGCCTGTTTAAGCTCATCTATATTAAGTGTTTTTATTTCAGTTTTATTTGCCTCTAGCGTCATGATTTTCTCCTTAATTTTGCGATAAAAAATCCATCTGTCTTATGTAAATGAGGTAAAAGTGTTATCATACCATCTGTTTGACCACAAACTGGGTGGTTAAATGGCTCTAAAACAAAATCTTTGTTTTCTTTTAAAAATGCATTTACAACATCTTGATTTTCTCTTTGTAAAATAGTGCAAGTAGAATAAACTATACTGCCGCCTATTTTAACATAATTTGCACAGTTTTTAAGTATGCTTAACTGAATTTCAGGCAGTGCTGATAATTCTTCATCTGTTTTAAAGCGAATTTCTGGTTTTTTTCTGATAATTCCAAGCCCAGAGCATGGAACATCACACATAACTACATCAGCCCATTTTTCGAGCTCTTTTTGATAAACTTCAGAGTTTGCAAGACGTGTTTTTATACATGTAAAACCTAAACGTTTTGCACCCTCATCTATTTTTTTAAGCTTATGCTCATAAATATCACAGCTTATAAGCTCACCTTTATTTTGTATTTTTTCAGCTATATAAAAGGTTTTTCCGCCTGGAGCAGCACAGCAATCTATAATTTTCATGTCGGGTTTTGGGTCTAAAACCTCAACCGCTGATGCACTTGCCGCATCTTGAACGGTTATTTTACCTTCCGTAAATAGCTTATTTTTTGCTATATCACCGCCACTACAAAGCAAAATATTATTCATTGTAGGGTGATATTCTACTATAAAGCCATCATTTAAAAGTGAGTTATAAACTTCATCTTTTGTTGTTTTTTGGCTGTTTATTCTAACAGAAATCGGTGCAATTTCATTATTTACCTCGGCTATTTGCTGACTTTGCTTCTGTCCATATTGATTGCTTAATTTTCGCATTAACCACTCTGGGTGAGTGTATTTAAGTGCATAATAACTTTCTTTATCTGGACAATCTGGGTGCGGAAGTTTATTATTTTCTTTATCTCTTGCAATAGAGCGTAAAACTCCATTTGCAAAACCTGCCGCTCTTTCGTCAGCTTTGCCATATTTTCGAATTAACTTTATAGTTTCGCTTGTAGCCGCATGAGCTGGTATTCTATCAAGCATTGTAAGCTGATATACACCCATTCTCATAAGCTCTAAAACCCTTGGTTTAATTTTAGCAAGTCTGATTTTGGAGTATTTTCTAATATAAAAATCACACATAGCTTGGTTTTGCAATGTGCCATAAGCCAGTCTTGCAGCGAGTGCTGCATCACGACCCGACAGCTCTGCAAGCTGTAAATAGTGATGCAATGCACCCTCAGACCAAGCACCTTTTTCAATCATATCGAAAAGAGTAAATGCTGCAACTTCTCTTGCGTTTGTAGGTTTAGTCATCTCTGTTGCCTCTACCTCCAAATAATAAAATCAGTCTTAAAAGCTGTGCAAGAGAAACCGCTAATGCTGCTACATAAGTCATAGCCGCTGCCCAAAGTGTCTTTTTAGCCATTTTGTGTTCATCTTCATAGAGTAAGCCACCATTTTCTATTGCGGCTAATGCTCTACGAGATGCGTCAAGCTCAACAGGAAGTGTTATAAGCTGAAAAAGAGTAGCAAAAGCAAAAAATATAATACCAAGTGTTATAAGTCCGCCAAAGCTAAACACAAGACCGATTAAAATAAGTGGCATAGCAAGAGTTGAGCCTATATTAGTAATCGGAATTATAGCCGCTCTTAACTTAATAGGTGCATAATTTCTTGCGTATTGCACAGCATGGCCTGCCTCATGTGCCGCAACACCTATTGATGCAACCGAACTTGATGAGTAAACACTATCTGAAAGCCTAATAACATTTGTTCTAGGGTCATAATGGTCGGTTAAATGACCCGCAACACGTTCAACTCTTACATTATAAACACCAGCCGCACGAAGTACAGCTTCAGCCGCTTGAGCACCTGTTAAACCTCTCCTACTTCTAACAGCCGAATATTTTTTAAAAGTGGAATTTACCTTAAATTGTGCCCACATTGCGAAGAAAATGCAAGGCAATACCAAAACGATATAATAATAATCAAATCCGTAGAAATACGGCATAAAAGCACCTGCTTTCTATAAAATATTATTCCCCTAAGATGCTTCCTACTTCTATTTTGTGACCACGAAGATAATCTTTTGCGTTCATACGTTTTCCGCCAACCGCTTGAATTTCATTTAATAGAATTGCACCCTCGCCACAAGCAACTAAAAGACCATTTTTACTATCAGCCTTTAAAACTTCGCCTGCTTTACCAGATGCGTTTTCAAGGCTTGCAGAATAAACTTTTAGTCTTTCACCATTTAATGTTGTAAGTGCAACAGGCCAAGGATTTAATCCACGAATTAAGCAGTCAATCTCTTTGTTTGATTTTGACCAGTCTATTTGTGCCATCTGCTTGTCAAGCATATGAGCATAATTAGCCTTGCTTTCGTCTTGCACCTCTGGAACAATGCTGTCAATTTGCTCGATTGTATCGTGTAAAAGCTCAGCACCGCTTAAAGCAATTCTATCAAACAACTCACCTGCAGTTTCGGTCTTACCGATTTCGGTTTCATATTTAAGCAGCATATCACCAGTATCAAGACCTTCAGCCATTTTCATAGTGGTAACACCTGCGGTTTTATCGCCTGATATTATTGACCACTGAATAGGTGCAGCACCACGCCATCTTGGAAGTAATGAACCATGCACATTTATATAGCCATATTTAGGAAAATCAAGCACATATTTAGGCAAGATTTTACCATAAGCTACAACCACAATAAGTTCTGGCTGTTTATCCTCTAAAAGCTGCTTTATAGCATCATTTTTAAGGCTTTCTGGCTGATAAACTTCAAGGTTATTTTTAAGAGCAAGCTCTTTTACAGGTGGAGGAGTGAGTTTCATTTTTCTGCCTTGTGGCTTATCTGGCTGAGTTAGCACTCCAACTATATTGTGACCATCGTTAATAAGTTTTTCAAGACATGGAACAGCAAAATCTGGTGTTCCCATAAATAAAATTCTCATTCTTCCTCCAACTGTTCAACGTCAACATACTCAGTTACTTTTTCTGTAAATAGATGACCGTCTAAATGCTCGGTTTCATGGCAGAAGCACTGAGCAACGATTTCCTCACCCTCACGCTCAAACCAATTTCCATATCTGTCTTGAGCTCTGATTTTTGCCCAAGTTGGACGCATTACATAGCCATATACATTTGGAACAGAAAGACAACCTTCAATAGTTGGCTCTAGTTCGTTTACAGCAATAACCTCTGGATTTATAAGCTCTACAACCTCTTCTGGGTCTTTTTTAATATCTAGCACTAAAACCACTCTGCGAAGAATACCAATTTGAGGAGCTGCAAGACCTACACCATTTGAATTTAAAAGTGTAT
>CALWMO010000048.1 GCA_944381965.1 uncultured Butyricicoccus sp.
GGTATGACAGCGATTGTTGGCCCTAATGGTAGCGGAAAATCAAATATTTCAGATGCTTTGCGTTGGGTGCTTGGTGAGCAGTCCTCTAGAATGCTTAGAGGTGCTAAAATGGAAGATGTTATTTTTGGCGGCACATCTAAAAGAGCTCCACTAGGCTTTGCTGAAGTGTCACTCATTTTAGATAACAGCACTGGTATCTTTCAAAGTGAGCATACCGAAATTATGGTAACCCGTAGATATTATCGCTCTGGTGAAAGCGAGTATTATTTAAACAAAAAGCATTGTAGATTAAAAGATATACACGAGCTTTTTATGGATACCGGTCTTGGCAGAGAAGGTTACTCAATAATTGGTCAAGGTAGAATAGATGAGATTTTATCTCTTAAAAGTGAAGACCGTCGAGAGGTATTTGAAGAAGCTGCGGGTATAACTAAGTTTAGATATCGAAAAGAAGAAGCAGAGAGAAAACTTGCAGAAACAGAAGAAAATCTCATAAGAATAAGAGATATTTACAGTGAGCTTGAGGGACAAACAAAACCGCTTGAAAAACAGGCTGAAAAAGCTAAACAATATTTAGCTCTTAGAGATGAACTTCGTGAACTTGAAGTCACACTATGGCTTTTAGAATTAGAGGATATTAAAAAAACGCAATCTGATGGCACTGAAAAACTGGAAATCTGTCAAAAACAATTAGATGATACCAGAAAATTAGTATCTGATTTATATGAGCAAACAGAAACTATATCTAGCAAAATTCATAAAACAGATATTGATGCTGATGAAATTAGACGTTTATTAAGAGAAGAAGAACAGAAAAACGCTCAAAGACAGAGCGAAATCGCTGTTTTAAAGGCAAATATCCAAAACGCAAAACAAAATATAGAACGTACAAAGCAAGATGAGCAAAAAAGAATAGAACAACAAAATGCACTTAAAACGCAAAAATCAGAAAAACAAGAGCATTGTAATAAGCTAGAGCAAAATCAAATTAAGTTAGAAAAAGATATTGCTTTAGCTGAACAAACAATTCAAGCTCAAAAACAAAAGAAAATTGAGTTTATTAGCGAGCGTGATAAAATTGAGGATAAAATTGCGGTTTTAGATGCTGAAAACTTTAATGTATCTATGAAGCTTACCGCTGCAAAGGCTGCTCTTGAAGGTATGAGCGGGAGAACAGATAATATTGATAAAGAAACTCAAAATGTACAAGAACAGTTAGAGCGTGAAAAACAAATTCAGTCAGCTTATGAAAGTAAATATATAGCTTGTGAAAATAGAATTTATGAGCTTGAAAAATTGAGTTATGATAAAGAACAAGAAGTTAAATCAACTAATGAGCAACTTTTACAGTTGCAAAAGCAATATAATGATTTAAGCTCTAAAAGTACAGACTGTCAAAACCGTTTAAAAATGCTTACAGAGATGCAAAAAGATTACGAGGGTTTTTCTCGTGCAGTAAAACTCATTATGAAACGCTCACAAAATGGTCAAGTTGATGGCATAAGAGGCCCTGTGTCATCACTTATTGGCACTGAACCGGACTATGTAGTTGCAATAGAAACCGCTTTAGGTGCAGCCGCTTCTAATATCGTTGTAGAAAATTCTAATCATGCAAAACAAGCGATAAATTTTCTTAAAAATAATGATGGCGGTAGAGCGACTTTTTTACCAATGGACACTATTAAGCCATCAAGCCTCAAAGAAACAGGCTTTGAGAATATGAATGGCTGTTTAGGTACAGCAGATAGTCTTGTACAGTGTGCAGGTGAATACAGAAATATTATTAAAAACTTGCTTGCAAGAACGGTAATTGTCAAAGATTTGGACTGTGCTATGCAAATTGCAAAGGCTTACCAATATCGTTTTCGTATAGTAACGCTTGACGGTCAAATGCTTCAGGCAGGCGGTGCTATGACTGGCGGTTCGGTTTCTAAAACCACAGGCACACTTGCTCGTGCTGATACACTAAGACAGCTTGAGCAAAATAGTCTTGATATCAAAAAACAGCTTGATATTACAAAAGAAAAAATAACTCAGACTGAAACAGAGCTTAAAACTGTTAAAGCACAGCTTGAAAGCTATATAAATGAAAAGCAAGAGCTTAGAGAGGAACAGACAAGACTTGATGCTCTTAAAAATCAGCATAAAACAATGCTTGAGCGTGTAAATGAACAGTTTAACTCACTTTCTTTAGAACAAACCGATATTTCAAAGGCTAAACAGGGTTATGAAAACACTATTTTACAGTATGAAAATGTTCAAAAAGAATTGTTATCAAAGCTGGATAATCTTAAAAAAGAATATCAAAACGCTTTAAATGCTATTGCTGAGTGTGAAAATATCGTAACCGAGCAAGAGACAAAGCTAATAACTTTTCGCACCAATATGGCTCAAAATAATGCCGAAATAACATCAGAAAAGCGTGCTATTTCTGACCTTGAAAATCTAAGCTCTGAAATGATTGAAGGTTTAGAGCAAATAAAACATGCATATTCAGAGTTTGAAAAGCAGATAAATGAGTATAATAATAAAATTTCTGAGCTTATAGAAAGTGAAAACAAAAACACTGAAAAAGAACTTAGAAATAAAATTCAGGATATAGCTCAAATAAGATTAAGGCTTGAAAGTGAAAAAACAGAAACCGAAAGACGTATTCAGCGTACAAATGAAGAACTTTTAGGTCTTGAAAGAGAAAATGCTCGTCTTACTGCTCAAAATATGCAGGTAGATGAAAAGAAACAGCAGATTATGGATAAAATGTGGGAGCAATATGAGCTTACACCAACAAGTGCAGAAAAATATAAAATTACAGTAGAAAATGTGTCATCTGCCAATAGAAAAATGCTTGATTTAAGAGATAAAATGCGTCAGCTTGGAAACGTAAACCTTGATGCGGTCGAGCAATATAAAACTATTATGGAGCGTTTTACATTCCTTGGTGAACAAAAACAAGATTTAGAACACGCTCAAAATGAATTATATGGTGTTATAAATGAATTAACTAATAATATGAGTAAGGTTTTTGAAACCGAATTTGACAAACTTAATACATATTTTGGTGAAACATTTAAGGAGATTTTTGGTGGTGGTACAGCAGAGCTTAAACTTCAAGATAAAAAAGATATCTTAAATTGTGGTATAGATATTTTGGTTTGTCCTCCAGGAAAAGCGGTTAAAACTATAACTCTTTTATCTGGTGGTGAAAAGGCTTTTGTTGCTATCAGTTTATATTTTGCTATACTTAAATTAAGACCTACACCTTTTACTGTGCTAGATGAGATTGAAGCCGCTCTTGATGATGTAAATGTTGCTAGATTTGCCGAATATGTTAAACGTCTAAGCGAAAAAATACAGTTTATTGTTATCACTCACCGTAGAGGTACTATGGAAAAATCAGATATGCTCTATGGTGTTACAATGCAAGAGCGAGGAGTTAGCAGACTTTTAATGTTAAATCTTGCCGAGGCAGAAAAGAAATTTTCAGGCGAAATAAAATAAGGAGTTTAAAAAATGGGATTTTTTGATAAAATTAAAGCAGGACTTAAAAAAACTACCGATGCTGTAAGTCAACAGTTTGAAGATATTATGGCATCTTTCGTTCAAGTTGATGATGATTTATTAGATGAACTTGAAGAAGCTATGATTTTATCTGACCTTGGTGCAAGTGTTGCCGCAAAGGCTAGAGAACAACTAAAAAAAGCTGCTCAACACAAAAAAGTTAACACTGCAAATGAGCTTAGAGCATTGCTTAAAGAAGTTTTAACTGATATGATGCTCGAAGATATACATCTAAACACAGAAAATGAACCTGCAGTTATTTTGGTTATCGGTGTAAATGGTGTTGGTAAAACCACATCTATTGGTAAAATCGCCGCTCGTTATGTTGAGCAAGGCAAGCGTGTAATGCTTGCCGCTGCTGACACCTTTAGAGCGGCGGCGGCTGACCAGCTAGAAGTATGGGCAAAGCGTGCAGGTGCAGAAATTGTACGTCATGGCGAGGGTGCAGACCCAGCCGCTGTTGTATTTGATGCAATCGCTGCTGCAAAGGCTAGAGGTTGTGATATAATTATTATAGATACAGCGGGCAGATTGCATAACAAAGCTAATCTTATGAATGAGCTTGCTAAAATCGACCGTATTTTAACAAGAGAACTTCCAAACTCATCAAGAGAAACTCTTTTAGTGCTTGATGCAACTACTGGACAAAATGCTGTGCATCAAGCAGAGCAGTTTAACAAAGCCGCAAAGCTTACAGGTATTATACTTACAAAGCTAGACGGAACAGCAAAGGGCGGAATTGTTGTGGCAATTTCAGCTGGACTTGGCGTTCCTGTAAAGCTGGTTGGTGTTGGTGAAGGTCTAGATGACCTTATGGACTTTAACAGAGATGAATTTTTAGAGGCTTTACTTCCACCTGTTAAACTAGATGATACAGAAGAATAATAAAAGGAGAAAGATATGGCAAGACCAGATTTAAGACGTAATGATGAAATGAGAAAGGTGAAAATTACACCTAATTACACTATGTATGCAGAGGGTTCTGTTTTAATTGAGGTTGGCAATACAAAGGTTATTTGTACTGCAAGTGTAGATGAAAAAGTACCTCCATTTCTTGAAGGCAAGGGTTTGGGCTGGGTTACAGCAGAATATGCAATGCTTCCACGCTCTACCCATACAAGAAAGAAAAGAGATATTAAATCATTAAAACTTGATGGAAGGTCAAGCGAAATTCAAAGGCTTATCGGTAGAGCTTTACGCTCAGTAGTTGACAGAGAGGCACTTGGCGAAAGACAAATAACTGTTGACTGTGATGTCATTCAGGCTGATGGCGGTACTCGCTGTGCATCTATAACAGGTGGTTTTGTGGCTCTTTGGCTTGCTTGTAAAAAGCTACTTGATGAAGGCAAAATAACAAAAATGCCACTTACAAGTCAAGTTTCAGCCGTTTCAGTTGGCATTTATGAGGACGAGCCTATTTTAGATTTAGATTATGCTGAGGACTCTAACGCTATTGTTGACTGTAATGTTGTTATGACTGGTGCAGGGGATTTTGTAGAAATTCAAGGCACTGGTGAAGAGCGTCCATTTACTAAAGAAGAACTTAATAAACTGCTGTCACTTGGTAAAAAGGGTACAGCTAAACTTTGCAGAGAACAAAAGAAAATTACAGGTGAGCTTGATTAAAATGAAATTTATACTTGCATCTCATAATAAGAAAAAGTTAAAAGAGTTAGCTGATATTTTAAACAAGTTTAGTGTTGAAATAGAGGCTTTACAAGAAAATGCACCAGAACCAGAGGAAAACGGCAAAACTTTTGCAGAAAATGCAAAAATTAAAGCGGTTTCAGCTATGAAGTTTACTGGACTTGCTGCAATAGCTGATGACTCAGGTTTATGTGTAGAGGCTTTGGGCGGTGCTCCTAGCATTTACTCAGCTAGATACTGTGAAGGAACTGACGCAGACAGAAATGCATTACTGCTTAAAAATATGCAAGGCAAGGAAAATAGAAAATGTTATTTTGCTTGTGCTATATGTTGTGCGTTTCCAGATGGCACTTTTATAGAGAGCTTTGGCAAATGTGAAGGTGAAGTTTTACAAAGTGAACAGGGAACTGGCGGATTTGGTTATGACCCTATTTTCTATGTTCCAGAGTATAAATGTACTTTTGGTGAGCTTAGTCCTCATATAAAGAATCAAATTTCTCATCGTGCAGTCGCACTTAGAGAATTTACAAAAAAATTAAACAATTATTTATAGGAGTGAAAAATTTATTTATGTTAACAAGTAAACAACGTGCTCAGCTTAGAAAGCTTGCAAACCCACTAGCAGTAACACTTCATATCGGTAAAGATGGTGTGACTGATGGCGTTTTAGAGCAATTAAATGTGCTTTTAGAAAACCATGAACTTGTAAAAGGTAAGGTTTTAGAAAGTGCTATGGTGACACCTAAAACAGTAGCTGAGGTGTTAAGTGAAGAAACTGGTGCGGATAGTGTTCAAGTTATTGGTACAAAGTTTGTTTTATATCGTCAGTCTTCTGATAAGGACAAGCGTAAGATTGTTTTGGAGAAATAAAAAATGCGTACTGGCATTTTAGGGGGGACATTTAACCCACCTCATTATGGTCATTTACATGCTGCAAAACAGGTCAAACAGGCATTAAATTTAGATAAAGTGTTATTTATTCCAACTAATTTACCGCCACACAAAAAAATGCCAAAAGGTTCTGCAAATACCCATCAGCGGTGCGAAATGATAAAACTAATGCTTGATGGTTTAGACTGGGCAGAGCTTAGCATGATAGAAATTGAACGTGGAGGTTCAAGTTATACCATTGACACGTTAAGAGAGCTAAATGACAAAAAAATTTATGGTGAGTTATTCTTTTTAATGGGTACAGATATGCTTATGACTCTTGATACAGGTTGGAGAGAGCCAGAGGAGATTTGCAAGATTTGTACACTTGCAGTTGTAGCAAGGGGACTTGGTGAGCAGACTATACTTCAAAAAAAAGCACAGTTTTTAAAAGAAAAATATAATGCAAAAATTTCTCTTATAAAATCAGATGTTATAGAGATTTCTTCAACCGAGATTAGAAATGGTCAAAAGTTGTCTGAAATGCTACCCAAAACAGTGCTTGATTATATTCGCAAAAACCGATTATACATGGATTTAACAGAAAAAAATTAATCTGAAAGGCGGTTTTTATAATGTTGTATGATGAAAAAATGCGTGAGGATATTCTTTCCAGACTAGAAGGTTATCGTTATACCCATACTTTAGGGTGTGAAAAAGCTGCAATGTGGCTAGGTGAAAAATATGGCGAAGACCCTCAAAAATGTTCTCTTGCAATGCTATTACATGATATTACAAAAAGACTTTCTCGTGAAGAACAGTTGTATTTATGCGATAAATACGGTATAATACCCTGTGATGTCGAAAAAATCGAATGGAAAATGCTCCATGGAAAAACAGCAGCTGCAATAGCTAAAGATGTTTACAAAATTGAAGATGATATTGCTCATGCTATTGAATATCATACAACAGGCTGCGAAAATATGACAACACTCGATAAAATTGTTTATTTGGCCGATTTTATCGAAGAAACTAGGGATTTTAAAGGGGTAGAGCCAGCAAGAGCACTTGCCAAAAAAGATATAGATAAGGCTTTGCTGTATTGCTTCGATTTTTCACTAAGTGACCTAATCGAACGAGGAAAACTAATACATAAAGATACGATGCAGGCACGCAACTGGCTAATAAGGCAGGGGGTAGTGCGTTCCTGACGGTGTTTAGGAGGCAGTAACACATGAAAATTTTTGGCGGAGGCGGTTCAAGACATAATAAGTCTAGAAACTCTAAACCCACAGCCAAAAAGGCAAACAAAGTAAAACCAAATCAGCAGACATCAGATTTTTCATATGTACCAAATCAGATGAAAAGTGCAAAGAGTATGAAAAATACTAAAATAGCTAAAAAACAAAAGAAACCAAAATCTATTGTTACAAAAATACTGATTTTTATAGCTATTTTAATTGCACTTGTAATCGCTGCAGGTGGTATATGGCTTGCTATGAATGTAAGAAAACCTGATATATCACTATCTCATCAGAATGATACTACTATAAATGACCCTGAAAATGGTGATAATCCAATTATTAACCTAAATCAAGGCGACCGTATTGGTGATTTCTTCACATTTGCAGTTTGTGCAACCGATATTGATGGCACTCGTACAGATAATATTATGGTTGTGGCATTTGATACAAACAAACATACTGTTAATGTTATGAATATACCTCGTGATACCATGTCAAATGTAAATAAAACAGGTGCAAATAAAAAGATAAATGCTGCTTATGCAAAGGGTATTGAACAAACAAAGGCTCAGATAGCCCAAGTTATGGGATTTATTCCAGATAAATATATGGTTGTTGATTTCAATGGTATTGCAGATATTGTTAATGCTATTGGCGGTGTTGACTATGATATACCATTCCCAATGATGTACTCCGACCCAACTCAAGACTTGGAAATTCATTTTCCTAAGGCTGGTATGCAGCACCTTGATGGTGAACAGGTAGTTGAGTTCTTACGATGGAGAAAAAATGGCCCAGGATATACACATTTAGTTCCTGATGAATATTTAAATGGTGATGAAACTCGTATTGCAAAACAGCAAGAGTTTTTAGTTTATCTTGCAAAACAGGTTTTAACTCCTGCAAATATCCTTAAATCTAAAGATATAGCAGATGCTGTGTTTAACAATGTTAAAACCGATATAACAGCTGGTGAAATGATTTGGCTTGCAGGTCAAGCTTTCCAAATTGATACTGCAAATGGTATAAATATGTTTACTTTGCCAGGTTACTCCGCTATGAGTACAGCGGGTACAAGTACAGCACTTTCTTTCTATTTCGTAAATGAAAGTGAAGCTTTAAGCCTTATAAATCAATATTTTAACCCTTATTCACAGCCTATAAGATATTTAGACCTAGTTTCAGGGCCTACAAAACCAATATCATCATCAAATGATGATGATGATGATGAAGATGATGACTATACACCGCCTAGAAATAATTATGACGATGATGATGAAACTTCATCTTCAACAGATAACGAAAACAATTCAAGCAATAATAATTCTGATGGCAATAACAATAATAGCTCAGATAATAATTCAAGTAACACTGATAACTCTGACAATAATTCTGGCTCTGAAACGCCTGATTCTTCACAAAATTCGGGTGATAACGGTTCAGTCACTGAAAATCCATCAGATAATAATAACAACACATCAGATAATAATTCATCAAGCTCTGGAGGAAATACCGATTCATCTAATGAAAACTCGGATAATAATGGCTCGCCAGTAGACCCAGAAGCATAAAAAAGGAGAAGTAATATGGAAGTAAAAGAGCAGGTAAAATATATCTGTGAAGCTCTTTTAGAGCGTAAAGGACATGAAATCGAAGTTCTTCGTATTGAAGAGCTTACAACTTTAGCAGAATATTTTGTAATTTGTTCTGCAACATCTACAACTCAAGTAAAAGCTCTCGCTGATAGCGTAGAGTTTCATCTAAAACATGACCATGATATTATGCCTCATCATGTGGAGGGCTTTGAGTCATCTTCTTGGATTTTACTTGATTACGGCGGAGTTTTAGTTCATATCTTCTTGCCTGAAACAAGAGATTTTTATCGCCTAGAAAACCTATGGAAAGATGGAGAAAAAATTTCTCTGTCTGACCTCGGTATTGATAATGCATAAATTATAAATTTTAAACCTTTGGGGGGTTAGCATCATTGAATAAGTACGAACACAAGCAAATTGAGAAGAAATGGCAGGATATTTGGGACGAAAAATCTTGCTTTGTAGCTCCTCAGGACTACACAAAACCTAAATTCTATGCTCTTGTAGAATTTCCATATCCATCAGGTCAAGGTCTGCATGTAGGTCACCCACGTTCTTATACAGCTCTTGATATTGTAGCTCGTAAAAAGCGTATGCAGGGCTTTAATGTTTTATATCCTATGGGTTGGGACGCTTTCGGTCTGCCAACAGAAAACTTTGCAATCAAAAACCATGTTCACCCAGCAGACGTTACAAAGCAAAATGTTGCTCGCTTTAAAAGTCAGCTAAAGGCTCTCGGTCTTTCTTTTGACTGGTCAAGAGAAATTAACACAACCGACCCTAATTATTATAAATGGACACAGTGGATTTTCTTACAGCTATTTAAAAAAGGTTTAGCTTATAAAAAGGAAATGAATGTAAACTGGTGTACATCTTGTAAGTGCGTACTTGCAAACGAGGAAGTTGTAAACGGCGTTTGTGAGCGTTGTGGAAGTGAAGTTGTTCACAAGACTAAGAGCCAGTGGATGCTTAAAATCACCGAATATGCACAGCGTTTAATTGATGACCTTGATGAGGTCGATTTTATTGAGCGTGTAAAAATTCAGCAGAAAAACTGGATTGGTCGCTCAACTGGTGCAGAGGTTGACTTTAAAACCACTACTGGTGATACACTGACTGTTTATACAACTCGTCCAGATACTCTGTTTGGTGCAACTTATATGGTTATTTCTCCAGAGCACCCAATAATTGAGGAAAAATGGGCAGATAAAATTAAAAATATAGATGCAGTTCGTGCATATCGTGAAGAAGCTGCTCGCAAATCTGACTTTGAGCGTACAGAGCTTAATAAGGA
>CALWMO010000049.1 GCA_944381965.1 uncultured Butyricicoccus sp.
GTTTCTGGTAAGACCGTTTTTTTTTTTTTTTTTGTAAATAAAACTGAAAATCAAATTGTACGTTATAGCATTAAGGATGCTGACGGAAACACTGTTGCAAGTACTGAAACAAAGGACTTAACAGCTGAGCTTACTGTTTCTGACGTTCATTTATGGCATGGTAGAAAAGACCCTTATTTATATACTGCTACTGCTGAGATTATTGAAAATGGCGAGGTTATCGACTGTGTAAGCCATAGAATTGGTTATCGTAGCTATGAAATTGATGCAGACCGTGGATTTATTCTAAATGGTGAAGAATATCCACTTCGTGGCGTATCTCGTCATCAGGATAGAATTGGTGTTGGTAATGCATTAACTGAAACTCATCACATTGAAGATATGGATTTAATTTGTGAAATGGGTGCGAACACAATTCGTTTAGCTCACTATCAGCATGACCAGTTCTTCTATGATTTATGTGATGAACGTGGTATGGTTGTATGGGCAGAAATTCCTTATATTTCACGTCATATGCCTAATGGCAGAGAAAATACCATTTCCCAGATGAAAGAGCTTATAACTCAAAATTATCATCATGCATCTATCGTAGTATGGGGACTTAGCAACGAAATAACTATTGGTGGAGAGAATGATGAGGATTTATTAGAAAATCATAGAATTCTCAATGATTTATGCCATGAGATGGATAAAACCCGTAAAACAGTTATTGCAGCTGTAAGTATGTGTTCAATAAATAACCCATATTTACAGATACCTGATGTTGTATCATATAACCACTATTTTGGTTGGTACGGTGGCGATACCGATATGAACGGCCCATGGTTTGATAATTTCCATAAAACACACCCAAATATTCCAATTGGTTGTAGTGAATATGGTTGTGAGGCTCTAAACTGGCACACATCAGACCCTAAACAGGGTGATTACACAGAGGAATATCAGGCATATTATCATGAGGAGCTAATCAAGCAATTTTTCAGCCGTAAGTATATGTGGGCTACTCATGTGTGGAATATGTTTGACTTTGGTGCAGATGGTCGTAATGAGGGCGGCGAAAACGGTCAAAACCATAAGGGCTTAGTGACTATTGACCGCAAATATAAAAAAGATGCATTCTATGCATATAAAGCATGGCTTTCTGATGAACCATTTGTGCATATTTGTGGCAAGCGTTATATTGACCGTGTAGAAGATGTTACAAAGGTTACTGTATATTCAAATCAGCAAACCGTTGAACTGTTTGCAAATGGCGTATCACTCGGCAAAAAGCAAGCTGATGACCATTTCTTCTATTTTGATGTGCCAAATAAGGGAGAAACAACTTTAAAGGCTATTGCTGGTGACTGTGAAGATAACAGCTTTATTCGTAAAGTAGAAGTATTTAACGAGGCTTACAGACTAAAGGAACAAAATGCTATTCTAAACTGGTTTGATGTAACCGAAAAAGAAGGTTTTTACTCACTCAATGATAAAATCAGCGATATAATGCAGGCTGAGCAAGGTCAAATTCTTATTAAGAATATGCTTTCTAAGTTTATGACAATGGCACCAAAAAATAATGAGGCTTCAAGTGAAGGCTTTATGAAGATGTTAGGCGGCTTTACTGTATTACGTTTAACAGGTCTTATGGGAACTCTTGAAAGCAAAGATGCTCCAAAGCTTACAAAAGAATATCTTTTAGAGCTAAATGACAAGCTAAATAATATAAATAGAGTTTAAAAAAATATCCCCCAGTAAAAACTGGGGGATTAGTTTTTTAGTAGCTTAGAGAGAAGTCAAGCTCATAATAGTTGCCAGCGGTATCACGATAAGCATAAGCTTTACCATTTTCATCTTTTAAACTATCTTGAATATATTTGTCCTTATCATATCCTGGAACATCGTTAGGACTTATACATACACCATCTTTATTTACCTTTAATACTTCATCTCCACGAGGCAGAGTAACAGGCATTTTGCCCACAGGCTTAAATTCACCTTTCATAACATCAATTACAGCACTTGGATATGTATCAAAGCCAGCTGTTAAAGCATCAACATAAGGCTCTAAATTGCCAAGCTGCCATGCAAGAGTGACATTTACATTAGCTATAACCTTACCGCCATTTGCATGAACAGTTTCGCTTATTTCCTTTATACGATTTACGCCATAAAGTGTTGTTTCTTTGTGTGTTTCTTCGGTTGGTTTGCCTTCATTATCAACATTTACAACAACCTTGTCCTCACATAAATCAAGCTCTAAATAACCAGGGGTAGCATTGAAATACTCACCAGATGATGGATTTGCAAATAAAATAGCATAATCAGCATTTTCAGGTGTATCAGTTAAAGTAAGTCTGTCCTTTAATGCATTTCTAAGTGCTTCGGTTGATTTTTCAGCATCTTCAGGCTTTTTATGGAAACACTCAACATAAACCTTTTTATTTGCTTGTAAAGGAAGTGTACCATCATTTTTTAATAAAACAACAGATTTTCTATGCACGTCCATTGCTTCTTTCCAATAGCTTTCAGTATCACTTATAACTTTCTTAGCGTTTTCAGGGTCACGGTATGGGTTTTCAAACATACCAAGTGCAAACATTTCGGTCAGTGTTCTTAAAACCGCTCTGTCAAGAGCTTCAGGTGTTAAAACAAGCTGTTCTTTAGTAAATCCTTCTGGAACATCATGTTTATCATAATAATTATTTGTTGCACGAGCTAAAGCTTCTTTACCGTATTCAATATCAAATAAACCACTTATCAGGTCTACACCAACATGATTTACAGCAAAACCAATTCTTTCTGGCTCATCTAGCATTTCAACGCCCCAACGCATATTATGTACAATACCTGTGTCAGAGTTGATATATCCTTTAAAGCCCATTTCATTTCTGAGCATATCATCAATAAAATACTTATTAAATGCAAAACCATAAGGTTTCATATCAACTTCAGAACCCTTTAGGCTATGTTGAGATTTACTCTTTTCCTTAGATGGCTTTGAGTAATATGGCATAACTGAGGATACATTTTTATAAGCAGCTACTTGGAATGCTGGCAAGTGATACTTTTCAAGACTGCCTTCGGTAGCGTATACATTCCACTGACCCATAGAGTAGTGAGGGTCAAAGCCGTTTTCTCTTGCACCGCCACCTGGGAAATGCTTAACTGTCATAGCTACACCATCGGTCGTAACGCCTTCATCACTGCCCTGAACAGCAGGTATTAAACGTTCAAAAATATCACATATTAGCTTAGGGTCTTCGCCAAATGTGCCATAGCTACGCTGCCAACGTGGGTCACTTATAACGTCAGCCATATACATATATCCCTTACGCAGACCAGCAGCATTCCACTGATTACGCACACACTCGCCAAAACGGTCTATAATATCAAGACTATCACCACGAACAGCCGCAGCAATACCTAAAGTACCAGGCCAAGCTGCAAATACACCAGAAGCATCATTCATACCGAAAACAACTTCACCATTTTCATTTCGGGAGTTTGAAACAACTTGCACAGGTATAAAATGTTCACATTCTTCAGCAACTGCATTTAACTGGTTTAGATAATTTGTTAAATCTTCAGGGTTAGGGTTTTCACGAAGAATTAAATGTCTAGCCCACCAGTCTTTTAAAAGCACACTAGTGCTAGGCAGATTTTGTTCACCAAAAATAGTTTTACCATTAAAATCACCCTCATCAAGGTAACCAGATTCATCTAATTTGGTTTTATCCTCTTGTTTTGCCGCTGTACGCCAATCGGAAATAAAGATTTGACCTAATTTTTCATCAATAGTTAAAGTATCTAAAAGAGCTTTTGCACGCTCACTAGGAGATAAACGCCAATCGTCAAAAGGCTTTAGCTCTCCTGAACCGTCAATATCTTTAAAATAAAGCCCATCTTTTTCTATTACACGATTATTAGTAGTGCTTATATCTGGGCCATTTTCATTTTTATAGACTTTTAGTATATCTATTGCTTTTTTTGCCATTATAACTCTCTCCAATCTTTTTTATAATTTATTATCACACAATAAATAATTACTAATATAGAAAAATATTAAGATTTAATAGTAATTGATTACAATTAAATTTAGTTGAATTTTTTTGGTTATTATTATCAAAAATTATATCATATATATGTATTTATTACACAATAAAAATTTATATAGAATTTTGCTAATATAAATAACCTTAAAATATTGCTGTTCGTGTTTAAAATCTTACTAACACAAAAACCAATAAATGCTACATAATGAACGTAACAACTACTATTTATGTTTTTTTGCAAATATAAAAAGATTTGGAAAGGGGAATTTTATGTCAAAAGTAGTTTTGGAAGATACTCAAAAGGGTATTCATCGTGCAAAGCTTTGGGAAATTGGCTTTTATGCACTAAATAACACATCAACAAATGCATACATGATGCTTGTAGCATCTATATCATACTTTCTAGTTGGTATTGTCGGTGTAGCAGCGGTGCTTGCAGGTTCAATAGTAACTATTATGCGTATTTGGGACGGTGTTACTGACCCATTTGTTGGAATGTTAGTGGATAACACAAACACAAAACTAGGTAAAAACAGACCTTTTATTATAATTGGTCAGATAATACTATTTGGTACAACATTTATTTTATTTAATTTTGTACCAAACTTTCCAAGCTCAACAAGATTTATTGCATTTCTTATTATTTATGCTATTTATATTGTTGGCTATACCTGTCAATGCGTTGTTACTAAATCAGCTCAAACATGTTTAACAAACGACCCAAAACAAAGACCTGTATTTTCTATGTTTGATAGTGTATATAATATCATTCTTATAAATGTATTCTGGCCTATTTACCTATCTGGTACAATGGTTCCAAAATATACTATCACAAGTGCGGATAATGCAGATAAATTAAATCAGTTACTTGCACAAAGTCCATCACTTGAAAAGGTTTTAACAGAGAGTAATGGTGTTATGACACTTTCTGGTCTTTATAATCCTGAAATGTGGCACGAAGCACAACTTACAATGGGTATTGTGGCTGCTATATTTGCTGTATGTGCTATAATTGGTTTATGGCGTAAAGATAATTCTAAATATTATGGTTTGGGTAAGGCTCAGAAAATTAGTTTTAAGGATTATGCTGATGTATTAGCTCATAACAGAGGTATTCAGATGCTTGTTATGGCGGCGTCTTCTGACAAGTTAGCTCTTAACAGTATGACAAATTCAGCTGTTACTATGTCATTATTCGGCATTATCTTTGGTAACTTCGCTTTAAATGGCTCTGTATCAGCAATTACAGCGATTCCTGTTGCTCTTGTTGCAATTTTTGGTATGGGTATTATTGCTCGTAACATGGGACAAAAAACTTGCCTTGTAGTTGGTACTATTGGCAGTTTGGCTGCTGCGGCTGCTATGGCACTTTTAATTATTTTTGGTCGTCAAGTAGGTATGGAACTTCCTACATTCTCCATTACAGACCTATCCACATGGGGCGGTTTATTTAAGGGTGCAAACTGGAATATAATTGGTGTAGGCTTTATTGTGCTTTATATCTTATTAAAAGGCTTCTCCACTCTTGCAAGCTCTATTGTTATTCCAATGACTGCTGACTGTGCAGACTATGAAGTTTATCGTTCAGGTCGTTATGTTCCAGGATTAATGGGTACACTGTTTAGCTTTGTTGACAAATGTATTTCATCTCTTGCTACAACCATTGTTGCTGTTGTTTATTCATTTGTTGGCTTTACAGAAACACTTCCAACTGCTGAAGACCCATTTACTATTGGTATCTTAGTAGTAACTTTAATTTGCTATTTAGGTTTACCTGTAATCGGTTGGCTGTTAAATGTAGTTGCTATGAAATTTTATCCATTAACTAAAGAAAAAATGGCTGAAATTCAAGACGAAATTGCTCGTATTAAACGTGAAAGCACAAAAGTTTAAAACTAAAAAAAATCCCTATCAGATTTTATTTGATGGGGATTTTGTTGTATAATAAATTAGGAGATTATAAAAATGTTAAAAAATAATAAAAATTCACAAGATACAACAGCAAGTGACTTAATAAAGCTTGATTTTGAAAAACAAGCTGCACAAATCGAGGCTAGTCAAAAAGAAAATGTATATGGCGTTTGGGCACCTATTTGGAAATTTCTACGTTGGTACGATAAGAAAAAAGGTAAACATATTTTTAAGAAAAAAACATATTTAATACTTTTGGTTTGTTTAGGTTGGATTGGTGGTCATCGTTACTATCAAGGAAGATTTAAACTTGCTTTATTATATACAATATTTTTCTGGACTGGTGTTCCTTTTATAATTTGTGTGACAGACTTTATGGAAGTTTTTCCAATGAAAGCTGATAAAAATGGTAAAATTATATTATAAAACGGAGTAAAAATAAATATGCAGATAGATTTAATAGAGGCTTTAAAAAAATATTTAAATGTATTTAACATTTATGTTTATATAATAAAACCTCCATTTGATGATTTTAAACAATTTGATTACGGTTTAAGAAATGAAATCGACCCTATGTTTGATTGGAATTATTTTGGATTATCAATTTTAAATAATCAAAAACCTGCAACTCTAATTATAACCGAAGATACTTTTGGTGCTAAATACGCAACATTTTCTATGCCAAAACAAACAGATTTTGCGGTACTTATAGGCCCTTGGAGAGGCGAAAAACAATCAAAAGAACAAATTCATTGGGCACAAACCGCTTTATCTGCTAAAGCTGCTGATGCTGTAAAACGTTATTTTGATGTTATACCACAAATAAATGAAAATACTGTTATACGCAGTATCATTGAACTTGTTAAAATGTTATATCCAAATCAAGATTTTAAAATTGAGAATGTTTTTGAATATAGACCTTTTATAGTTGCAAATGATAGCCGTTTTTTCAGTGAGCCTAACTTCTTACATGAATATTCTGCCAGTCTTTTACAAGAGCGTTACGATGCAGAAAATGCATTTATACAGGCGATAACCGAAGGTAAAACCAATGAAGCTTTACAAGCATTTCAAAGTTTTAGACGTTTTAACTTAGGTGAAAGATTTAATGCAAATATTAGAAATAGAAAAAATGGATTGATTATATCAAATACACTATTTAGAAAAGCTATTGAAAAAGCTGGTGTACATCCATATTATATTGATATTATAAGCAGTAAATACTCTTATAAGATTGAAACAATAACAACAAAAAATGATGCTTTAGAAATGACTGATGATATGATTAAAGAATATTGTACATATGTTCAAAGATATGCTTTGAAAAAATATTCACCAACCATTCAAAAAGTTATAAATTATATAAATTTTAATTTAGATAAGCATCTAACTTTAAAATCTCTTGCAGATTTATGTTTTATTAGTCCCAATTATCTTTCTGGTTTATTTAGCAAAGAAACAGGCTCGACTCTTACAGAATATATAAATATGCAACGTATGAATAGAGCTGCCTATGCTTTGTTAAATACACAAAAAACAGTTTCAGCAATAGCAGGAGAAGTTGGCATATGGGATGTAAACTACTTTACAAAAATATTTAAAAAACATATGGGTTGTACACCTACAAAATATCGTGTTGCTTCAAAATAAATATTACATTTAACTTAAATATAAAAAGATATTAAAACTTTAATTTGTTTTAAACAATATAAAATCAAATTTAACAAACCTATTAATTAAAAATAACAAGGAGTACACATACAATTAGATATAATGATATTAATTACATAAATACCCATTCTAACAGTGTATAATATTGCATAAATACGCATTACATGGTAAACTATACTCAACATAGTAATTCACTATAAATTGCTATATTATGGATTTGTATACCATAATATAATAGGTGATACAGTATTTATAGTGTATATCACTGATAGAATAAAATTAACTATCTGCGTGATAAATTTTTATATATAATAGATATAGAAATTAATAAGAGGGTAAAGAAATGACAAAAAGATTGTTAGCTTTAATGCTATCTATTAGTTTGACGATTGGTTTTTTTCCGACATCTTCAATGGCAGTATATATGCCGTCATTGCAGATTGAGAATGGTTATAATGGTGCATCAAAATCATCAGTAGAACAAGCTGCTGTTTCAGTAGAATATGATAGTGTAAGTCGTTCTTCTGCTACTATTACATATCATAAAGAAGGTATAGCAGCTGCTCCGTTTAACTTAATATTCTTAGTTGATGCATCTAAACAAGGTGCTCAGTCATATAAATCATTTGAAAAAATGATGATTAATAGTGGTGCAAGTTATATTTATGACCATAAAACTGATTCAACAGTACAGTTGATTTCTTATCAAAATAGTGCATATAACACAGATATATTACAAGATAAAAATTCATTTATAAATAAACTTAATAGCATTATAGATGGTGAAGGCACTGCTAATGAGCCTGTTGCATTAGATGAGGCAATTTCTGCAGTAAAAACTGTACATAGTACAAATGACTATCCTACGATTGTTTTCTGGGTGCTTGGAGAGCGTTTTGGCTCAGACACCAACGCTGTTGAGGAAAAACTGAAAGAATTAGATAATGAGCTGACAAACGATAAGGATGCTTTTATTACATGGCAATACGCAGACCAGCCAAATGAGCTTTTATCAAAATATGCAACTAAATATACTGAAGCTCATTCTGACACTGGACAAGCAACTCCAGCAGCTTATGCTAATAATAATGCAACTTTAATGCAAGAGGAAATGGCATCAGATATAGAACAAATTGTTCATGACCATTATCATGACATTCATTTCTCTTTGCCATTATCTGACGGTCAAAATTTGGTAAAGAGAATAACTGGTGCACATTATAAAGCAGATGGTACGATAGCTGATATAACTACTGAGGTCAATCCAAATGGTAAACAGCTAGATGTTACAATTGATTGGCTATGTCGTCAGATTAGCGTGGACTTTATATTAGAGGTAGAACTTGACACTTCAGTTTATAATAAACAGACCGTTATACCAGCAGATAGTATTATTGTCAACCATGAAGGTACTAACGGTGGTTTGCATTCTGGTATATTTGATAATGAGATTGTTGTTGATTTACAACTGGATTTTCCAGCCGCTGAGCTAGACAGAACAGCTCATAATATTACTTTCCAAAACGCCGACGGAGTGGACGCTATAACAAATAAGCTTAGCGGTGAGATTGTAACCCTTCCTATGGGTGAGGGCATAATTAAGGAAGGTTCTTCTTTTGGTGGTTGGAATGTTGTTTCTGGGGCAAATTTAGGACATCATTACAATCCAGGAGAAATTATATCCATGCCTAGCGGTGACATGACTTTAGCACCTGCCTTTGGTAATGTTGAAGTTGAGCTGGCGATTGACTACACACAAGGTGAAAAACCTGATTATAAAAATCAAATGGCTGAGTTTACCTACAGTCCATTTAATTTTAATGGTAAACTTATGTCAGACGGCAACACAATTGATGAAAATTCAATAGTAAGCATACAGTTTATCGACTTTTTACCGCAATACGATACAATGCCTAACGACCCTGACGCCACAAGGGTAAAGCTGACTAATGTACCTAATGCTGTATATGCTCGCCATATTGGTGCAACAGATGAGGATAGAGTTGTTGCATATTTAGCACCAAGTCAGTCAGAAGATGGTAAATATGATTTATATGTTGCAGGACATGGAGGGTAAAAGCTCCTAAAAACTGCAAAAATATGTTTTATCCTGACTATACATCTATAGAATCTGTTAAAACTATATCTCTTAAAGCACTTGATACATCAAATGTAACTAATATGAGTTATATGTTCTATAAGTGTTCCAATTTGACGAGTATAGATTTTGGAGATAATTTTAACACAGAAAATGTAACTAATATGAACTCTATGTTCAGAGACTGCTATGCATTAACTAAACTCGATGTATCTACCTTTAACACTGAAAATGTAACTAATATGCAGTATATGTTCTCTTCTTGCTCTGCATTAACTGAACTTGATGTATCTAATTTTAACACAGAAAAAGTAACTAATATGCAGCAGATGTTCTATTATTGCTCTGCATTAACTGAACTTGATTTATCTAATTTTAACACTGAAAATGTAACTGCTATGAACTCTATGTTCTCAAACTGTCAAAAACTTGAAAGTTTAGATTTAAGTACATTTAATATATCAAATGTTATTAATATGACATATAT
>CALWMO010000050.1 GCA_944381965.1 uncultured Butyricicoccus sp.
TTATCATCTTTGAAAATATTTTTTAAAACCTGTATATTATGTTCAAGTGATGTTGTAAATTTAATTTCAGCCATAAAAAAACGCTCCTTTGGAATAAAGTATAACCAAAAGAGCAAATATAATACATTTTATTTAGGTGCAAGCATATAAGTAGCAAGTGTATCACCAAAAAGCTTAATAGAATAAATAGCCTCTTGTAAAGTATTTCCTGACGTGCCGACTTCTAAAAGCATAGATGCAGGTGTTAAATGCAGATTAAAACGCTGTTTTCTTAGGTTTATTGAACGCATTAAATTAGGATAAGCTGCATCTAATTCTCTTTGAAGTGTTACAGCATATCCTAAATGTTCTTCCCAATCATCAAAAGCAAGTCCGCTTGCATCTGTACCCATTACAAGCATCAGTTGTGCTGCTGTTTTTCCATTTATATCGGCTGAAAGCTTTTTTGGTGTGCCATCAGCATTTAAAATAGCATCTCTATGAATATCAATGGTCATTTTTATACTTGGATATTTCTTTAAAGCCGCCTGTACATTTCTGAGTGACTCGCCATAAGAACCATTATATGATGGATAGTCATTAAGGTCAGTAAGATGTATTGTTTTTATTCCTCGGCTTTCAAGCACTTTACAAAGCTCCTGACCAACTCTAACCATATTTTGATTTGTGTCAAGTGTTCTAGCATCACCACTTGCGGTATAAGTATCAGAACCAGATGGGGTATAGGCTTCAGTTGCATGTGTATGATAGATAAGCACCAAAGGCTCATCACTATCTGCTACTACACGTTTTGGATTATCAAGCATTGACTGTAAATTAAATTCATAACCCGATTGGTTACTAAATGTTACTGTATCCGCTTTTGGTATTTCATCTGGGTTTATAGGCTGTTTTTCGGTTGTTTGCTCTGGTGTTTGAGTAGGCTGTTCAGGTTGCTTGGTATCTGAAACTTCCATGACTGTTTCTGATGCTTCGCTTTGTATATTTTCGGTATATTCTCCTGTTTCGAGTGCAAGGGCAGCACGAACGAAACGGTCATTTTGAGCTAAATCTGAGAGTATATCTTTTAAAAGCTCATCACCTCCAGCTTTACCAGTTAAAAGTAAAACTGCGGCTAATATAAGACAGAAAAATGCTGGAGCAGAAGTATTACTGCTTTTACGTCGTTTCATTCATGTTGACCTCCTTGGTAATTTGTACCTAAGCTAATATATGGTCAACATTTATGGTTTATGACAAATATAAATCTATTGTTTCAGGAGTTAAGTCAGGTTGAAATGCCATATTAAGAGCATAGCCTATAACACGGGAAATATCGTTTACATCTTTATCTATATCTCTTGTTGTTACAAAAAGAGGGGTCTTAGTGTTTTCTGAGATTAAGCTACTGGCATCTATAACAGTTGGTGCACCGATAGAAATAACAGGAACACCTAATGTTTTTTCATTTAAGGCTGCACGAGAGTTTTGAACTCCTGACCCTGGGACTATACCAGTGTTGGAAAGCTGTATTGTTTTGCAAAGTCTATCCGCATCGCCTGCTGCAAGTGCATCAATAGCTATAACAATAGAAGGTTTTATTTGCTCTATAATGCCTTTTGCAATCTCACTAACTTCAATTCCTGTTTGACCCAACACACCAGAGGAAATAACGCTTACAGAACGCCAGTTACTAAATAAATCGGGTTCTTTGTCTATTAAATGTCTGGTTGCAAGCAAGTATTCACAAGAGAAAGGCCCTATTGCATCAGGTGTTATTTGTCTATTTCCAAGACCTAAAACCAAAGCAGGTGAACTATCATTTTTAGGCAAAAGCTTTTTTATGCATGAAGAAATGATTTTACAAGCTGATGTAAAAGAGTCTTCTTCACGTCTTGCAAGGGCATCTATTACTATAGTATCATATATACCTATTGGTTTGCCGATTTTTTCGGCAGCTTCATCGGTTGTTATCTCAACTGTTGTAACTGAAAAACCTGATAAATTTTCGGTTTTGCTTATAACTCCAGATAACTTTCCTATATTATCTTGCTTGCTAATCTCAAGAGATTCTACTGCAAGGTCGGTTCTACAACCTTTTATTAACATAGTTTTGCCCCTCTCTAATATATAATGAATTAAGTATGTGTGAAAAATATATGTTTATTCATCGAAATATAAGATATTTAAAAAAATAATTATAAAAATAAAAATAATGCTTGCTTTTTTGGTGAAAAGATGGTAGTATTATAAATACTGATGACTAGCTAGAGCAAGGAGGTGGAATCGAATGCCAAATATTAAGTCTGCAAAGAAGCGTGTCAAGGTAACCAAGATTAAGGCTATGCGTAACCAGATGGCTAAAAGTGCTCTTAAGACCATTCTGAAGAAGTTTGATGCAGCTGTTGAAAGCGGTGATAAGGCTGCTGCTGAGGTTGCATACAAGGCTGCTGTTAAGGCAGTAGACAAGGCCGCTGCAAAGCATCTTATGCATAAGAATGCTGCCTCTCATAAGAAGAGTGCTCTGACTCTGAAGCTGAACGCTATCGGCTAATTTAAAAGCATAGGATATTAAATGCTCTGTCTTTTTAGACAGAGCATTTTTTGACTTTAAATAAAAAAAACGTGTGCAAGTAAAGCACACGTTTTTTGTTATTTAGAATAATAGATAGCAGTTACAACTCCATCTTGAATAGATACAGCAGCGTTCTTATATTCATCACCAGTTGATATTGGCTCATTGGAAAGCAGACTGTAAGGCTCAATACATATAGAAGTCATATCCTCAGCTACATTCACTGTTTCACCATTTACAGATAGAATATCGTTATTCCAAGAGATTTTATCATCCATTTTTACGCTCTCATTGATTTTGGCATAAAATTCTTCGCCTTGACCATAAAGTTTAGAACAGTTATAAAGTCCTGCAAAGGTTTGACCATCTGTGTAATTTGTGATTTTTACATTAGGATAAAATTCATCGCCTACACAAAGATTTATAACATCAGGATTTTCTACATAAATTGGCTCGCCAAGACCATTTTCTTCAAGCATAAGTGAGCGATAAAGTAAAACTGCAACTTCTGCTCGTGAAATTGTATCATTTGGCAGTAATTTACCATCATTTCCGCAAACCACCTTTGAGTGTGTAAGTGCCCAAACTGCGTCTGTTGCATAGGAAGATATATCCGCAGTATCTTCATAAGATTTAAGAGCTTGTTTGTTGAAAGTGATGCCTGTCTTTTCTAGTGTATTTTTTAGTATAACTATTGCATCTTGTCTTGTCAGTGGAGCTTCTGGATTAAAGTTTCCATTTTCATCACCAGATACGATGCCTAAATTTTTTGCAGCACTTACAGCTGAAGTGTAATATTTATCTTTTTCTACATCTGCAAAATTGTTGTCGTTTGCATAATTTGTCATGTTATATGCTCTGCTAAGCATAGTTATAAAATCTGCTCTTGTCAAATCTGCATCTGCATCATAAACACAGTGTTCTTTTCCGTTTATAATGCCTGCATTTGCAAGATAGTCTATGGATTGTAACGCCCAAGAGTAACCATCGTTTACATCTACAAAAAATACAGAATGGTCTGGGGCATATACAATGCCGTTCTGCTCAATCACATCTGTCGCTGAAGCATTCACTAGGGCAGAGCAGAGAACTGTTGTCGAAAGCACCGTTGCAATCAGTTTCTTATTCATAATAAAATGAACCTCCTTTAGTTTGAATGATGTGTAGAGTAAAAAATGACTTCAATATTATAACATATAATTTTGAAAAAGTAAAATAAAAATTTGGTTACACTTTTTCGACATAATTCTTTATCAGAATAAAAAAAGAAAACCCTTAAAATTAAGGGTTTTCCAAACTAAAAAATTTATTACTTGCTAGGTATAATTTCTACCCAATATCCATCAGGGTCAGAGATAAAATAAATACCCATTGCTTCATTTTCAAAACAAATACAGCCCATTTCTTTATGACGCTTATGTGCTGATTCAAAATCATCTACAACAAGTGCTAAATGAAACTCATTATCACCCAGATTATATGCTCTGTCCCAATCACGAAGCCATGTAAGCTCTAAATTATGCTCGCTTACACCATCAGATAAGTAAACAATAATAAATGAGCCATCTTCTGGAGTAATACGGCGTACTTCTTTTAAATCAAGAGCTTTTTTGTAAAACTCAAGTGAAGCATTTAAATCTTTTACATTAAAATTATTGTGTGCAAAACGAAACTGCATTTTAAATATACTCCTTCAAAGGAAAAATTATCAAAAATACAGTAACATATTTACAAGAAAATCGCAACCCCCAATTTACATACATATTTTAATAATACAATTTGCTTGCACTGATAAAGGCAAAATGCTATACTATATGGTGTTAATTTGTATATAGAGGAGGTCTGGGCTTTATGGATAAAAAGCTGAAAAGAATTATTCAGCCAGGATATCATTTTTATTTTGCCATATTCCTGCTGTTTGCATTATCCTGTGCCTATGTTTCCCCTGTTATGTCCTCGGTAGGCATTGTACTATGTCTTATGATGTATTTAATATATCGTCAAAGAGAAAGACTTCGCAGAACCGAAATGATGCGTTATTTACAAGGTGTTACGCTTGATGCAGGACATTCATCTCGTTCATCAATAGTTGACTTTCCATTGCCAACTATAATTGTTAGAGCTTCTACAAATGAAATTCTTTGGGCAAATGATGCCTTTTGTGAGGCAACTGGTCATTGGGATTGTGCTCCAAATGAGAATTTTTCTGAGATTGCTCCAAATTTCGATACTCAGTGGCTTGCAGACGGTGAGCCTAGATATTCAGGAGAAATTAAAGTTGATAATAATTACTTCTGGGTTTATGGTAGTATAATGAATGAACAAGAAGAAATTCTGCTTGTTTTATATTTTATACCTTGTACAGACTATATCCATTACAGGGAACGTTATACACTAAGTAGACCAATAGTTTCTATAATTTGTATTGATAACTATGAAGAATTGACTAAAAGTGCTACTGATTCGGAAAAATCAAGTATACTTGCTGAAATTGATAGAAAAATTGCTGAGTGGGCAAAAGATAGTCGTTCACTGCTTAGAAAATATGATAGAGATAAATATATTTTTGTGCTTGAAAGCGGCGATTTATCAAAACTCGCAAGCAAAAAATTCAGTGTATTAGATGATGTTAGAACTATTCAAAGCCGTGCTGGCGTTGTAGCAACACTTTCTATAGGTATTGGCAGTGAGGGAGAAAACTTCTCCGAGTGTTTTCATTATGCCAGTGTTGCACTTGACATGGCTCTTTCTCGTGGAGGTGACCAAGCGGTTATTAAAACAAAATATAATTTTGAATTTTTTGGCGGACTGTCTAAAGAACTGGAAAAACGTACTAAAGTTAAATCGAGAGTTGTTGCTAATGCACTTATGCAGCTTATAAGAGAATCTTCTCGTGTTATGATTATGGGTCATCAAACAAGTGATATGGACTCTGTAGGTGCGGCTGTTGGTATGGCATGTGCTGTAAAAACTCATGGCAAACCAGTTAATATTGTTGTTCGCAAGGAAAAAAGTCTTGCAAAAGAACTTATCTCTAAAATAGAAAATAAAGAAGGCAACGAAAACTTGTTTATAGAACCTGATGATGCAATGGTACTATGTGACTATAATACACTTCTTATTGTTGTAGATACTAATAGACCTGATTATGTCGAGTCACTCCCACTTCTTCAGTCCATAAATAAAGTCGCTGTTATTGACCATCACAGACGTGCTGCAAGTTATATTGAAAATTTTGCATTAAATCTGCATGAACCTTATGCATCTTCTGCATCAGAGCTTGTATGTGAGCTTTTACAGTATATGGTTCAGTCGAGCGATGTAAGCAAAGAAGAAGCAGAATGTTTACTTGCAGGTATATATCTTGATACAAAAGGTTTTTCTATCAAGACTGGTGTCAGAACATTTGAAGCTGCCGCATATCTAAAACGTGCTGGTGCAGAAATGGTATCGGTTAAAAAGCTATTTCAATCTACGCTTGACGAGTATATGCAGTGTCAAAGGGTTATTTCCTCTGCTAAAGATTGCGGAGGTGGAATTATTTTGGCAATTTCTGATGAAGATATACAAGACAGAGCTTTAGCCGCTATTGCAGCAGATTCACTGCTTAATATTATAGGTGTTAGAGCAAGTATTGTGGCTTTTCAGTCGGAAAATGATACTATTGTTTCTGCTCGTTCTTTTGGACAAGTTAATGTGCAGATTGTTATGGAAAAGTTAGGTGGAGGGGGGAATATTACCTCTGCTGGTGCTCAGCTTAGAAATACAAGTTTAGAAGAAGCTGAACCAAGACTTCTTGATGCTATAACCGAGTATCTTGAAGATGATGACAGACAAGATAAATTATAAGTAAATGGAGGATTTTTTAATCATGAAAGTTATTTTAAAAGCAGATGTTAAAGGAAAAGGTAAAAAAGGTGACTTAATAGAAGTAAGTGAAGGCTATGGCAGAAACTTTCTTCTTCCTCGTGGTCTTGCAGACCTTGCAACAGCTGATAACTTAAACTTAAAGCGTCAGGCTGATGAGGCTCAGGCTCGCCGAATTGCTCTTGAAAAGCAAGCGGCAAAGGATACAGCAGACAAACTAAAGGAGTTAAAAGTTGAAATTCGTGCAAAAGGTGGTGCAGGCGGTCGTTTATTCGGTGCTGTAACTGCTAAGGAAATTTCAGAAGAACTTAAAAAACAGCATGGTATTGAAATCGCTAAAAATAAAATCGTGCTTGATGAGCATATTAAGTCATTTGGTACTTATAATGTTAAGGCTAAGCTATATACTGAAATTACAGGCGAAATTCATGTGCAAGTAGTTGAAATCTAATTGTTATTAAGGGAATGGGCACACGCAGCAAATTTTCGTGTACCCATTCTCCATTTTTAAGTTTAGAGGAAAAGTCAAAATGGATGAATTACTTTCAAGGCAAATGCCACAAAGCACTGAGGCTGAACAGGCTGTAATTGGCTCTATGCTTATCGACCCTGAATGTGTGCCGACAGTCATTGAACAGCTAAGACCAGAGGATTTTTATATAGAAGAAAATCGCCGTATTTTTGAGACTATTTACTCTATGTTTAATCATGCAATGAGAATTGATGCGGTCACAGTACTTGACCAGCTCAAAAGTGCAGGTTTTTATGACGAAGCTGGTGGTCGTGCATACCTCATGCAGCTTATGGAGCTTACTCCAACATCAGCAGGCGTTAGAGAATATGCATCTATTGTTCGTGATAAAAGTATGCTAAGAGCTATTGCTACGGCTGGTGCAGAAATAGAAAGACTGGCTCTTTCTGAGGAAGGTTCAGCATCAGAACTTGCTGAACTTGCCGAACAAAAAATATATAATGTGCGTCAAGGCAGAGAAATTAAGGGTTTAAGCCATATTAAAAGTGTAATTATGGACTTATATGAACAGCTAGATGAGAGAAGTCGCTCAGATAGTGATATCTCTGGTATATCAACTGGGTTTAAAGATTTAGATTACGCTTTGACTGGACTTAATAAATCAGATTTAATTTTAGTTGCTGCTCGTCCAGGTATGGGTAAAACCGCTTTTGCACTAAATATTGCACTTAATGCGGCAAAAGCCTGTAAAAAAGATGTTGTTGTATTTCAGCTTGAAATGAGCAAAGACCAACTTGCAAGCCGATTTTTAGCAAGTGAGGCACTTATAGAGTCACAAAAGCTTAAAACCGGCAATCTTGGAGAAGATGACTGGATTAAAATAGCTCGTGCGACCAATGCACTTGCTAAAACTAGGATTTATGTTGACGATAACCCTGCAATCACTGTTGCCGAAATCAAAGCTAAATGCAGACGTTTGGGCGATGGCTTAGGACTTATTGTTATAGATTATCTTCAGCTTATGCAGTCTGGAAAACGAAATGATAATCGTACACAAGAAGTTGCCGAAATATCCCGAAGTCTTAAAATTATGGCAAAAGAACTAAACGTTCCTGTCGTTTGTCTTTCTCAGCTTTCCCGTGCAGCCGAACAAAGAGCAGATAAAAAACCTATGCTTTCAGATTTGCGTGAATCTGGTGCAATCGAACAAGATGCCGATATTGTTATGTTTATTTATCGTGATGATTATTATAATGATGAAAGTGAACATAAAAATGTAGCTGAAATTATTATTGCTAAAAATCGTCATGGTGCGACAGGTTCGGTTTATCTGCAATGGATTGGTCAATACACTACTTTCTCAAGTCAGGATAGAATACATGGATAGTTTTTTAAAACAAGTCAAGGATAATATTAATAGATTTTCTATGCTAGGGGAAAATGAAACTGTGCTTGTAGGTCTTTCGGGTGGTGCGGATTCAGTTGCTCTTTTATTATCACTTTACAAACTCGGTTATAAGGTCAGAGCTTGTCATTTAAATCACTGCTTGCGTGGTGATGAAGCAGACAGAGATGAATATTTTTGCAAAAAACTTTGTGATAAGTTAAATATTGAGCTTATAATAAAGCGTGAAAATATAGCTGAGTATGCTAAAAACTCTAAGCAAAGCACAGAAACAGCCGCAAGGGAAATAAGATATAAATTTTTTGATGATGTGGCTGAAGGCTGTAAAATAGCAACCGCTCACAGTGCAAGTGATGTGGTAGAAACTATGATTTTCCATCTTGCAAGAGGTACTGGACTTACTGGGCTTTGCTCAATACCACCTATAAGAGGTAATATTATAAGACCGCTTATTTCTCTAACAAGAGAGGAAATCGAAAACTTTTTACAGAGCTTAAATCAAGATTTTGTGACAGACAGCACAAATTTAACCGATGATTACACCAGAAATAAAATCAGAAGTCAGATTGTGCCTGTTCTCAAAAATATAAATCCACAGGCTGAAAAGGCGGCAGTTAATTTAGCATTTAGGCTCAGAGAAGAAGAAAATTTTCTCGAAACAAATGCTAAAATGGAGCTTGAAAGAGCTAAGACTAAAGATGGTTTCAAAGTTTGGGTTTTTAATAACACCCATACAGCTATAAAGCATAGAATGCTTAAAATTCTTTGCAAAAATGCAGGTGTTCCTATGCATGAGTTTAACTCAAAACATATTGCAGCACTGGAAGGTTTGCTCAAAAATAATAACCCTTCGGCTAGAATTTCACTTCCAGCTGATTTTATTGCTAAACGTGAGTATGAAAATATTAAAATTGAGCGTAAAATAAATCAAAATTCACAAGAAGTTAAAGAAATTTTACTTGAAAATCTTATAGATAACGGGCAAAATATAAATGATGTAAATATCACAATTAGAAAATATAAAAAAAATTATGTTTTTTACAAAACATTCAATACTTTTTATGTTGACTGTGATACAATAGATATGCAATCTTGCGTTTTGCGAAAAAGACAAACAGGCGATAAAATTAGACTTAGCGAAAAGTCTGGCAGTAAAACGCTTAAAAAATTACTAATAGAAAAGAAGATTCCAGCAGATAAACGTGATAAGCTGATTGTTATAGCTGATAAAAATGGCGTTATTGCAGTGCAAAATATCGGTATAGATATAAGCAGAAAACCAGCTGATGGCGAAATCTTGGAAATCAAAATTAAGGGGTAGTCCGAAATGAAAAACGATATGAAAGAAATTTTATTTACAGAACAGCAGCTTACTGATAAAGTCGCTGAGTTAGGTGCAAGAATTACCGCTGATTATAGGGGAAAAAATCCACTTATTATCAGTGTTTTAAAGGGCAGTTATATCTTTATGGCTGACCTTACCCGTAAAATCGAAATTCCTTGTAATATTGATTTTATGGTTGTTTCAAGCTATGGTAATGGCACTAAAACCAGTGGTGAAGTACAGATTATTAAGGATATAGGTCAGAAAATCGAAGGTCGTGACCTTATCATTGTTGAGGATATACTTGATAGTGGTGTAACATTAAACTATCTTATGAAAAT
>CALWMO010000051.1 GCA_944381965.1 uncultured Butyricicoccus sp.
TATTCCTGTATCTAATGTGCTTAGACACCATGATATAACAGGCAAAAACTGCCCTGCTCCAATGGTTGAAAATCCTAAACTCTGGCAAGATTTTTTAAGTTCGCTTACTACAAAACCACAAACCGAGGAGATTGATGACGATATGAAAATTTACACCAAAATTGATGAAATGCCTGACTGGGCTAAAGCATCTGTAAAAAAAGCCATTGATAAAAAAATTATATCAACTGACAAAGATGGTGCTATAACAGTTTTTGAGCCAAATCTTCAGTCTTTAGTATGGATGGATAGAGCTGGTCTTTTCGATATTAAATAAAAAATGCGTGTTATAGCATAAAACCATAACACGCACAATGACGATTATAACTATTTTTAGTTATAATCGTTTTTTTATGTCTGAATTTCAAACCACTGGCTTTCCTCTGAGATAGTCGGAATTTTTATTCTTTTACGCATTAACAAATGTTTTCCACATTCATCCTCGGTTATTCCGACCTGTTCAAAACCAAACTTTTTATAAAAGCCTATTGCCCTTTGATTGTTTTCACCCGCATTTGCAAATATAAAATCTTTGCCAAGTGAGCGATAAACTGACATAGATTGACCTATAAGCTGCTGAGCTATTCCATGACCTCTGTACTCTTTATCTATGCAGTATGAGCCAACCATACCCGCATTTTGTTCATTTGCTGCATCTAAAAACGCAAGAGCTACCGGTTTATTATCAAGCATTGCAAAAGTTACCGCACGAGAACAAACTTCACTTGCTTTTCTAGCCTTTAAAAGTTTTTCATTTTCATCTAACTTTTGAGTAGTTCCATATGCACAGTTATACTGCTCTCTTATAAAGCTTAGTAAAAGCTCATTGTCATTTTTATCATCTGGGTTATAAGGTCTAAACCAAACTTGAACGGTTGTAGGCAAACCCTTATTATCTTTCCAGCCAATAGATGCGAAAGTTGAAAGTTCCTCTGGCAGATGTGACGCATCATTCCAATATTCTGCTTTGGCATCGCCATGTTCAAAAATAAGCTTTGCAACACAAGTGTTATCGCCCCAGCCTATTTCACCGACTTGCTCTGGTTTTAGTTTTAACACCCTACAAAGTATACTTCTTATTGCAGAACCATGTGAAACAACTGCAACCTGACCGCCTTCATGCTGTTCTGCTATTTTATGAATATCTGCAAGCACTCTATCACCCGCTTGAGTAACACTTTCACCGTTTGGTATTTTGCAATCCCATGGACGACTACGCCAAAGCTCAAATTCATTCGGAAATCTTATTCCAAGCTCTGCCCAAGGGTAATCCTCCCAATCGCCCATATCTATTTCATGCAAATCTTTACGCAAAGTAACTTTCATGCCCTTTTTTTCAGCAATAGCTTTTGCTGTGTGTCTTGCACGATATAAATGAGAAGCATAAACCGCATCAAGCTCTACATTTTCAAAGCGTTTTGCAAGATATGGCAGCTGAACCCATGCTTTTTCAGTTAAAAGCGAATCATATATACCATGACATCTGCGGTATACATTGCCCTCTGCCTCTGCATGACGTATTAAATATATGATTGTACTCATATTTTAACTGCACCTGTAAGCTCGGTAACCTTTTCAATACCATGCTTTTTCATATATTCTTTAAGCTCATCAAGAGCCTTTACTGGCGCCATAGGGTCGGCAAACATAACTGTACCCATAGCAACAGCATCTGCACCTGCAAGCATCATTTCAACTATATCACGACCGTTTCTAATACCACCCATACCGATAATAGGAACATCAACCGCTTTACGAACCTGATATACCATTCTAACAGCCACTGGGAACACTGCTGGGCCAGACATACCGCCCATAATATTGGATAGTATAGGCTTTCTTGAATCTATATCAATACGCATACCTAAAAGGGTATTGATTAAGCTAAGTGCATCAGCACCGGAAGCAACTGCCGCACGGGCAATTTCTGCAATATCGGTAACATTTGGAGATAATTTAACTATAAGTGGTTTTTTAGCATACTTTTTAGCTGCTGAAACAACCTCCTCAACCATATCTACCTGTGTGCCGAATGCCATACCGCCACATTTTACGTTAGGGCATGAGATATTCATTTCGATTAAATCAACATCAGCATCAGAGATTTTTTCAATCATGCCGCAGTATTCTTCTACTGTATTTCCAGAAACATTGGCAATAATCTTGGTATCATATTGACGTAAAAATGGGATTTGCTCCTCGATAAACTTATCAATACCAGGGTTTTGCAGACCTACACAATTTAAAATACCCATTGGAGTTTCTGCAATTCTAGGTGCAGGATTGCCCAGACGTTCGGTAGGAGTAAGTCCTTTTACACCTACACCGCCAAGCATAGATAAATCAAAAAACTGACCATATTCATGACCAAAACCAAAAGTACCAGAGGCTGTTGTTATAGGGTTTTTAAGCTCTACCCCACAAATATTTACACTTAAATCCATTACCAAACAACCTCCTTAGCATCGAATACAGGGCCATCTTTACATACATGACCATAACGCACACCCTGTTCACCATCACGCAGTTTAAGCTCACACGCACACACAAGACATGCACCGATTCCGCAGCCCATACGCTCTTCCATAGATACCTGACATGGAATACCAGCTTTCTCAGCAATCTGAGCGATAGCCTTCAGCATTGGCTTAGGGCCACAAGCACACACACCAGTATATTCTGAGATATGCTTTTCAAGCTCAGCGGTTACAAAGCCATGTGTACCAAAAGAACCATCATCAGTACAAATATGAGTAGTCCCTACTTTTTCAAAATCTTCTGTTAAGATAACTGCATCTTTATTTCTAAAGCCTAAAATAGCACTTGGAGTTGCACCATTTGCCTTAGCATTTTTCATTGTATAAAGCATTGGAGGAACACCAATACCACCGCCAATCATCACTGGACGCTCACCAAGAGCATCAGTATTAAATCCATGACCGAGTGAACCAAGCACATCTAATTTATGCTTTGGACTTCTTTTTGATAGCCACTCTGTGCCTTCGCCTTTTACCTGAAATACGATTTTAAGCATCTCGCCTTCTACATCACAAATAGATATAGGTCTACGAAGTAAATTACCCTCTCCACAGGTGATATGAACAAACTGTCCACATTTTGCCTCAGCTGCAATTTGTGGAGCATGAAATGTTAGTGCGAATAATCCACTGCCATACTCCTGTCTATCTGTAACAATACAAATTTCCTGTTTCATTATAAAAATCAGCTGCCTCCCTAAAAAATTTTTTAGCACTTTCAATATAACATAAAAATGTCTACTAAACAACACAAAAAAACGCTGTCTGTTATAAAACAAACAGCGTTTTTTCTATTAAACTCGTAAAAACTTTTCAAGGTCTTTATTGCCACCCATTACAAGAATGGTTTCGTCATCTCTAAATACATGTTCAGGCCCTGGAAGAGGCTCTACTTTGCCCGCATATTTAACTGCCAAAATATTTATCTTGTGCATTTGTCGAACTCTAAGGTCTACAATTGTCTTACCAATCCAACTTTTTGGCACTTTTGTTTCATATATAGAATAATCTCTTGTAATTTGTATATAATCAAAGATATTATCCGCACTAAATCTAACTGCTGCCCATGATGCCATTTGTTTTTCTGGATATACAACATTATCTGCACCATTTCTAAGCAAAAATTTTGCATGAACATCACGATTAGCACGAGCTACTACTAATTTTGCACCATAATCTTTTAATAGTGAAGTAGTTTCGAGTGAACTTTGAAATTTATCACCTATTGCTACTATACAAACATCAAAATTACGAACGCCAAGTGATGCGATAAATTGTTCATTTGTGCTGTCACCAATCTGTGCATTTGTTACATAAGGCAATACCTCATTTACACGCTCTTCATCTATATCTATGGCGAGAACCTCATGATGTAGTTCATTTAATTTAAGTGCACAGTGCTTACCAAATCTACCAAGTCCGATTAGTAAAATGGATTTCATATCCTTATTGCCTCCAGAAAATTAGAACTCAATCTTCTTAGATAAATAACTTACAAGCTCGGTTACTGCAATACGTTCCTGCTGCATTGTATCACGGTCACGAACGGTTACGCAGCCGTCTTGTTCGGTTTCAAAGTCAACAGTGATACAGAATGGAGTACCGATTTCATCTTCACGACGATAACGCTTACCAATAGAGCCTGCCTCGTCAAAATCAACATTAAAATGCTTAGATAATGTTTCCCAAATTGGCTGTGCCTGCTCGGTCAGCTTTTTGGAAAGTGGCAGTACAGCAGCCTTAAATGGTGCAAGAGCCGGGTGCAGACGAAGTACAGTTCTGATATCGTCCTTACCGTTTTTATCTTGACCTACAACTTCTTCATCATAAGCATCGCAAAGGAATGCAAGTGCTACACGGTCAGCACCAAGAGATGGCTCAATTACGTATGGGATATACTTTTCATTTGCCTCTTGGTCAAAGTATTCCATAGATACACCAGAAGTATTCTGATGCTGTTTAAGGTCAAAGTCTGTACGGTCAGCAATGCCCCAAAGCTCGCCCCAACCAAATGGGAATAAAAATTCAATATCAGTAGTTGCATTAGAATAGTGTGAAAGCTCTTCCTGCTCATGGTCTCTTAGACGCATATTTTCTTCTTTCATGCCAAGAGATAATAGGAAGTTCTTACAATAATCCTTCCAATAATTAAACCATTCTAAGTCAGTTCCTGGTTTACAGAAGAATTCAAGCTCCATCTGCTCAAATTCACGGGTACGGAATGTAAAGTTACCTGGGGTAATCTCATTACGGAAAGACTTACCAACCTGACCTACACCGAAAGGAATTTTACGGCGAGTTGTACGCTGAATGTTTTGGAAATTTACAAAGATACCTTGTGCGGTTTCTGGACGCAGGAAAATCTCATTTTTTGCATTTTCAGTTACACCTTGGAATGTTTTAAACATAAGGTTAAACTGACGAATATCTGTAAAATTCTTACCTCCACAGTTTGGACAAGTAAGACCATGCTCAGTTATATAGTTCATCATCTGCTCATTAGACCAACCAGCAGGATTTTCATTTGCTTGGTCTTCAATAAGCTGGTCTGCACGATGACGTGTTTTACAGTCCTTACAGTCCATAAGTGGGTCAGAGAAACCACCGACATGACCAGATGCAACCCAAGTAGTAGGGTTCATTAAAATAGCAGAATCAAGTCCTACATTCCAAGGGCTTTCTTGTACGAACTTTTTACGCCATGCAGCTTTTACATTGTTTTTAAACTCAACACCTAATGGGCCATAATCCCAAGTGTTAGCTAAACCGCCGTAAATTTCAGAGCCGCTATAAACAAAGCCTCTACCCTTGCAAAGTGCAACAATTTTGTCCATGGTTTTTTCAGAATTTTTCATTATTATAACTCCTTTTGGCGTATATGGCTTATACGCTAAGTTTATTTATGAATATAAGTTTAACTTTACACACTAAAAATGTCAATATATAAAATTGGACAATTAACCATGTTGACAAACTAGGTTAAGTTATATAAATTAAATTTATATCATCAAAAGGAGGGTTTTATTTTTATGAAAGAAGTTTTTGTAATAGGTCATAAAAATCCAGATACAGACTCTATATGTTCTGCAATATGTTATGCTCATTTAAAGCAAGTTTTAACAGGTAAACCACATACCCCATGTCGTGCAGGACAGATTAATCCTGAAACACAATATGTTCTTCAGCGTTTTAACGCCGAACCACCAAAATTTTTGGATTCACTTTATCCAAGGCTTTCAAATGTTCAGTATCGTAAAATTAGTGGCATAAGTGCTGACATGTCACTTCATCGTGCATGGGATTACATGACCGAACATAATATACAAACTATTCCCATCGTCAATGAACAAAAATACCTAAAAGGTATGCTTACCTTTACCGATATTGCACGTTTTCATATGGAGGTACAGGACTCAGCTGCACTCTCCAGAGCAAAAATCAAATATCAAAATATATGTGATGTTTTAAATGGTGTATTCTTAGCTGGAAATCCAAAACAGTATTTTTCTGAAGGCAGAGTAATTGTTATTTCTGAAGATGAACAGGATTTAATACGTTCTCAAGACCTTGTTATTTTAACTAATGCATCTTGTTTACAAATGTCAGCACTTAGAGCCTCATGTGTGATTATAAATATGGATACTGAAGTATCAGAAGAAATTTTAATGCTAACAGAACAGCTTGGTTGCGTGATAATTCGCACTACAATGGACGCTTATACATGTGTTAGAATGTTAAACCAAGCAATACCAGTAAGCCATATTATGCTTACAAATGGAATTATAACTTTTCAACATAGCGATTTTGTATCCGATGTAAAATCGATTGTATCTAAAAAACGTATACCATACTATCCTATTTTAGATGATGACGGCAAATATATCGGTATGGTGTCACAGCGTAATTTGCTTGATTTAGACAAACAGGAAGTAATTTTAGTAGACCATAATGAAAAAGACCAATCGGTTGACGGTATAACCTCAGCACAAATAACAGAAATTATAGACCATCACAGAATAGATACTATGGAAACAGGTGGGCCAATATATTTTAGAAATCAGCCACTTGGCTGCACAGCTACCATAGTTACGCAGATGTATCAAGAAAATGGTATTGATATTCCTAAACAAATTGCAGGGTTGTTATGTTCTGCTATAATCTCTGATACTCTTATGTTTAGGTCACCAACATGCACACCATGTGACCAACACACAGCAGAATGGCTTGCAAAAATCGCTGAAATTGACATTCGTTCACATGCGATTGAAATGTTCCGCTCTGGCCCTAAACTTGACAATCGCTCAACTGATGAGATTTTTCATACTGATTATAAATATTATCAAGCTAAAGGCAGAAGAATTGCTATTTCTCAAGTTACAAGTGTTAGTAGTGATGATCTTTCAACACTTGAACCTAGAATGTTATCTTATATGCAAAATTGTTTACCATCATCAGGTCTAGCAATGATGTTTGTAATGCTTACAGATATTATAGAAGAAAACACAAGATTGCTATTTATCGGCAAAAATTCAGATAAACTTGTTAAAACAGCTTTTGCGATAGACGAGATTACGGGCAACTGTGTACACTTACAAGGTGTAGTGAGTCGAAAAAAGCAGATGGTTTTACCTCTGATGAATGCACTTGAAGAGCTTGGAATGAGCGAAAATTGATATCTTTTGTAAGCTTCTTTACACAAATTTTATATATGAATAGAATTTGAACCAAATTTACCAGTTCTTTAAAATTGTTTCACAGTCCATTCATAATGTGTTCACAATTTTAGGAAAAAGCATGATATACTAATACTCGTAAAGCACAAGAGATTCAATCAAATGCATTACGAATTAAAAATTTCGCAACATATCAATATGCCGCATTTTTTCAAAATGCACCGAATAATATTTCCCCCTTTTTGATTATTCGGCATGGCAGTGCAATAATTATTGATTTTCTTTACTTTAAAAACCCCTCTTTTTCCCTATTCCTTTTTTATTGAAGTGTGGAAGGATTAAAATTTCCCCCCTTCCGCACTTCCTCCCCCTTTTAATTTAGCTCATATCTTCTTTCTATATATTCCTTTTTCTCTTTTTCTCTTTTTCTCTTTTTTCTTTTCGGGATTTTAAGTATCCCACTCCCCAAGTATGTAACGAAAAACGACGGCTTAAAAGCCGTCGTTTTTCGTTGTTTACTTAAATATTTATAAAATTTTTCTTATTATAGCTATAACAAACACAATACTCGTAAAACCTAAAATAAAATATCCCAAAATTGACAAATATTTTATAATATCTGAACATATATTTTTTACTCTTTCTACATCTAAAAATATTGAAGATATTTTTTCATCTGTTAAATTTCTTTCTCTTATATCTTGCACATCAATATTTTTAACTAATTCGTCCAAGGTTATATTGAAATAGTCACTAAGCATAACCAATCGCTGAAAGTCTGGATAAGATTGTCCTGCTTCCCACTTAGATATTGTCTGCCTTGAAACTTGCAATTCCATTCCCAACTCTTCTTGAGATAACCCTTGTTTTTTTCGCATCTCCAACAGTTTTTCATTAAACTTCATATGTAACCTCCTACTTTATGTGGTATAAGGAATATAACATTCTAAATAAAAAACAACAAGCAATACTTGTTGTCAATATGTCAACTGACTATAACATTCATATAAATATGTTTTTATACAAAGCAAAAAACCCCGTACATTAAGTACGAGGTTTTTTTGGTGCCGCCAGCCGGAATCGAACCGGCACGGTATCGCTACCGAGGGATTTTAAGTCCCTTGCGTCTACCAGTTCCGCCATGGCGGCGTGAGATTATTATATCACCTACCCTATATTTTGTCAACAAAATTATAAAATTTTTTCAAAAAAAATTAAGAGTGTATTCGGGATTGAATACACTCTTTTTTAAGCTTTATTTGCTTGCTATACGGATACGGTTGATAGCCTTTTTAAGCTTGATGCTTGCAATATCCTGTTCATGCTCACTAAGCTTTTGTTGAAGCTTAGCCTTGGCACGCTCTTCTGCACTTTGTGCACGGCTTATATCAATCTCATCAGCCCATTCACAAGTACGGGCTAAAATTACAGTTTGCTCTTTAGATACATCTACAAAGCCACCTGCAACTGCTGCTGTGCGTGATTTACCATCAGCTATGATAGTAAGACCACCTATACCAAGTGCAGCAAGATATTTCACATGGTTTGGCAAAATACCAACATCACCTTGAGTTGTACGAACAACGATGCGTTCAACATCGCCCTCAAAAAACACTCGGTCTACTGTTAATACTTTTAGATGAAAGGTAGACATAAATTACGCCTCCTTCTTTGCCTTCTCCACAGCTTCATCAATGGTGCCTACAAATAAGAACGCAGATTCTGGCAGATTATCATGCTTACCTTCAAGAATTTCCTTAAAGCCACGAATTGTTTCCTTAACTGGAACATATTTACCTTGCATACCAGTAAACTGTTCTGCTACGCTAAATGGCTGAGATAAGAAATTCTGAATTTTTCTTGCACGAGCAACTGTCAGCTTATCCTCATCAGAAAGCTCGTCCATACCTAAAATTGCGATAATATCCTGAAGCTCTTTATAACGCTGAAGAATAGACTGCACAGCACGAGCTACTTCATAATGCTCAACACCAACAACTTCCTTAGTTAAGATACGTGAACTTGAATCCAGAGGGTCAACTGCTGGATAAATACCAACAGATGCAATTTCACGAGAAAGAGTGGTAGTTGCATCAAGGTGTGCGAAAGTAGTAGCTGGAGCTGGGTCAGTCAGGTCGTCCGCTGGCACATATACAGCCTGAATAGAAGTGATAGAACCCTTCTTAGTAGATGTAATACGCTCCTGAAGTGCACCCATTTCGGTTGCAAGGGTTGGCTGATAGCCTACCGCAGAAGGCATACGACCCAGAAGTGCTGAAACCTCAGAACCTGCCTGTGTGAAACGGAAGATATTATCAATAAACAGAAGTACGTCCTGACCTTCTTCGTCACGGAAATATTCTGCCATTGTAAGACCAGAAAGAGCAACACGCATACGAGCTCCTGGTGGCTCGTTCATCTGACCGTAAACAAGTGCTGTCTTGTTGATAACGCCAGACTCCTGCATTTCTAGGTAAAGGTCATTACCCTCACGAGTACGTTCACCTACACCAGTAAATACAGAAATACCACCATGCTGCTTAGCAACGTTATTAATCAGCTCCATAATAAGAACTGTTTTACCTACGCCCGCACCGCCAAACAGACCGATTTTACCGCCCTTTGCATAAGGTGCGATAAGGTCAACAACCTTGATACCTGTTTCCAGAATTTC
>CALWMO010000052.1 GCA_944381965.1 uncultured Butyricicoccus sp.
TGTTCAGAGATTGCTATCTTTTGACAGAGTTAGATGTATCTAAATTTAACACACAGAATGTAACTACTATGGGCTACATGTTCTATTATTGCTCTGCATTGACTGAACTTGACTTATCTAGTTTTAACACCGAAAAAGCAACTACCATGTCCGCAATGTTTGGCTACTGTCAAAAACTTGAAAGTTTAGATTTAAGTTCTTTTAAAACCAATAACGTGACTAGTATGTCTTCTATGTTCTCTAGGTGTTCAAATTTGACTAATATAAATTTGGGAGATAATTTTAACACGGAAAAAGTAACTAGCATGAGCTACATGTTAGGTTATTGCTCTGCATTAACTGAACTTGATGTATCTAAATTTAACACAGCAAATGTTAAGGATATGTCGCATATGTTCAGAGATTGCTATCTTTTGACAGAGTTAGATGTATCTAAATTTAACACACAAAATGTGATTTACATGAGTACTATGTTCTATCATTGCTCTGCATTAACTGAACTTGACTTATCTAGTTTTAACACAGAAAAAGTAACTAGCATGTCCAGCATGTTTGGCTACTGTCAAAAACTTGAAAGCTTAGATTTAAGTTCTTTTAAAACCAATAACGTGATTTATATGAACGCAATGTTCAATAGGTGTTCAAATTTGACTAATATAGATTTTGGAGATAATTTTAACACGGAAAAAGTAACTAATATGAGCTATATGTTCGGTTATTGCTATGCATTACCTGAACTTGATGTATCTACATTTAATACAACAAATGTTAAGGATATGTCGCATATGTTCAGAGATTGCCATTCTTTGACAAAGTTAGATTTATCTAACTTTAACACACAGAATGTAACTAGTATGGGTTCTATGTTCTATTATTGCTCTGCATTAACTGAACTTAATATATCTAATTTTAACACAGAAAAAGTAACTACCATGTCTACCATGTTTCAAAACTGTAAAAAACTTAGAAAATTAGATTTAAGTACATTTAATACATCAAATGTTATTTATATGACATATATGCTTGCAAGTAATGATAATTTAGAGAGCATTGTTTTAGGAGATGACTTCAATATTTCCAATGCTACTTCTATAGACCACATGTTCTATAATTGCCCTAAGCTCAAAACTATAGAAGGCAGCATAAAACTTGGAGAAACTAATGCTGTCAAATCATTTTCAAGTCTTTTCTCTGGTTCATATAGTCTAAAAACTGTTACCTTTGACACTCCACAGGGCGGAGCAACATTCCCTAATCTTTCAAGTATGTATAGTATGTTTTACAGTTGTTCAAGTTTAGAGAGTATTGACCTTGGCAACTGGGTATTGCCTAATTTAACAAATGCAAATACAATGTTCTTTAATTGCTCTAGTCTTACTAACCTAGATTTATCTTGGTCAGGACTAAGAGCTCAGAGTGGTGATTTTTCTGTTAATAGTATGTTCTCAAGAGTGCCATCAACCGCTACATTAGAATCTGGTACAGAGACCTCACCTATGATGCAGGAAATCCGAAATATATTTACTGGCACAGTTTTACAAGACGGTAAACCAATAAATCTATCAATTGTTGAAACTCCAGAAACTGCTGTAGAAGAATCAGAAGATATCCCTGTGGTACTTCCAGAACTTCCTACAGAAGATATTCCTGTTGTACTTCCAGAGTTTCCTACAGAAGATACAGTGGAAACCCCTGTAACACTTCCAGAAACTTATTTAGACGAAAATACTGCTCAAAATGAAATAACTAATGATAAATCTTTAGTTATGGCTGCAAATATTTTGCCATTATCAAATAAAACCACATATACCGATGAACAAAATTCATCAGTATATGTACACCCAGATATGGTAAAAGCTTATGATACCATTAATTATAAAGTCACCGTAAAATATGTCGGCGATATTGGTGCTAAGTCTGGTCTTATTACTTTAAATTTCCCAATTCCAGATAAGATTAAGCAGTTCCAAGGTACTGCTGAAAACGGCTATACTGATGCAGGCTGGTATGTAAGTACCACCGAAATTGTCAACTCTGGTTCACCTACTGGCTATATAGGCGGTCGTGTGGTTGAAGAACCATCTGTTAAGCAATTACCAGATGGTAGCTATGCTCTTCAAGGTGTATTTGAGGGATTATATACTGGTACAGAAATATCCGTCAGCATAAAAACAACATTACAGGAAAATAATGATTATAATAACGACGGTTATGCTTTCTGGGACGGCACAGCTTATGCAACTGACAATGCTGGAACTGCATCTTCCAGAACAGTCCGTCTATGGAATAAACAGGATAATTCCACAGCTCCTCCTGCTAACAGTTATCAGTTAAGCTATGCATTTACTGGTGATGTACCAAATGATGTTAAACTTCCACAAAGTACAGTAGTAGAGGATAACGCCAGTGTTACAGCAGAGGCTGCACCATTAACAAGTTTAGATGGTTATACTTTTGATGGTTGGTATCGCTCAGATGACAACTCAAAAGTTGAGCCAAATAGTTCATTCACTATGCCAAGCTATGACCTAACTTTAATAGGTAAATGGACTCTCAATCCAGACAAGATACAGAAAATTACTGTCAAATATGAGTATACCAATAATAATGATGGGCATCATATCCCAGATGGTGTACCTATTTTGCCTTCAGAACAGTCGGTGAAAGTTGGTCAGACCCACTATATTCAAAAAATTAGTCAAGATGCAAGTTATCATAAGTTTGGTGGCTGGGTGCCAACACTATCTATAGATGGAACAAACATTCCTCTGACCAAACAGAATGATGGCACATATAAAAGTAGTGATGGTGCATACACCATTGATATCTCAGGCGGTTCTCTTTCTACCGAACAATTTAGAGGTAAAACAGATGTAATTGTTACATTTGGCGGTGCTTGGACACCGTATAAGGGTACTATCAAGTTTGATGCCAACGGTGGTGAAGGTAACATGAATGATATGACAAATGTTACTTGGGATACCACTCAAACATTATCACAAAACACATTTACACACACATATAGTGGTTATGAGTTTGTAGGCTGGGCAATAACACCTTCTGGTAATGTTGTCAAGACCGACCAAGCAACAGCAGATGGTCTAATTGATAAAGATGGTAAAACTGTAACGCTATATGCTGTATGGAAACAAAATACATATAGCATTGCTTATGATTTGAAAAATGTATCTAGTAGCAATAATGATGTTATGATTGCTTTCAATAGTAGCTATAGCACTACTTTAACTGCTGATACTGATTATGAAATAAATAATGTTTCAGTTACTATGGGCGGTGTAAATATTACTAGTGGAGCATATGACGAAAAAACAGGTCAAATCTCTATAAATAATATAAATGGTAATATAATTATAAAAGCTGATGCAATAAAGTCTGATACAGATGTCGAAGATAACAACACAACAAAGTATACAGTTAATGTACAATCTATAGGCAATGGCACAGCAACCGCTGATAAAAATAAAGCTGAATCAGGAGAGGATATTATAATTACAACTTCAGGTACAGTAGAAAGTATAATTGCAACTGATGAAAATGGAAATCAAATTTCATTAACTGCAGATTCAGGACACTATACATTTAAAATGCCAAATTCAGATGTAAATGTTAAAGTTAAATTTGAAATAGCAAATCCTGATTCTACTGGAGTATCTAATTCTCTGAATACTGAAGAACATATTGCGTACTTAAATGGATATGATACAGGAATTTTCGCACCAGATAATAATATGACTCGTGCAGAAGTTACATAGATGTTCTATAATCTTCTACTTGATAAAAATGTACCTATTACAGTTTCTTTCGATGACGTTGATTCAGATGCATGGTATGCTAATGCTGTAAATACTTTAGCTTCACTTGGTATTGTTCTTGGAACTGGTGATGGAAAGTTTTCACCTGAACGTTTTATAACTCGTGCAGAATTTACTGTAATTGCCATGAGATTTACAAACGGTAGTGAAACAGGAAAAAATATCTTCTCTGATATATAAGCAGATGACTGGTTCTATAATCAGATAATTGGTTCAATTAAATATGGTTGGATAAATGGTTATGAAGATGGTACATTCCGTCCTAATAATACTATAACTCGTGCAGAAGTAACCACAATTACTAATCGTATGTTAGGTCGTTCTGCAGACACCACATATATAAATCAGCACAAAGATGAACTTCGTATGTTCTCTGATGTGACTGAACAACATTGGTCATATTATCATATTATAGAATCTACCAATAGCCATGATTACACCAAGAAAAACGGTGTGGAAAATTGGACTGAACATAGCTAAATTAAAATATTATTACATATTTTCTAAAAAAACACAGGCAACTAACACTAATTGCCTGTGTTTTTTTAACTAAATCTACGTGATATGTTATTTTAATGATAATATCTTTCTTCATTAGTTTGTCTTTGTCACTTAATTGAGTATATAAAGTTTCTATCTGTTTTAAATGTTTTTCTTGTATTTCAAGTAATTTACTTATTTCATTTTGCATTTGCTCAATATCAACGTTTACAAATTTAGTGTCAACATTGACATTTTTAAATAATATTACATCATCTTTTGATATTTTGGTTGAGCTATCTTCTTTAGTGACGAATTTCATAAATTCTGGTTCAGCTCATTTAATTCTTTGATATATAGCTTGTATACTAACTCCGACTTTTTCGGCAAATTTATTTACACTTAGATAGCTCATTTTTAACATCTCAAATGTATTATAAAATGATAATATCCATCAGTAAAGAAAAATCAATTACTTTTAGAAAGATTTTTAACAAATATATATTAAATTCCATAATTTATTTTAAAAATAATTGATATTTATACATTAAAGTTTCTATTGCAACGTTTCGTTGCGTCATTTCCTGTTTGTATTGATAGATATAAATGGACTTATTTGATATAATTTTTTATATTTAATATCAAGGAGAAAGTTATATGACACTTGGAGAAAAAATACAAAAATTAAGAAAGCAAAAAGGTTTTTCACAAGAAGCACTTGCTGAAAAAGTAACTGTTACAAGGCAAACCATTTCAAAATGGGAATTAAATCAATCTACTCCAGATTTAGATTTTATAGCTCAGCTTAGCAATATTTTTAATGTATCTTCTGATTATCTTATTAAAGATGAATTAGTTGAGCCAGATGAATTACAGTTTAAAAAAAGAACTTATAAATTATCTGAAAAATTTAAAACTAATATTTTTATAATTATATCTATCATAGTATTAATTTCTAATTGTATATGTATAATTTGTGATTATTTTACTTCTAAAAATTTATCATGGTCTTTTATTGTTATTATTTCAACTATTGCATTATTGCTATTACTACTTCCTTTATTGACAGCAAAAACGAAAATTATTTTGAAAACTTTAATAATAATTAGTGTCATTCCAATTCCATTTCTATCAATATTAGCATTACTTTTGAAAAAAGTTATTATTTTTAAACTTGGCACTTGTATTGCACTTGCTTCTATTGTTTCGATTTGGATTATATATATACTTTTTTGTAAATATAATAAACATTTATGGCGTACTTCTGGACTTACATTATTGATTTTTATACCTTTATCAATTATTATTACACATCTTGTAGTTTATTTTATACCACAAAAGCAATTTGATTTTACTGTTAATATATTTAATAGTTTAATCACTCTTTCATTGTCTATTGTGTGTTTTTGTTTAGATTATTTATGTTGTTTTAAAAAGAAGGAAGTGTCAAAGGAATGAAAACAATCTTTTTACATGGTTTAGGGCAAACATCTAATGATTGGAACGAAGTAATTAAACAAACTTTATATTTGAATTCAGAATGTCCAGAACTTTTTTATTTATCAGAAAATGATATTACTTACTCTAAAATATTGTTTGGATTAGAAAAGTTATATGCTAATATTACAGAGCCATTTAATATATGTGGAGTATCTCTTGGTGCAATTCTGGCACTTAACTATGCAATTCGTAACAGTGATAAAGTTAACTCTTTAGTTTTAATTGGTGTACAATATAAAGTTCCTAGTTTTATTATAGATTTTCAAAATCTTTTATTTCGTTTTATGCCACAAAAAGCGTTTGCAAATATCGGCATATCAAAAAAAGATGTTATTAAATTAGCTCATTCCATGCGTTTATTGGATTTAAGCAAAGATTTAAATAAAATTAAATGCCCTGTAACCATTATTTGCGGAGAAAAGGACATTATAAATCTTAAAGCAGCCAAAAAATTAAGCGAAATTTTACCACAAGCAGAATTATATATTATCCCTAATGTAGGGCATGAAGTTAATAAATATGCACCAGAAGCAATTGCAAATATACTTAGTTTGAAAATATAAATCTAAACTCACGAATTTGAATATCGTGGGTTTTTATTTTATTATAAAGCTATATTATTATATGGATATTTTATATAATAATTAAAAAAATGGATATTATTAGAAATAAAAAATATTGCTATATTATTTTTTAAATTAGTTTGACGATGTAAAAAATAACATAGTTTAATAACCTTTAGATGATGGTCAATGTGAATGGAGGATTGTATATGAAATTTTTGTGTTGACAAGACAGAAAATATTTAAACAATAATATTAAATCACATATTAAAAGGAGTACAGATTATGAAAAAAAGAATGATGTCTATTTGTCTAGTAGTATTGATGTTGTGTTCTATGTTTGGCATATCTGCTTCTGCTACTCAATTTAATACTGAAAGCATAATTAATCCTATGTATATCTATAACAATTACTTCACTGGTGGAACAGGAATTATGAACAGCATGGCTGGTTCTCAGTCAAAAACATTCAATGCTTCTTCTGGAAGCATTTCAGAAAATGCCTGTGTAACAGCAGTTGAGTTAAATGTTACTGTGAGTAGAGGAAGTATTCCATTTTACATTGTTGTTGTAGATCCTAATGGTCATCAGGCAGAGCGATATATAAGTGCTAGTAGTAGAGTCAAATTTGATGAGTTTAATGATTATTATGCAAAAGGTACTTGGAAAATATACATTTATAATCGTGGCTCTGCATTTACAGATGTTTCTACGGCAACAGCACGTATAACTGTAAACTATGGTTATGATAGTTATTCATAAAGTATAGTTTAGTGTTATTAGAATTTGAATAGGAGGTATTTTTATGACAATCACTGAAATAGCTAGATTTATGCAACAAAGCGATAAAGCTAAAAATCTGCAATCAACTCCAAAACTCCCCAATGGTTCTTTACCACCTCCTGGTCATGTAAATCCATATTGTCCAGAAGGTATGGACATTACAGGTAGAACGGATCATCGTCGTATTATCCCTGTTGATGAAGGAGTAGCAAATAAGATAAAAGATTTGGTGTTTGAAAGTATGGTAGAACGTGGTGGAATGAGCGATGGTACGAATAGAACTGGTGATATTATAAATGCATATGTTATGACATTACCTCCAGAAAAACGAGCTGCTGCTGGATGGACATTAAATCAAATTCATCTCCAAGAGGCTAATAGGCTTGGAGAATATGTACATCAGCGAGACCCATCTTGGAATTGGGGTATGCCAGTCAAGCCTGGAATTTTAGATGATTATCAGTCGGGAACTGATGTATTTGCATAGGAAAGTCAAAAAAATATTACTATAACTTACATAACGTTGTTACGAATATAATTTTTATGTATTAGAAATAAATTATAAATTCTTAGATAGAAACAAAAAGCTCCCTAAATGTATGACATATGGGGAGCTTTTGTTTTAACTTGATTAAATTAATTATTTATGAGCTAATCAATTTTTTATATTGAGAAATAATAAAACTTATAGTATTATTTTCTTCATCTAATTTTGAAACTTCATACCCCCAAAATATAGTTATAATACTTATACTGGTATGGTAAAGGCGAATGGACTAAGTATTAGCAAGCAACGAATTAGCACGGACTAATTCAAAAAAGTGGGTTACCCTTTTAACCACTTAATTAAAAATGTATACTAGCTTTCATACTTCTTGAAGTATGATTTTTTTAGCATTTGAAAATGCGTAGCCATAAAATGAAATTTTGTGTTTAAAAGGGGATTGGGAAAACTATCCTCGACAAGCTAAATTTGCATTTGGATAGCCAGATGCATTGCTTGCTGGTACAATCTATATGATGAAACTTCTTGTTCATCCAATGTGACAGCCAAGTTGATTATTATCAGAATATATCATAAAATTGAAATCAGAATGGGACTGAAAGTGGATGAATTGCTTGCTTGGTTTCCTTATGGAATTACTAACAACGTAGACCGCCCGTTTACCCATAGAAGATTCAATGTTTTGACTGGTTGGGTCAGCTTGGCTGTTACCTGTGTTCATTACGCGCCTATTGCTTCTGTGGAAAGGTAAACCTGTCCCGTAAGGAGGAATATACTATGAAGGAAATTCTGGTAGGTGGCATTGATGTCAGTAAACGCTTCAGCGATCTCTGCGTGCTTTCGCCGCAGAATACAGTACTGGTAAGGGAAAAAATCTATCATGACCTAACTTCCATGCAACGTGCACTGAAGATTTTACAGGGAATGGAACAAGAATACGGTCATAAGCCTATACTTGTAATGGAATCAACTTCACATTATCATCTGCTTCTGCATCAGTTCTTCAGTGAAGCAGGCTTTGAGGTTATTGTTGTAAATCCTCTTCAAAGCAGCTCTATGAAAAATTTTGAAATTCGTAAGAGAAAAACAGACAAAGTAGACGCTCGTAGGCTCGCCATGCTCTATCGGATAAGAGTTCTGCGCACATCACAGATTCCACAGGATGCCATTCGTGGACTGAGGCTGCTCTGTCGTCAGAGAGCAGAACTGATGACGGACATTACACGATACAAGAATCGATTGACAGCACTCCTGGATCAAATTTTTCCAGGCTACGATAAAATATTTTCCGATGTTGGAGGTGTCAGTTCACGTGCCGTATTACGACACTTTCCAACACCGGCTGCATTGGTTTGCACAAATGTAGAGAACATTGCGGAGGTCATCTCTGCTGCCAATGGTCGCGGAGCTGTATTTGCAAAAACAAAAGCAGATCGGTTGAAGGAATGTGCTATGGCTGCACAGAAAATTGGACTTCGCTCTGCCGGAGACCCCAGTGTAATCCACAGTCTGGTTACGATGTTGGATTCTCTCTATACCTGTAAGAAATCTCTTGAGGATGCTATGCAAAAGCTCATTGTAGATGAGCCGTCTATCCATAACAACATTGCACTGCTGTGTTCAATCCCCGGGATTGGAAAGTTCAGTGCTGCAGTTATTTTAGCAGAGTTGGGAGATATTTCCCTGTTTCATAAGCCCAAACAACTATCTGCCTATTTTGGTCTTGACCCATCTGAACGGCAATCGGGAACCTTTACCGGAACGAAAAACAAACTCTCCAAGCGTGGATCTCCATATGCACGTGCCGCATTACATATGGCCGCACACAATGCTATTTGTAAACATGGCAAGTCTTTGCCGCCGAATCCAATCTTAGCAGACTACTACGAGAAAAAGTGCAAAGCTAAGCCTAATAAGGTCGCTCTTGCCGCTGTCATGCACAAATTGACTAATATCATTTTTGCAGTCCTCAGAGACCAGAAACCTTTTGAACTGCGGAAACCAGAGGAGCACGCTCGCCATCTGGGTATGCTCTATACCGCATAGGTTGCTACCTATATTCGATACTCTAATCCCTCATAGCCAGGGTCTGGTTTTTTATGCCTATTTTCAGCATACAATTTTTCATAAATCTATTGACTTTGCTTAACTGGTCTACGATATACTTGACATTTTGTGAAGGCGTCATTTTGACACCTAATTCAATATAAGCATAAAAATAGACGTCATTA
>CALWMO010000053.1 GCA_944381965.1 uncultured Butyricicoccus sp.
AAAGAATACGCACAAAAGGCGGTATACTGTCGAGTTTTAAACGCTCTGATGGTGCATGACAATCATATATATCCATACCCATGCAGACACATTCAAGATTTTTATTATATTTTGTAAAATAAGATGGTTCTAAACCTACATGCTGGGCTAAAATTTCTGGTAAAGAATTATGCTCAGCTTTATATAATTCTGTTATTTTGTTAAGCATAATACCGTCGGTTTTAGGTTTCCAAGCAGGATAATGTGTACGGACAACACTCATAAAACCGCACATACTGCAAACAAGTATATGGCTTTGATGCAGTGCCTGACAAGCATTTTCGTCCATATATCTAATCATTGCATCAATACAAAGCTCACCATCTTGCTCATAAATTCTGCCAAGGTTGGACGAGTCACTGACAGTGGTTTTAAGCTTATCATGCATTTGGTATACGCCATTTGCAAAACCACCTAAAGCGGTTAGCACAGAGTTTAAAAGCTCACCAGACCATACTTTTTCAGGGTTTTCACAATCTGTTATATTAACCTTAGCAGAGCTATCTGTTTGTTTATATCTTGTTAAAATTTCATTTGATATCTGTTCTAGCGTATCTTTAGCTGAAATAGCGGTTATAATTTTAGCAGATGCAGTGTAAGGGATAGCATTAAAAGCTTCACCACCATTAAAAGATGCAACTGCAAAAGGTGTTTTAGTTTGTAATTTTCTTAAAATTTCACCTAGAATTAAAACTGCATTACCACGGTTTTTATCAATATCAAAGCCAGAATGACCACCGCTAAGACCAGAAACAGTTATCTCATATGATTTACCAGCAGGGGAACTTACAAGCTCTAAAGGACGTGAGAAATGCTCTCTCATACCGCCAGCAGCACCTATAATAAGTCTGTTTGCAGAAAATCCATCTAAATTTATAAGGTAGTTTATATTTTCTACACTCTCACTTGAAATTTTAGATGCACCGATAAGACCTATTTCCTCTTGAACAGTTAAAATAACTCTAATAGGACAATGTTTAATGTTTTTAAGCAGCCAGAAAATAACTGCAACACCTGCACCGCAATCTGCACCCAGTGAGCTTGTGCCGCCTGTTGTAAGATATTCGTTTTCTATTTGGGTTAAAATTTTACCGGTTTTATCTGGATTTTCTCCTACTGCATATACCATATCTATATGAGCTTGCAGTGCAACACACGGCATATTTTCATAACCATCACTTGCGGGAATATCTGCCCATATATTTCCTAAATCATCTTGCACTATATTTTGTGAAAACTCAGCAAGATATTTTTTTAGCATATCAGAAAGTTGTTTTTCGTTTTTTGATTCATGTGGAATTTCACAAAGATTATAAAATTCATCTAAAACATCATTTATAATTTGGAGGTTCATTTTAAGCCTACTTTCATATTTTATTCATGCATATTATAACTGTGGTTTGAAAAATTTTCAATTATTAAAACATAAGGTTTATATCTCTTTTGATAAATCTAAGTATTGACTAAATGTTTAGTTACAATATAAAATAAATATGTTAGTATTATCTAACTTGTTTATATAATGAGAAAGGAAGATTAAAAAATGAAAAAACTCACAGCAATTTTTTGTGCCTTTGCACTTACAGCTGGTTTAGTTGCCGGTTGTGGTACAAATGAGGATAATAATAAGGGTTCTGTTAAATCAGAAGGACAAGCACAAGCAGTTGATTTAGATATCGCAGCACTTAAAGGGTCAACAGCTATGGGACTTGTTAAGTTTATGGACGATGCAGAGCAAGGCAAGATGACAGATAACAATTATAATTTTACAATCGCAGCGGCAGCTGATGAAATATCCGCTAAGATAAACAATGAAGATGGTTTTGATATTGCGGCAGTTCCGGCAAATCTCGCATCAGTTTTATATAACAACACACAAGGCGAAATTGATGTAATCGCAATTAATACTTTGGGTGTATTATATATTGTAGAAAATGGTCAAAATATTTCTAGCGTAGAGGATATGAGAGGAAAAACAATCTATGCGAGCGGTAAGGGCTTAACCCCAGAGTATACTTTAAACTATATTCTGAGCGAAAACGGCATAGACCCAGTTACAGATGTGACTATCGAGTGGAAAAGCGAACACAGCGAATGTCTTTCTGCACTTATGGCAAATGAAAATGCCATTGCACTTTTACCTCAGCCATTTGTAACCACTGCACAGACTAAGAGTGATAAAATAAGAGTAGCTCTTGACTTAAACGAGGAGTGGGACAAACTGCAAGCCAATGAAGAAAACCCATCTGCACTAATCACAGGTGTTGTGGTAGCTAAAAAAAGCGTGATTGATGAAAATCCTCAGGCTATTTCAGCATTTTTAGACCACTATAAAGAGTCTGTTCAGTTTACAAATGAAAATGTAGAAGAGGCGGCTAAACTTGTTGGTAAGTTTGACATTGTACCAGAGGAAGTTGCAGTAAAGGCTATTCCAGAATGTAATATAACATTTATCGAAGGCGATGAAATGAAGGAAAAGCTATCTGGTTATTTAGCTGTACTAAATGAGCAAAATCCAAAGACTATCGGCGGTAAAATGCCAGCAGATGATTTCTATTATTTGGGATAATGCGAAAAAATATTAAATTATGGGCGGTTTTATTTTGGCTTATTGTATGGCAAGTAGTCAGCATGAGATTAAATCAGCAAATACTGCTTGTATCACCTGTAAGAGTGATTACAAGGTTATCTGAGCTGATTATCACTAAAGATTTTTGGCTTGCCATAGCTTTTTCAGCAAGCAGAATTATAGGCGGTTTTATAATTGCTGTTATAATAAGTTGTCTGCTTGCTGTTTTGGCAAGCCGATTTAAAAGAGTAGATGAGCTGTTAGCACCTTTTATGCTCACTATTCGCTCTATTCCCGTTGCATCGTTTATTATTTTAGCTCTGATTTGGTTTTCCTCCAAAAATCTAGCTGTTTTAATTTCATTTCTAATGGTTATGCCAGTTATGTATAGCAATATACTGACTGGCATTCGCACCATTGACAGCAAAATGCATGAAATGGCACAGGTTTTTGAAATTCCACCTATAAAACAAATGCGTTACATATATATACCTCATATCTTTAAGTATTTTGAATCAGCGTGTGCGGTATGTCTTGGTTTAAGTTGGAAATCAGGAGTGGCGGCCGAAGTTATCGGTATGCCTGATGGCTCAATAGGTGAATGTTTACAGCAAGCTAAAGTTTATCTTGATACGCCCGATTTATTTGCATGGACACTTGTTATAGTGTGTGTTAGCCTGTTTTTTGAGCGTTTATTTTTACTTTTGTTGTCTAAAATTAAAATTTTAGTGCTGAGAATGGATTGATAAAAATGCAAGATATAAAAATACAAAATCTGTGCAAGGCATATGGTGAAAAACAGGTTTTAAATAATTTTTCCGCAATATTTGGGTATGGAAAAATAACCTGTATAATGGGCAAATCGGGAGCCGGAAAGACAACTCTTTTTCGTATACTTATGAATCTTGAAAAGCAGGATAGTGGAACTATAATAGGATTGCAAAACAAAAAAATAAGGGCGGTTTTCCAAGAGGATAGACTATGTGAAGAACTTGATGTAATATCAAATATAAGGCTTGTAAATGCTAAAAATGATAAGAAAACCGTACAAAATGCACTTTGTAAAATGGGAATAACTGAAAATAAACTTGTCAGCACGCTTTCAGGCGGTATGAAAAGACGAGTTAGTATATTAAGGGCTTTAATGTCTGAATTTGATGTGTTATTTTTAGATGAACCGCTTAAAGGCTTGGATAAAGACACAAAACAGCTTGTTTTGCATGAAATGAAGGGTTATTTTCAAAACAAAACTGTTATAATGATAACCCATGAAATAGAAGAAGCTGAATTTTTCGGCGGTAAGATAGTAGGGATTGAGGTTTAAACCTTGATTCCTATTGTTTTTTTATTTATCACTGTGATATAATGCTAAAGTATAATATTTTTTTAGAAAAGTGGGGTGTAATATATGGAAATTAAGCTTTCAGAGTTTTCAAAAGCAGAGGTTTTGCAATATCTCGGTTGGCGAGGAAGTGAAATTCCTGAAGATGTGCAAAACCAAATTGATGAATGTATAAGAATAACTCTTGACAGTATAAAACCTAGATGGACATATAAGGTTTTTGATATAGAATGGAAAAATGAAACTCCTGTTTTAAAAGAGCCACAGGTTGCTTTGATTGGCAATGATATAGCCGCTATGTTAAAAGACTGCAAAAAGTGCATTTTTATTGCTGCAACTTTGGGTGCAGACATAGAAAGAGTTATCAGAATGGCAGAAATTCGCAATATGTCAAATGCAATTATTCTTGATTGTTGCGGTTCATCTGCGATAGAGGCGGTTTGCGATAAAGTAGAGGAAGAAATAAAACAAAAGCTAAATATAGAATATTTAACTGACAGATTTAGTGCTGGTTATGGCGATATGCCTATATCATTTCAAACTGAAATGGTAAATTTACTAGACACTCAACGTCAAATCGGTTTAATGCTTACAGATTCATGTATTTTAACCCCTAGAAAGTCAGTAACTGCAATTATAGGTATTGCAGATAAAAAGCAAACCAAACGCTTTAGAGGTTGTGCTTATTGTTCTATGTTTGAAAATTGTAGATTTAGAAAGGCGGGGAAAACCTGTGGTAAATAAAATTATTTATTTAGATGGTGCAATGGGAACTATGCTGCAAAAAAACGGTTTAGTTGCAGGTCATAGTCCGGAAATTTTATGTTTAACCGAGCCAGAGAAAATTAAGGCGATACATAAGGCTTATATTGATGCGGGTTCTGATATAATTTATGCTAATACATTCGGTGCAAACAGTTATAAACTGCAAAAAAGCGGCGAAAGCGTTGAAACAGTTGTAAAAGCCGCTATTAAATGTGCAAAAGATGCAGCAAGCGGCACAAAAGCAAAAGTAGCTCTTGATGTTGGGCCAATCGGTCAGCTTTTAGAGCCTTATGGTACACTTGCTTTTGAAAGTGCATGCGAAATCTTTAAAGAGATGTTAGTTGCGGGCGAAAGTGCCGGAGCAGACCTTGTAATATTTGAAACAATGACCGATTTATATGAGGTTAAAGCGGCTGTGCTTGCGGCAAAGGAAAACACAAAACTTCCTATCTATGTGACAATGACTTTTGAGCAAAACGGCAGAACCTTCACAGGTTGTGCAGTTGAAGCTATGGCAATGACATTAGAAGGTCTTGGAGTAGATGCAATAGGTGTAAACTGTTCTCTTGGCCCAAAGGAGCTTATGCCAATTGTAGAGCGTATGTGCAAAGCTACAACCTTACCTATTATTGTTAAAGCAAATGCCGGACTTCCTGACCCAGCTACAAGCGAATATGATATTGATGCAGTAGAGTTTGCCGAACTTATGGAGCAATATTTATCTATGGGTGTAAGCATTTTGGGCGGTTGCTGTGGCACAACTCCGGAATATATCGCTGAGATTGTAAAACGCACACAGGGTAAAACCCCAGCTCAAAGGCAAATAACACGTCAATCTGAAGTTTGCTCTCCAACAAATGTTGTTAGAATTGATGGTGTGCGTGTTATCGGTGAAAGAATTAACCCAACTGGTAAAAAACGTTTCCAGCAGGCACTTCGTGAAGGCGATATGGATTATATTTTACATCAAGCGGTTGAGCAAGCGGACGCAGGTGCTCATATTTTAGATGTAAATGTAGGTTTACCTGATATAGATGAAGCTGAAATGATGGTCAAAGTGGTAAAAGCTATTCAAGGCGTGACCGATTTGCCACTACAAATTGACTCCACAAAACCAGAGGTTATTGAGGCAGGTTTAAGAGTTGTAAACGGTAAGGCGATTGTAAACTCGGTAAACGGTGAAGAAGAAGTTCTGGAGAAAATTCTGCCTATAGCTAAAAAGTACGGTGCGGCGGTTGTAGGTCTGGCAATGGATAGTAACGGGCTTCCACCAACAGCCGAGCAGCGTTTTGAAATAGCAGAGCGTATTATGAACCGTGCTATTGAGTATGGTATTCCTAAGGAAGATGTGTTTATTGACTGCTTAACACTGACCGTTTCCGCAGAGCAAGACAAGGCAGTTGAAACACTCAAGGCAATGCAAATGGTAAGAGATAGACTTGGTCTGCATTGTGTGCTTGGTGTTTCCAATATCTCTTTTGGTCTGCCATGCAGAGAGCTTGTAACAACCGGATTTTTAACTCTTGCTATGGCTCATGGTCTTGATATGCCTATTATAAACCCTAACAGCATGGCAGTTATGAATGCTATTAGAGTGTTTAATGTTATCTATAACAGAGATAAAAACTCTGAGGAATACATTGAGGCTTGCATGAAAATGCCACAACAAACTGTTGTAGCTACAAATGCACCTAAGCAAAGTGCTACTGAAAGCACAGATGATGAGCCACCTCTAATTCGTGCGGTTGAAAAAGGTTTAAAAGAGGACTGTAAGGCGATTACAGGGTCGCTTTTAGAAAGCGGTATGACCGAGCTTGATATTGTTAATACTCTTTTAATTCCTGCACTTGATTTGGTTGGTGATAGATTTGAAAAGGGTGTAGTTTTCTTACCTCAGCTTATAAATTCAGCGGGTGCTGCACAGGAAGCTTTTGAGATTATTAAGAAATCAATCGCTTCTAAGGGTGCAAAGTCAGTATCTAAGGGTAAAATTATAGTTGCAACTGTCAAAGGCGATATTCACGACATTGGCAAAAATATAGTTAAAACAATACTTGAAAATTATGGTTATCAGGTACTTGATTTAGGTCGAGATGTGCCAATCGAAACGGTTGTAAACACAGCAGTAGAGCAAGATGTAAAACTAATAGGTCTGTCCGCACTTATGACAACCACACTCGGAAGTATGGAGCAGACAATAAAAGCACTTAGAGAGTCCGGTCATAAGTGTAAAATTTGGGTCGGCGGTGCGGTTTTAACCCCTGAATATGCTGATAAAATCGGTGCTGACTTCTATGCAAGAGATGCAAAGGAGTCGGTTGACATAGCAAGAAAAATCCTCGGCTAAAAATAGAAAGAGTGATATTAAATGAAAGAAAATATCTTACTTTTTGACGGTGCAATGGGTACATATTACAGCACTTGCTATCCAGATGACACTTCAAAATGCGAATGGGCAAATATAAATCACCCAGAGCGTATTATAAAAATACATAATGAATATATAAAAGCGGGTGCAAATGCGATTAAAACAAACACATTTGCAGCTACTCCTAAAGCTCTTGATTGTGATATAGCTCAGATTAAAAATATTATAAAATCTGCTTGGGATAACGCAAGCAAAGCGACTGAAAACGAAAACTGCAAGATTTTTGCGGATTTATGTCCGATAGATGAGCAAAAAGAGGACGTTTATGCGGTTTTAGATGAATTTTTAAATCTAGGTGCAACAAACTTTTTATTTGAAACATTAGCAGATGATACTAATTTATCAGATTTTACTGCATATATTAAATCAAAGTGCAGTGATGCATATATAATTGCCTCTTTTGCTGTAACTCCAGATGGTTTTACACGTCATGGACTGGCTGCACATAATCTCATAAAACGTGTTTGCGAAGATAAAAATTTAGATGCAGTAGGTTTAAACTGTGTTTCTGGGCCACTTCATTTATTACAAACTACTAAAACACTTGATATTCAAAATCTGGGTAAGACATTTTCTGTTATGCCTAATGCAGGTTATCCTACTGTTATTGATGGCAGAACGGTTTTTGACAGCAGTCCTAATTATTTTGCTGAAAGATGTTCTGAGCTTGTAAAAATAGGTGTTAATATTATTGGTGGTTGTTGTGGTACAACTCCAGAACATATTAAACAGGTTAGCCGTAAACTAGATGGAAAACTTATAACCAAGGCTGTAACATCGGTGGAAAAGGATAAAAAACCTGACTTTACAAATGTTAAAAATCGCCTTGCAGATAAAATAAAACAGGGCAAACGTATTATTGCAGTAGAATTAGACCCTCCCGCAGATTCAAACATTGAAAAATTTATGGAGGGTGCAAGAAAACTCAAGCAAATGGGGGTTGATGCGGTAACTATTGCTGATTGTCCAGTTGCTAGAGTGCGTGTAGACTCCTCACTTTTAGCGGCTAAACTGCACAGAGAGCTGGATTTAGACCCAATACCACATATGACCTGTCGTGATAGAAATATAAATGCAACAAAAGCACTTTTATTAGGTCTATCGGTTGAAGGAGTACAAAATGTGCTTGTTGTAACCGGTGACCCTGTGCCATCAGCGGCAAAAGATGAGGTTAAAGCGGTGTTCTCATTTAACTCGGTTGTGCTTGCCGATTATATCCGCCAGCTGTCCGAAGATGGTCTTTGTTCTCCATTTTCTGTTTATGGTGCATTAAATGTAAATGCTAAAAACTTTGATGCAGAGCTAAGAAAAGCTGTAAGAAAACAAAATGCCGGTGTATGTGCATTTTTAACTCAGCCTGTATATACCGAGAGAGCTTTTGAAAACCTTAAAAAAGCTTACGATACATTAGATGCCAAAATTTTAGGCGGTATAATACCTATTGTAAGCCATAGAAACGCTTTATTTATGAGCCAAGAGATGGCAGGTATAGATATTCCAGAAGACATTGTAAATATGTATGAAGGTCTTGACAGGGATAGTGCAGAAGAACTGGCAGTTAAACTATCTGTTGATGTTGCAAACCGTATGCATGACTTCACACATGGTCTTTATTTGATTACTCCATTCCAAAGAGTTTCACTTATAGAAAAGATTTTGCAGAAACTTTGATTGTTTTGTGTAAATCATGTACAATTTGTTAAATATTAGCTTAATATGTTGTAAGAATTCATGTGTTTTGGTACAATATGCTTAGAGATAAAACAATTTATCTAGTATATATGTATTAGAAAGAAGTAGAAAAAATTATGAATATAATGTTTTTTTTAACACCAAAACACGAAGTATCTTATTTATATCACGACCAGACAATAGCTGAAGGTCTGGAGAGTATGCAGGAAGCTGGTTATACAGCTATTCCGCTAATCTCAAGAGAAGGCAAATACATAGGAACGGTAACAGAGGGCGATTTTTTAAGAGCTTTATCAGACCCTAACATATGGCAGCAACGTGATATTATGTATATGGAGCAGATGGAGCGTAGAGTGCAAAATAAACCAGTTAGAGCAGAAGCTCAAATAAATGATTTACTTGACACAGCACTTCATCAAAACTTTGTTCCTGTTATTGATGACAGAGATTGTTTTGTTGGAATTGTAACTCGTCAGCGTATTATGGATTATTGCATTTCCGAGATTAAGAAAAAAACAGAGAAGATGCGAAGACAAGAAAAGGTTATAAATGCTCAAAATGAGTTAAATGAGCTTTGGGGCTAATTTTAGAAACAGACGTGCATATGTACGTCTGTTTTTTATGTGTGCAACCGCTAGTTGACAGATTGACAATGTAAATTGATTGCAAAATATAGCTTTTATTGGTATTATAAAGGCACAAAAGAGAATATTTGAAAGCGTGGTGTTAATTATGACAACGGGTGAAAAAATACAAAATTTACGTCAGCAAAAAGGTTGGTCACAGGAAAGA